>JBAVXH010000027.1:0-6258 GCA_049698215.1 Xanthobacteraceae bacterium | reverse complement strand
CCACCGCGGCGCGAAGCCGGGCCGCATCCATTTGCGAGTGTTTGACCAGTGCCAGATGGTCCCGCGCGCGACACCGGTGCGCTGCGCGATCTCCGCATAGGTCATCAGGGTGGTTTCGACCAGGTGGCGCACTTCCCTCACCGTGGCGGGGATGTGCGATCGCCGCGCGCCGCGGGGGCGGTCGCAGAGCAAAGGCTGATCGGGGCTCGGCTTGGATCGGGGCGCGTGGCTGATGGCGTTGCGGTAGGGGGACCAGATCATGTCTAGGAATATAGACGATAAATAGGATCAAGGCAAGTCGCGCATGGCTCTGGGTAACGAAATACCAGCTTTCAACAGCCGGCTCTCGAAAAGCAAAATGGCCGGGACAGGCCCGGCCATTCTGCGCGTTATCGCGTCGACCTATTTCCTTCGCGAGATCGGCTGATACTCGCGCCGCGTGGCGCCGGTGTAGAGCTGGCGCGGCCGGCCGATCTTCTGGCTCGGGTCCTCGATCATCTCCTTCCACTGCGCGATCCAGCCGACGGTGCGCGCGATCGCGAACAGCACGGTGAACATGCTGGTCGGGAAGCCCATCGCCTTGAGCGTGATGCCCGAATAGAAGTCGACGTTCGGATAGAGCTTCTTCTCGATGAAGTACTCGTCCGAGAGCGCGATGCGCTCGAGCTCCATCGCGACATCGAGCAGCGGATCGTCCTTGATGCCGAGCTCGTTCAAGACCTCGTGCGCGGTCTTCTGCATGATCTTGGCGCGCGGATCGTAGTGTTTGTAGACGCGATGGCCGAAGCCCATCAGGCGGAACGAGTCGTTCTTGTCCTTCGAGCGCTTGATATACTCGGGAATGCGGTCGACCGTGCCGATCTCGGCGAGCATCTTCAGCGCCGCCTCGTTGGCGCCGCCGTGCGCCGGGCCCCAGAGGCAGGCGATGCCGGCCGCGATGCAGGCGAACGGATTGGCGCCCGAGGAACCCGCGAGCCGCACCGTCGAGGTGGACGCATTCTGCTCGTGGTCGGCGTGCAGGATGAAGATGCGATCCATCGCGCGCGCCAGCACCGGGTTCGGCTTGTACTCCTCGGCCGGCACCGCGAAACACATGCGCAGGAAGTTGGTCGCGTAATCGAGATCGTTGCGCGGATAAATGAACGGCTGGCCGACCGAATATTTGTAGGCCATGGCCGCGAGCGTCGGCATCTTCGCGATCATGCGCATCGAGGCGATCATGCGCTGCATCGGGTCGGAGATGTCGGTCGAGTCGTGATAGAACGCCGCCATTGCGCCGACCGAGCCGCACATCACCGACATCGGGTGCGCGTCGCGCCGGAAGCCCTGGAAGAAGCGGCTCATCTGCTCGTGGACCATCGTGTGACGCGTCACGCGATAGTCGAAGTCCTGTTTCTGCGACTTGGTCGGTAGTTCGCCGTAGAGCAGCAGGTAGCAGGTCTCGAGAAAGTCGCCGTTCTCGGCGAGCTGCTCGATCGGATAGCCGCGATAGAGCAGGATGCCTTCGTCGCCGTCGATATAGGTGATCTTGGACTCGCAGCTTCCCGTCGAGGTGAAGCCCGGGTCGTAGGTGAAGACGCCGGCCTCGCCGTAGAGCTTGGAAATGTCGATCACATCCGGGCCGACCGTCCCCTCGTACACTGGGAAGGCGTAGTTCTTCTCGCCGATGGTGAGCTGTGCGGACTTGGTGTTCTGGCCGTGGGCGGGCGGCGTCTTGGCGTCCATGGGAGGCCTTTCCGGCCGCCTCCGCGCGGGCCGGAGGAAGCCTAAAAGCTCACCGTTCGCTTAGGATTCCCGGGAGGCGTGCGGTGCAGCAAAACTGTTATCCACGTAACCCATCCAAGGCAGCCCTGCAAGGCGCAGGCGTCGCCCGGTGCCCTCAGCGGGCCGCGCTCAACCCTTCCGCAGGGCCGACGGCCTGATCGGCAATCCGCGCCAGGCTCTCGGCTTTGCCCAGCACCGCAAGCACGTCGAAAATGCCGGGCGAGGTGGTGCGGCCGGTCAGCGCGACGCGCAGCGGCTGAGCGATCGCGCCAAGCTTTGCGCCGGAGCGTTCCGCAAAGGCGCGCACCGCGGTTTCCGCGCCCTCCGCGCTCCAGGGGTCGACCATCGCGAGATCGCGCGCGACGCGGCCGAGTACGGCGCGCGCCTCGGGTGTCATTTGTGCCACCGCCTTCTCATCAAGGGGCAGCGGCCGGTCGGCATAGAGATAACGCGCGCTGTCGATCAGCTCGACCAGGGTCTTGGCGCGCTCCTTCAGGCCGGGCATGGCAGCAATGAGTTTTTCGCGCAGGATGGGCGTCAGCTTGGCGGCGAGCTCGGCGCCGCCTGGGACGTAGGGTAGGACGCGCTCGATCTCGGCCATCAAGTCGGCATCCGCCAGCTGGCGGATGTAATGGCCGTTGAGGTTGTCGAGTTTCGCGAGATCGAGTCGCGCGGGCGCGCGGCCGATGGCCGGCAGGTCGAAGGCGGCCATCATCTCCTCGGTGGAGAAGATTTCCTGGTCGCCGTGGGCCCAGCCGAGGCGAACCAGATAGTTGCGCATGGCCGCCGGCAGGTAGCCCATCGCGCGGTAGGCCTCGACGCCGAGCGCTCCATGACGCTTGGAGAGCTTGGCGCCGTCCGGCCCGTGGATCAGCGGGATGTGCGCCATCGCCGGCACGCTCCAGCCGAGCGCCTGGTAAATCTGCGTCTGTCGCGCACCGTTGGTGAGGTGATCGTCGCCGCGGATGATGTGGGTGACCCCCATGTCGTGGTCGTCGACCACGACGGCGAGCATGTAGGTCGGGGTGCCGTCGGAGCGCAGCAGCACGAGGTCGTCGAGGTTCTCGTTCTGCCAGACCACGCGGCCCTGCACCTGATCCTCGATCACGGTCTCGCCGGTGAGGGGCGCCTTCAGGCGGATCGCGGGCGGCACGCCCGGCGGCGCCTCGGAGGGATCGCGGTCGCGCCAGCGCCCGTCATAGAGCTTGGACTTGCCCTCCGCGCGCGCCTTCTCGCGCATGTCCTTGAGCTCGTCCGGGCTCGCGTAGCAGCGATAAGCGGTGCCGGTGGAGAGCATCTGCTCGGCGACTTCGCGGTGGCGCGCGGCGCGCGAGAACTGGTGCACCGGCTCGCCGTCCCATTCGAGGCCGAGCCATTGCAGGCCATCGAAGATCGCCGCGATCGCCTCGTCGGTCGAGCGTGCGCGGTCGGTATCCTCGATGCGCAGCAGGAAGCGGCCAGCCCGCCCGCGCGCATAGAGCCAGTTGAACAGTGCAGTGCGCGCTCCGCCGATATGCAGGAAGCCGGTCGGGGAGGGCGCAAAGCGGGTGACGATTTCACTCATGAGGGACGGCGTGTATCACAGCGGCGCGCGATTCAACACATTTGGCAAGGGCCATCAACTTGCCTATATCCGGCGCGTCGTGGCTTGGGCCACAGGGATTTCATGATGTCCGTCGCAGAGAAGATCGATTCGGAGGCCGGGCGCGATTTCATCCGCGACATCGTGGCGGACGATCTCGCGGCGGGGCGGCACAGGAGCGTGGTGACGCGCTTCCCGCCGGAGCCGAACGGCTATCTGCATATCGGGCACGCCAAATCCATCTGCCTCAACTTTGGCATCGCGCAGGAATTCGGCGGACGCTGCCATCTGCGCTTCGACGACACCAACCCGACCAGGGAAGAGCAGGAGTACATCGACGCGATCGAGGCGGACGTGCGCTGGCTCGGCTTCGACTGGGGCGAGCATCTCTATCACGCGTCGGACTATTTCGAGCGCCTTTACGGCTGGGCCGAGGAGCTGATCCGCGCCGGCAAGGCCTATGTGGACGACCAGACCCAGGAGGAGACGCGGCTGACCCGCGGCACGCTGACCGAGGCCGGACAAAACTCGCCGTATCGCGATCGGCCGGCCGACGAAAACCTCGACCTGTTCCACCGCATGCGCGCTGGCGAATTCCCCAACGGCGCGCGTGTCCTGCGCGCCAAGATCGACATGGGGTCGGGCAACATCAACCTGCGCGACCCGGTGCTCTACCGCATCCTGCATGCGACGCACCCGCGGACCGGCGATGAATGGAAAATCTATCCGAGCTACGACTATGCCCACGGGCAGTCGGACGCGATCGAGGGCATCACGCACTCGATCTGCACGCTGGAGTTCGAGGATCACCGTCCGCTCTATGACTGGTTCATCGAGAACCTGCCGGTGCCTTCACGGCCGCGCCAGTACGAGTTCGCGCGGCTCAATATCACGTACACGGTGCTCTCGAAGCGCGTGCTCAACGCACTGGTGAAGGGCGGGCATGTGTCGGGCTGGGACGATCCGCGCATGCCGACGCTTGCGGGACTACGCCGCCGCGGCGTGCCGCCCGAGGCGCTGGGCGATTTCGCCAAGCGCATTGGCGTTGCCAAGGCGAACAGCCTGGTCGATCTGGGGCTGCTCGAATTCTCGATCCGCGAAGTGCTGAACAAATCAGCGCAGCGGCGCATGGCGGTGCTTAAGCCGCTTAAGGTCGTCATCACGAACTACGAGGGGGTAGGCGAGGAGCTAGAGGCCGTCAATCACCCCGATGATGCCGGCGCCGGCACGCGCCGCGTGAAGTTCGGCGCTGAGATCTTCGTCGAGCGCGACGACTTCATGGAGAACCCGCCGAAGAAATTCTTCCGGCTTTCGCCCGGCACCGAGGTTCGGCTGCGCTATGCCTATTTCATCATCTGCCGCGAGGTGGTGAAGGACGCGGCCGGCAACATCACGGAGCTGCGCTGCACCTACGATCCGGCAACACGCGGCGGCAACGCGCCGGACGGCCGCAAGGTGAAGGCGACGATCCACTGGGTCTCGGCGGCGGACTCGGTTCCGGCCGAGATGCGGCTCTACAATCCGTTGTTCGTAAAGCCCGAGCCGGATGTCGCGAACTTCGCCAACGATCTGAATCCGAATTCGCTGGAAATCGTGACCGATGCGCGGATCGAACCGGCGCTGGCGGCGGATAATTCCCCCGCGCCGGTGCAGTTCGAACGGCTCGGTTATTTCGCGCGCGACAAGGATTCCGCCCCCGGCAAGCCGGTGTTCAACCGTACCGTCGGCCTGCGCGACAGTTACACCAAAGAGAGCGCCAAGGCCTAAGGTTCTAGTCTTGGCATCGTAGTGGTCGCGATCTATCTTTGGAAATTGGAATGGGAGCCGAGTCGATGTCCAAGAAAGGTCAACACGTCGTACCGAATGGTGACAAATGGAGTGTGCGACGAACCGGTGCAGTTCGCGCGTCTGGACGCTACTCTACACAAAGAGAGGCAGTCGATAAGGCTCGAACACTTGCAAAGAGCGAACGCACTGAAGTTTACATTCATGGACGCGACGGAAGGATCAGAGAGCGGGTGACTTACGGAAGTGATCCGCATTCACCGAAAGGGTGATCTTGCGTCAGCCTAGTTTCGAGAAGTCCGTATTTATCAATTGTCCGTTTGACAAAGAGTATCAAGCCATTCTCCAGGCGATGCTATTTTGCATCGTTTACTTGGGCTTTCAGCCGCGCGTTGCCACTGAGCGACAAGATTCAGGGGAAGTAAGACTCCGGAAGATCATTGGGCTTATCAAAGATTCGAAGTACTCGATTCATGATCTTAGTCGCTGCCAAGCCGAGAAAGCTGATGATTTCTACCGATTGAACATGCCGTTTGAACTCGGCATCGACTACGGCTGCCACCAATTTTCGAATCACCATCGCGGAAAACGCATTCTTATTCTCGAAGAAAAGCGCTTTCGCTATCAAAGAGCGATCTCTGACCTAGCGGGCTGCGATATTGAACCGCACGAGGGAGACTACCAGAAGGCAATCAGAAAAGTGAGAAATTGGCTCGTCAGCGAGGCTGATATCGCCGCTGTAGGCGCCAGACGGATTTGTGATGCCTATGCAGATTTTCAAAAGTGGTACTACGAGAAGCAACTTGCGGCAGGGTTCTCAGACGACGACATTCAAGACTATCCAACGTCGGAGTTGATGGTCGCGATGCAACGCTGGATCAGCGAAGGGAAGCCCACTTAGGTCCTGCCGAGTGGCTTCACTAAAGTCCCGAAAATACTTGGGTGTTCCTGACCCGTTCAGGGCCCAACCCCATCCAACCGGCAGTAGCATGAAGCCTGTCTAGTTGCGGGCGTCGTCCATGGCGGAGGGCAGGGGTCGCGTTCGGACGTGGGACGTCGCGCGTCCGCGTGGGCTGGCGTGGCTTCCCGATGCGCGCCTCGTCGGCGGCGCGCGCGAGGCGCTCGAG
>JBAVXH010000026.1:0-18405 GCA_049698215.1 Xanthobacteraceae bacterium | reverse complement strand
GCCTGATGCGGCACGCGGGCCGCAACGCGCAGCCGCACCTCACGCACGTCGTGCGGCGCGGCGCCTGGCCAAAGGCTGTTCACGCCAATCAGGTCATACTGGATGGTCTGGTTGCCGAGCATCGGGTCGCGCGCCGCGCGCTTCTTGATGATCTCGGCGGCAAGGCGCGCCCGCGCCTCGCAGTTGATGCCCGCATAGGAGATTTCGATCTCGGCCAGCACCCCGCTGTCCACCCCGACCAGAACCTTGAGCGTGTCCGGGCGACGATGCCCGCGCGCGCCGGTGAGGCGCACTTCGTCTTGTGCGGTTTCCTTTAGCTCGACGCCGGTTACGTCGAGCGAAACGTCGGGTGTCAGATACGCACCGGGATCATGCATTTCGTAGAGGATCTGCTCGGTCACGGTGTGGCGATCGATGCGCCCGCCGCTGCCCGGCGGCTTGGTGATGGTGATGGAGCGATCCTCGCGCACTTCCGCAATCGGAAAGCCGATGCGGTCGACGTCCGGCACATCTTTCAGCCCCGGCTCGGCGAAGTAACCGCCGGTCGCCTGCCCGCCGCATTCGAGCAGATGCCCGGCAAGTACGCCCGCCGCCATCGCGTCCTTGTCGTTGAGCTCCCAACCGAGCGTTGCCATGATCGGCCCGAGCGCGAGTGCCGAGTCGGTCACGCGCCCGGTCACGATCACGTCGGCGCCGGCCGCATACGCCGCCGCAATCGCGTCGGCGCCGAGATACGCATTGGTGCAGATGATGTCGGTGCCGAGCTTGGAGACGGGCTCGCGCGTTTCGGCGAGCACCGGATCGGAGGCGCGCACCAGATCGATCACGTCGTCGCCGGTCACTGCGGCGACCTTGAGCTTGATGCCGCGCTCGCGCGCTTGCCGCGCGACCATGCGTGCGCAGTCGATCGGCGCCGCGCCGCCCGCATTGGTAACGAACTTCGTTCGATGCTTCGAGAGCGCCGGCAGCAGCACGTCGAGCCGGCCGGCAAGATTGTCCCAGTAGCCGGGGCCGCCCTTGCGCCGCGCGACATGCAGCAGCGCCAGCGTGCGCTCCGCGAGCGTTTCCATCATCAGCACGTCGATATTGCCCTTTTCGACCAGTTCGAGGGCCGCATCGACGCGGTCGTTCAGGAATCCCGAGCCGCCGCCGATCCGGATCGCGCCGGCCTTGCGCGTCTTCATGTCCGCTTCCCTTGAATTTCGCCGCGTTCCCGCAATGGCGATCTTGCCCGATCCTTGCCGCGGGATCGACCCGCTCGCGGGCAGCGGCTTTGAAAACTCTCGAACCGCTACTCCCGCGCCCAAGCCGGGATCGGCTGGCCGCGTACCCATTTTTCGCGCCGCCACGACGGCACGAGCAAGCGCAGGAGCCACAGTCCGGCCCACACCAGGACGATGAAGAAGCCGGCGCCGCACAGAAAGCCGAACCACCATGTATGCGGATGAGCCGCATAGCCCTTGTGGAACGCCACAAGAATAAAGATCGCTTCCGCGACATAGAGCACCGTGGACTTGAGCCCGGGGTTGGGTCGATAGCCACGGCCATACAGAAACCAGTGCGACACCGCGCTGTCGGCAAGACGCGCTCCGACCAGTGCGCCGATCGCCCAGTAAGGGGCCGACGCCGACACAAAGGGCGGGACCCACCCCGTGATCGCCATCACGCCGACCAGCCATTGAAGGAAACACAGCCCGACAGTGAACGTTGGAAATCCCCACTTGTTCGGAATGAATAGTCCGATCACCGCGCCGAAGACGCGCCAGAGCGGTACGGACTCGCCCTTCCATTCCTGCAGGATGTGGACAAGTGTGAACGCGAAGTTCACGCCCAGAATCAGAAACATCGCGAGCGCGGAATTGAAGATCGAGACCTGGCTGAAATAATCGAGCATCGAAGCCCCCTTCGGCAGGCATCGAGAACCTATCACCGAATGCAACCTGCGGATATCGGCCGGAGTGAGCTCCGCGCCCCCCGGTGCATTCCACCATCTCCCGCGCTACGGTCCGCCTGACCACGGGAGACACGCATGCTTGAACGCCGCGACCGCCCACTGCTCTCTGCCCTCGATCTCGCACGCCGCGTCGAGTCGGGTGAGATCACGCCGGAGGGCGTGGTCGATCTCTGCGCGGCGGCGATCGCGGCGCGCGAGGAGGAGGTCGGCGCGTTCATCTATCTCGATATCGACAATGCGCGCGCATACGCACGCAAGAATGCCGACGCGCTGCGCGCCTCCGCGTTGCGCGGCCTGCCGGTCGGCCTGAAGGACATCTACGACACCGCCGACATGCCGACCGAATACGGCTCCGCCGCCTACAAGGGCCACCGGCCGGCCGCCGATGCCTCCTCGGTGACCATGCTGCGCCGGGCAGGCGCGACGATCCTCGGCAAGACGGTGACCACCGAGTTCGCGCACCAGCAGACCGGCAAGACGCGCAATCCGCATAATCTCGAGCATACGCCGGGCGGCTCGTCTTCCGGTTCTGCTGCTGCTGTTGCTGCCGGCATGGTGCCGATCGCCACCGGCTCGCAGACCGCGGGCTCGGTGATCCGGCCCGGCGCGTTCTGCGGCGTCGCGGCGTTCAAGCCCTCCTACAAGCTGATCCCGACCATCGGGGTCAAATGCTACGCGTGGTCGCTCGACACGGTCGGGCTCTACGCGGCGAGCGTTGCGGACGTTGCGTACGCCACCGCCGCGATGACCGGCCGCGACCTGCGCATCGATCGCGCGAGCCCTTCCGCACCGCGCGTTGCGCTGGTGCGCACGCACATCTGGGCGGATGCCTCGCCCGACATGCAGAACGCGCTGGAGACGACCGCGCGCGCGATGGAAGCAGCCGGTGCAAGCGTCAAGGATGTCACCCTGCCGCCGCTGCTCGAGGACGCGTGGCGCGCCCATAAGGTCATCATCCACTACGAAGCCGGCCTCTCCTACGCGTACGAATACGACAACAAGCGCGCGCTGCTCGGGCCGAAGACCGTTTCGATGCTCGACGACGCGAGCAAACATAGCGTCGATGCCTACGACGACGCGCGCCGCATCTCGAGCCGCGCGCGCCTCGCGCTCGCCGACCTGATGGGCGAGTACGACGCGATCCTGACGCCGTCCGCGCCCGGCGCGGCGCCGCATGGCATCGGCGCGACCGGCGTTGCGAGCTTCAACTGGCTCTGGACCTTGATGGGGACGCCCTGCGTCAACATTCCGGGGCTCGCCGACCCGACCGGCCTGCCGCTCGGCGTCCAGATCGTCGGGCGATTCGGCCGCGACCGACTGGCGCTCGAAGCCGCGCTGTTCACCGAAAGGGCGCTCGCCCGCCGCACCTGACGGGCCTTGGGGCTGCCTTCACGGGCTGTTTCGCATACTGAAACGGAATGTGATCGCTCGCCGCTGCGCAAACTTTTCGCGAGGCCTTCCAGCCTCTTGGCGAGGAATTTTCGCATCCGGGATCGCCCGCCGCGCCGCCGCTTCGGCAGCGCAACATGTTATGCGCTTCGTTCGCATCTGCGACTTTGGTAGAATCGACTCGCGGTCAACCATGGAGGCTACACGTGGGTCTAGCCGTTAAGCTCGACGTCCTGGTGATGATGACGGTTGTCGCATTCGTGAGCGCAATCGTGCTGGGGGCTTTCTGAGTTCGGCAGTCCGGCGCAAGCCATAACCTGATCAACGAGCACCGGGATGGCCATCCCGGTGTTCGTCGTTTATGGGCATCCGCAAACCAGCGAGTGCTCTGATGGCAGACGAACCCAAGACCTTGTTGCAGATGGCCGGCGCGAGCAACGCGCCTCCGCCGTTGTCGGATTCGACCGTGGTGGTGATCGACGCGCAGCGCGAATACACCGACGGCAAGCTGCCGCTCACCAATGTTCAGCCCGCGTTGGACGAGATCGGCAAGCTCCTCAAGCGCGCCCGCGCGTTGCAGATCCCCGTGATCCACATTCAACATCAGGGCAAGGCGGGCGGCGCGTTCGGGCCCGACACGCCGGGCTTCGAATTCGCCTCGCCGGCAACGCCCGCGCCCGGAGAGGCGGTCGTGCACAAATCGCTGCCCAACGCCTTCGCCTCGACCGATCTTGCGAGCCGCCTCGCGGCGCTGAAGAAGCCGAATGTCGTGCTGGTCGGCTTCATGACCCACATGTGCGTGGAAGCGACCGCGCGCGCTTCGATCGATCTCGGCTTCAAGGCGACGGTCGTTGCCAGCGCGACCGCGACGCGCCCCCTGCCCGACCCGCTCGGCGGCGCCTCGCTGACTGCGGACGAGGTGCAGCGCAACGCGCTGGCCGCGATCGCGGACCGGTTTGCGGTCGTGGCGAAGGATGTGGACGCGCTGCCGGATTGAAGACTCACAATCCGCTCGTCCCCGCGAAAGCGGGGACCCAGAGCCCGAACGAAGAAAGAACTGGATGCCCGCTTTCGCGGGCATGAGCGGAGTGTGTGCTACTCCGCCGCCTCTCTCGCCATCGCCATCGGATCGTAATTGAGGATCGGCGCAAGCCAGCGTTCGGCTTCCTCCACGCTCCAGCCCTTGCGGCGCGCATAGTCCTCGATCTGGTCGCGCTCGATCTTGCCGACCCCGAAGTAGTGCGCCTCCGGGTGGCTGAAATAGAGCCCGGACACCGACGCGCCCGGCCACATCGCGAAGCTCTCGGTGAGCTTCACGCCGATACGTTCGGCGCCGGTCAGGCGGAACAGCGTGCCCTTCTCGGTGTGGTCCGGCTGCGCCGGATAGCCGGGCGCGGGGCGGATGCCGCGATATTTCTCCTCGATCAGTTCGCGGCTCGAGAGAGTCTCATCCACCGCATAGCCCCAGAACTCCTTCCGCACGCGCTGATGCATCCGCTCGGCAAAGGCCTCGGCGAGCCGGTCCGCCAGCGCCTTCACCATGATCGACGAGTAATCGTCGTTCGCGTGCTTGAAGCGATCCGCGATCACATCCTCGCCGATGCCGGCGGTGACGACGAAGGCGCCGATGTAGTCTTGCACACCGGACTCCTTCGGCGCGATGAAGTCGGCGAGTGCCACGTTGGCGCGGCCTTCGCGGCGCGCAAGCTGCTGGCGCAGCGTGTGCAGAACATTATCATCGCCGACCAGGATATCGTCGCCCCGCGACTGCGCGGGCCAGAAGCCGACGATCGCCGCCGCCCTGAACCAGTTCTCGTCCACGATCTTTTTCAGCATCGCGCGCGCGTCCTCGTAGAGCGAGCGCGCCGCCTCGCCGTATTTCTCATCGTCGAGGATGGCGGGAAACTTTCCGGTCAGTTCCCAGGTGGAGAAGAACGGCGACCAGTCGATGTAGTCGATCAACTCGGCGACCGGATAGTTGTCGAAGATGCGCGTGCCGGTGAAGCCCGGACGCGTCGGACGGTAGGCGGACCAATCGAACCGCAGCGCATTCTTGCGCGCATCGCCGAGCGACAGCCGCCGCTTGTTCTCCTCGCCGCGCGCATGCGCCGCCGCGATCTTCGCGTACTCTTCGCGCACGTCGCGCACGAAGACGCCCTGCAACTGCTTCGACATCAATTGCGACACGACACCAACCGCACGACTCGCGTCGGTCACGTACACCGTCTGCCCGCGCCGGTAGTTCGGGTGGATCTTCACCGCGGTGTGCACGCGGCTCGTGGTGGCGCCGCCGATCAGCAGCGGCAGCGCGAAGCCCTCGCGCTCCATCTCGGCCGCCACATGGCACATCTCGTCGAGCGAGGGCGTGATCAGGCCGGACAGTCCGATCATGTCGGCGCCCTCCCTTTTCGCGGTCTCCAGGATTTTCGTGGCTGGCACCATGACGCCGAGGTCGATCACTTCGTAATTGTTACACTGGAGCACGACGCCGACGATGTTCTTACCGATGTCGTGCACGTCGCCCTTCACGGTCGCCATCACGATCTTGCCGGCCGATCTCTGCGCGGCCGCGCCGCTCGCGATCTTTTCCTGCTCCATGTAGGGCAACAGGTACGCGACCGCCTGCTTCATCACGCGCGCGGACTTCACCACCTGTGGCAGGAACATCTTGCCCGAGCCGAACAGGTCGCCGACCACGTTCATGCCGGCCATTAGCGGGCCTTCGATCACATCGAGCGCGCGTGTCGAGCGCTTGCGGGCCTCCTCGGTGTCGTCCGCGATGAAATCCGTGATGCCGTGGACCAGCGCATGGGAGAGCCGCTTGTCGACCGGCCACTCGCGCCAGGCGAGATCGACCTCCTTGGCTTCCTTGCCCTTGCCGGTGAAGCGCTGCGCAAGGCCAAGCAGCCGCTCGGCCGCATCGGCGCGTTTGTTGAGCACCACGTCCTCACAGGCCTCGCGCAGCTCGGGGTCGAGATCGTCGTACACGGCCATCTGGCCCGCATTGACGATGCCCATGTCCATTCCGGCTCTGATGGCGTGATAGAGGAACACCGAGTGCATCGCCTCGCGCACCGGCTCGTTGCCGCGGAACGCGAATGAGAGATTCGACACGCCACCCGAGATGTGCACGCCGGGCAGGTTCGCCCGGATCCAGCGCGCCGCCTCGATGAAGTCCACGCCGTAGTTGTTGTGCTCCTCGATGCCGGTCGCGATCGCGAAGATGTTGGGATCGAAGATGATGTCCTCAGGCGGGAAGCCGCATTGCTCCGTCAAAATCTTGTAAGCGCGCGCACAGATCTCGGTCTTGCGCTGGAACGTGTCGGCTTGTCCCTTCTCGTCGAAAGCCATGACCACCACGGCGGCGCCGTGACGGCGCACGACCTTCGCGTGCCTGATGAATTCTTCCTCGCCCTCTTTCATCGAAATCGAGTTGACCACCGCCTTGCCCTGCACGCATTTCAGGCCGGCCTCGATGATCCTGAACTTCGAGGAATCGATCATCGCCGGCACGCGCGCGATGTCGGGCTCGCTGGCGATCAGGTTCAGGAACGTCACCATCGCCTGCTCGGACTCGAGCAGGCCTTCGTCCATGTTGACGTCGATCACCTGCGCGCCGTTCTCGACCTGGTCGCGCGCAATCGCGAGCGCCGCGTTGTAGTCGCCCGCGGTGATCAGCTTGCGGAATTTGGCGGAGCCAGTGACGTTGGTGCGTTCGCCGACGTTGACGAAGGGAATCTCGTTCGTGAGCGTGAAGGACTCAAGCCCGGAGAGCCGCAGCCGCGGCTCGATGGCCGGGACCTGGCGCGGCGCCTTGTCCTTCACGGTCTCCGCGATGGCGCGGATGTGCGCGGGCGTGGTGCCGCAACAGCCGCCGACGATATTGACGAGGCCGCTGGTGGCGAACTCGCCGAGCAATTCCGCCATGTATTCGGGGCTTTCATCGTAAAGCCCGAACTCGTTCGGTAATCCGGCATTCGGATAGGCGCAGACCAGCGTGTCCGCGACGCGCCCGAGCTCCGCGATGTGCGCGCGCATCTCCTTGGCGCCGAGCGCGCAGTTCAGCCCCACCGAGAACGGCGCCGCATGCCGGATCGAATTCCAGAATGCCGCCGGCGTCTGGCCCGAGAGCAATCGCCCCGACAAGTCGGTGATCGTGCCGGAGATCATGACCGGCACACGCACGCCACGCGCTTCGGTCTCGTCGAGGATCGCGTGGATCGCCGCCTTGGCGTTGAGCGTGTCGAAGATGGTCTCGATCAGGAGGAGGTCCGCGCCGCCATCGAGCAGGCCGCGCACCTGCTCGGCATAGGCCTCGCGCAGCTGGTCGAAGGTGATGGCGCGGAAGCCGGGATTGCTCACGTCCGGCGAAATGGATGCGGTGCGGTTGGTCGGGCCGATGGCGCCGGCGACGAAGCGCTTGCGCCGGTCTTCGTTCTCGGCGGTCAGGGCGGCCGCGCGCACCAGCCGCGCACCTTCGTAGTTCAGCTCGTACGCGATGTCCTGCATGCCGTAGTCGGCCTGCGCAATCGACGTCGAGGAGAACGTGTTGGTCGAGACGATGTCCGCCCCGGCGCGGAAGTAGGCGAGATGGATGTCACGCACCGCTTTCGGCTGGCTGAGGTTCAACAGATCGTTGTTGCCACGGACTTCGCGGTTCCAGGCATCGAAGCGCGCGCCGCGATAGCCAGCTTCGTCCAGCTTGTACTCCTGGATCATCGTGCCCATCGCGCCGTCGAGCACGAGGATGCGCTTGGCCGCCTCTTCGCGCAGAGTCTTATCAACACTCATCAAGCAGCTTCCTTCACGGCGGGGCGCAACCCGAGCAAATGACAGATCGCGTAGACGAGGTCGGCGCGATTCATCGTGTAGAAGTGGAAGTCGGAAACACCGCGATCGACGAGATCGAGCACCTGCTCGGCCGCAATAGCAGCGGCGATCAGCTTGCGCGTCGCGGGATCGTCATCGAGCCCCTCGAAACGCGCCGCGAGCCAGTCCGGCACCGAGGCGCCGGCGCGCAGCGCGAAGGCCTTCGCCTGCTTGAAGTTCTGCACCGGCAGGATACCGGGCGTGACCGGCACGTCGATGCCGTGCGCGCGCACGCGCTCAAGGTAGCGGAAATAAAGGTCGTTCTCGAAGAAGAACTGCGTGATCGCCCGCGTCGCGCCGGCGTCTACCTTTTGCCGAAGCATGTCGATGTCGGCCTCGATCGAGGGAGAGTCTGGATGCTTCTCCGGATAAGCCGAGACCGACACTTCCGCGTCCGTGATGCGTTTGATGCCGGATACGAGGTGGGCCGCGTTGCGGTAGCCGCCCGGATGCGGCGCATACCTGTCGCCGACGCCGCCCGCCGGATCGCCGCGCAGCGCCACGATATGGCGCACGCCTGCCTCGTGGTAGCCGCGGATCACGCTGTCGACTTCGTCGCGCGTCGCGCTTACACACGTGAGATGCGCGGCGGGGGTGAGCGAGGTCTCGGCGAGGATGCGTTTCACCGTCGCGTGCGTGCGTTCACGGGTCGAGCCGCCTGCGCCGTAGGTCACCGAGACGAAATTCGGCTGCAGCGGCGCGAGACGTTCGATCGAGTCCCACAGCGTGCGCTCCATCTCGTCGGTCTTCGGCGGGAAGAACTCGAACGAGACGTTGATGCGGACGCCCGCGTGGCGGCTCGCGCGCACAAGATCTCCAACCATCACGCCACTCCCTGAGCGGACGACACCACCGCGAGCCGCGGATCGCGCGCGAGCCAGAGCGACACCGCGATCTTTCCGTCCGAGCCCGGCTCGGGCGGCAGCGTGCGATGCAGCGCGACGTCGAGCCCGGCTGCGCTCATCCATTGCGAGACCGTCTCGGCCGCAAAGCCGAGGCGGAGATGCGCGTGCTCCTCGCGCAGAAATTCGAGATCGTGCGGCGCCAAGTCGACGACGAGCAGCCGCCGGTGCGGGCGCAGCGTGCGCGCGGCCTCGGCGGTGGCGCGCGCGCCGTCATCGAGGAAGTGCAGTACCTGATGGATCATGACGACGTCGAAAGAGTCCTTCGGCACCGGCAGCTCGTAGATGTCGCCCTGCCGCACGCTGCAATTCTTCAGTCCGGCGCGCTCCAGCCGCGCGCGCGCGAGCGCCAGCATGTCGAGCGTCATGTCGATGCCGAGCCCGCGCTCGATCTCGGGCCCGAACAATTCGAGCATGCGCCCCGTGCCGGTGCCGAGGTCGAGCAGCGAACGGATCGGCCGGTCGGCGAGCGCGGTCTGGATCGCAGCCTCCACTGCCGCATCGGTCACGTGGAGGCGGCGGATGCGGTCCCATTCGGCTGCATGCTGGCTGAAGTAGGTCTGCGCCGCTGCAGCACGTGCGGCTCGCACGGCGGCAAGCCGCCCGCGATCGCGCATCACGGTGGGATCGGATGGATCGAGCCGCCCGACGAGCGTCTGCGCGATGTCAGCGACGCCGCCGCGCTCGCCAAGACGATAGAAGGCCCAGCTTCCTTCGCGATAGCGATCGACGAGGCCGGCTTCGGCGAGCAGCTTGAGGTGACGCGAGATGCGCGGCTGCGACTGGCGCAGGATTTTGGTGAGGTCGGAGACGGTCAGCTCGGCCTCGGCCAAAAGCGCCAGCACACGCAGGCGCGTGCCCTCGCCGGCGGCGCGCAGCACCGCGTGGAGGGATTCAAAGTCGAGGGGCGCCGGACGCATGATGGGCTGGTTCCCAACTCTTTCGCATAAACATATAAGGATATCTTTATGTCAGAGGAAGGGCGGGCGCAAGGCTGGCGGCTCGTCTCTTGGGGAAAGCGTCAGAGGTCGGCCGTTGGGCGAGCGCCGTCCAGGACGGCAACGTTGCACCTGCCACCGCAGAATATCTTAATTAGATCAATAAGATCGCTCGCACCGGCCGCCACGTCACCGGCACCGTTCGACTGCACCGTGGTAACGGCACGAGAGGTCTCGGCCCGAATGATCGAACGGGCGTCCTGGCGCCAATTCCACCGGCGGCAGAGGATATGGTCGCCGTCCGCGTAGACCACCTCGCCTACCTTCGGCGCCTCCGGCTCGCCGCCCTCCTCCATGTCCGCCATGTCGACGAAGCTGTCGCCCTCGCGCGCGGTGCGGAACGAGAGCGGCGGCGTGACCCGGTCGAGGTCATCGGCGCCGAGCGGCAGCACGTGGGCCAGCGACACCGCATTGTAGAGATCGACGAACGTATTCACGCGCGCGAGCGGGCGGCCCGCCAGCACGTTCTTGATGAGCCGCTCGACCGAGGAGCGGTAGCGTGTCTGCTTGATGCCGAAGCCCTTGTAGGCGGCGCGCCACGCCGCGACGCCGGGAATCTGCGACAACTCCATGCCGCTCCAGCGCGCGCGGGCTTCCGCCTCGCGCTGGGCGATCAGCGCATCGAGCGCCGCCGGCCGCTCCGGCGCGATCGTCAGCCTCTCAGCCACGACGAACGCGACGCGATAATCCGGAAACGCATTCGTGATGTCGGTAATCGAGATTTGCAAAGGCCGTCCTTGTGTAACCGCTGCGTGGCGGATTACCGTTCGCCGCACAACAAGACAATATCAGGGAGGTTCTCGTGAACCGCGCACTCTTTCTCGGCTCGCTCGCGCTCGCCTTCGCGGCCGGCGCCACTGTGACGCGCGTGCTGCCAACGCAACAGGCGCAAGCCGCAAACGACCTCACCCCGATGGTGATTCACGTCCCCGACCTCGCCGGCGACAAGCTCAGCATGCCGTCCGGCACCGGAATGCGATCCAAGGCACTTGTCCTGCAGGACGGGATGACACTCGCCGTCCAGCACGGCCCGGTGCCGAAGCATATGCACATGAACGCCCACGAGATTCAGTATTACCTCGAAGGCACCGGCACGATCTGGCTCGGCGACAAGGAAGTGCAGATCAAGCCGGGGGATCTCGTCATTATTCCGAAGGGCACCGCGCATGGGGGCACCAAGACCGACGGCGGCCACTTCAAGGCCATCGCCATCAAGACGCCGCCGCAGGCGCCGGACGACGTGAAGCCGGTGAACTGACGTGGCGCAAGCGGCGATCTCGCATGAATGAAGGAATTCGCCCCGGCGAGGTCGCCGTCACGCTGCCGGAGATTTTCGACGCTGGCGTCTATTTCATCGGCCGCATCCGCACGCCGTGGACGACGCGCGACGAATGCCCGAAGAACGCACGCGGCTCGGACGCCGTGTGCACCATCGAGCTCAATGCGCGCTACGCCGCGGCGCTCGATGGCGTTGCGGGCTGCACCCATCTCGTCATTCTCTATTTCATGGATCAGGCGCGGCGTGACCTGCTGGTGCAGGCACCGCGCCACGGCGATCGGTCCGGCACCTTCGCACTGCGCTCGCCGGTGCGGCCGAATCCGATCGCGATGAGCGTAGTGAAGCTTTTGCGCGTTGAAGGCACGACGCTCTCCGTGATCGGGCTTGACTGCCTCGACGGCACGCCGCTGATCGACATCAAGCCCTACTTCGCGTCTGTCGATTCGGTCCCGGAGGCGGTCGTGGGTCGGAACAAGGGCGAGTAAGCAGCACTGGGTGAGGTCTGAATCACGGGTCGGCAGTCGTCTTGAGCTGAACTGGAAATGCCTGACCGGACATCGCAAGCGAGCACATCATGATCATCCGCAAGACCGTTACTCTCATCGAAGAGATCAACAGCGAGTACGGCGCTCGCGCCAGCCCCCCGCTGCGACGCGTCGCGATCGCCGCGGTGTTCGAGAACCCGCTCGCCGGCAAGGCGGCTGGCGCCGACCTCAAGCCTCTGATCGACACTTCGCTCGAGCTCGGGGCTACGCTCACCAAGACGGCGCTGGCGGCGCTCGGCGCGAGCCCGGCGCAACTGCGTGCCTACACCAAGGCGGCGCTGGTCGGCACCGGCGGCGACCTCGAGCATGGCGCCGCAATGATCCATCCGAGACTCGGCATGGCGATGCGTCGCGCGATCAAACGCGGTCGCGTGATTATTCCAGGGCACGCCAAAGTGGGTCCGCCAGGCACGACGGTGGATCTGATCTACGGCCCCCTCGACGAGGGTTGGGATCTCGATGCCTTTGATTCGACCCCGGTGCTGATCCATGACGCGCCCCGGTCGAACGAGATCGTGCTGTGGATCGGCTACGCTACGGGTCCGCGCGTCAACGCCCGGTGCAAGGGTCCGGATCAGAAGGAGGTCGATGCGCTCGTTGCGTCCTTCGCCAACAACTAGCGGCTTCTCACGCCGGTGCGGCCGAACCCGATCGCCATGAGCGTGGTGAAGCTTTTAGCGCTCGACGGCACGACTCTGTCGGTCGTGGGCCTCGACGGCACGCCGCTGATCGCGCGGACGTGCCCGATGAGAAGCTGCCGGTAATGCCCCGTCAGGCATTGCGTTTTAGTTCGCGCACAACTCCCGCGATCAAGTAGACTGGTTTGGTTCGGGAGCTGGTGGCCGCGGGAGACGCGCCACCAGGACGTGCAGCGGAGGATCTCATGGCGCGAATTGAACTGCCACAGAACGTGGCCCCCATTCATTATGACATCGAAATCGTGCCTCGCGTGGCGGCCCTGGCCTTCGCGGGGCGGTCGACGATAACAGTCAAGGTGTTGGAGCCGACATCGGTCATCGCCCTGAATAGCCTGGAGCTCGAATTCGAATCCGTCGAATTGAGGGGCAGCCAAGGCGTCCGCACAGGAAGACACGTGATCGATGCGGGCAGCCAGCGGGCTTACCTTCATTTCGACGAGGTCATCCAGCCCGGCACCTACGATCTCGTGATGCGTTACCTCGGAAAGATCAATGAAAGCGCGCAAGGGCTTTTCGTCACGCGCTATGATACGCCCGCCGGCCCCCGGCACATGCTGCTGACCCAGTTCGAGGCAGTGGCAGCGCGGCGCTTCATGCCGTGCTGGGACGAGCCCGCGCGCAAGGCGACATTCTCGGTAAGCATCGCGACCAAGGCGGGCGAGACGGCCGTATCGAACATGCCGATCGAGCGAGTGGAGTCTTCGGGATCGGGTCTCAGATTGGTGCGCTTTCAGCCCAGCCCGATGATGTCTTGCTACCTGCTGTTTGTCTGCGTCGGTGAGCTGGACCGCCTCGAAACCAACGTCAATGGGGTCGCGGTATCCGTGTTGGCGAGAGCGGGAAGCGCCTACAAGGGCCAGTTCGCTTTGGAGAGTACCGTCAAGGTGCTCGATTACTACAACGACTATTTCGGTACGCCGTATCCATTGCCCAAGCTCGATCTGGTGGCCGCCCCCGGCGCCGGCGGCTTCTCCGCCATGGAGAATTGGGGGGCCATCCTCTACTTCGAAACGTCAGTCTTGATTGATCCTGCGCTCTCGACCGAGTCGGATCGGCAGCGCGTTTTCGTGGTCGTGGCCCACGAGATGGCGCACCAATGGTTTGGAAACCTGGTGACCATGCAATGGTGGGACAACCTCTGGCTCAACGAGGGATTTGCGTCGTGGATGGAGAACAAGGCCACCGACAGATTCCATCCGGAATGGATGATGTGGCTTCAGTCGGAGTCGGCCAGGCAAAGGGCGATGCGGCAAGATTCGAAGGCAACCACGCACCCGGTGGTCCAGGAAGTTGAAAGCGGGGAGCAGGCGGACCAGGCCTTTGACGACATCACTTATCGGAAGGGACAGGCGGTCATCCGCATGCTCGAAAGCTACGTCGGAGAGAAGGTCTTCCGGCAGGGTGTTCGCACCTACATGAAGCGCTACGCATACCAGAACACCGTGACTGACGATCTATGGGCCGAGCTGACTGCCGCCGGGGCGAAGGACATAAAGGCCATCGCCGATGACTTCACTTTGCAGCCCGGCGTGCCGTTGATCAGCGTGGAGAGCGCTTCGACTGTGGGCGAAACCGTCAAGTTGTCGTTGCGCCAGGGCCGCTTTGGATTGGATGCGGACTCTCGTAAGCCCCTCGTTTGGCATGTTCCGGTGATCGCGGCATCGGTGCGCGACAAGCCACCCACGAGCATAATCACCTTCGGTCTCGACCCAGTGCAGGCCGATGTGGCGGGTCCCGCACCCATAAAAATAAATTACGGCCAGAGGGCATACTACCGGTGCAAGTATTCCGACGACTCGTTCCGCGAGCTGGCCGGAGCATTCGAGCAACTGGCACCCGGCGATCAGCTGGGCCTGCTCTATGACACATGGGCCATTGGCGAGGCGGGCGACATGCCGGTCGCGGCCTATCTCGAGCTGACCCGCCGGATGAAGGCCGATGCCCAGACCGTAATCTGGAGCCAGGTGATCGAGACCTTCCTGTCGATTGACAGTCTCTATTGGGGTCTCGAGAGACGGCAAGTCTTCGCCAAATATGCGATCCGCATGCTCGGCCCAGCTTTCGCTCCTGTCGGATGGGACAAACGGTCCGGCGAAGCTGACAACGTCGCCGTATTGCGAGAACAACTGATTGGGGCACTCGGCCAGTTGGGGGATCCGGCGGTGATTGGTGAGGCGCGGACGCGCTTTGCCGACTTCCTGGCACACCCAGACGATCCCGGCCGCTTGCCGGCCTCGATCAGACAACCGGTCCTCAGGGTCGTAGGTTTGGCGGCGGATGGAGGCCTTTACGATCGCCTGTACGCCCTCGCCAAGGCAGCCGTCGATCCGGTGGCCAAGGATCAGTACTTCATGGCCTTGGCAGGCGCCCGCGATAAGGCCCTGGCACAACGCAGCCTGGACATCGCGCTGGGAAATGATGCGGCGATCACGACCGGCCCGAAGATGATTTCGCGTGCTGCGGGGGAAAATGCTCCGCTTGCTTGGGCGTTTGTTCTGAACCACCTCAACGAAGTGAACGCCAAGCTCGATGCGCTGCAGCGCGTGACGTTCGTTCCATCGATCGGCGCACGCAGCCTCGACCGGGCGATCTTGAAGCAACTTCGGGAGTTCATTGACGTCAATGTGCCCGAAGCCAACAAGGCGCAGGTGGAAAGGTTCTACGCGGACACGGCGTTCAGGCTTTCGGTCCGGGACCAGCGCATCCCGGAGATTGACGCTTGGCTCGCTGCGAACGGCTGAGGAATCGTAACACCGAGCCGATGTCCGCCGAAATCGTTGTGCGATGCTTTGCTCACGCGATCAGATAGATCGGGCTGGTCCAGGCCTGATTGCCGTCGGCTTGAGTCACGCGAAACCAGATCGGAAGGTCTGCGGCGCTGCGAAACCACACCTCGTGCTGGAGCGTGGTCCATCGGTCCCAGTCATTCTCCGGCAGACGATACACGCTGAGCTGCCGCCCCAGCCCGCCGCCGTCGAATGCGATCGTCTGGTCCGCGAGGCTCGCAAGATCGACCATGCCGGACACTACGTTCGTTTCGACACTCAACGAACCTGCGCGCGCCTCATCGAGCCACAAATCGATTCCGGCGAGATTGCCGGTCGTGACTGAAGTCCAGGTCAGCGTGCCCGGCTGTGTCTCGACCACTCGGCGTTCGGGATTGAGAAAATTCACCGCCGCAAAGCGCGCGATGCGATTTCCCGAAACCGTTAGCTTGCCGCTCCACAGCGTCTCGCGCCCACGCCCGCGATACTCCGCGCCCTGCCACAGCACGCGCACGCGACGCCCGAGATCGGCGGCCTGGTAGCCGCGGGCTGTGCTGACCACCTCCGGCCCCCACAGGGTATCGACTCGCTCGATCGGGGCGGTGCCGATCACCTCCACATTCAGCCTCAGCCGCACGCGGGCGAGCCTCACGATATCGCCCATCATCACCTGCGTGACCTTCTCTTCCTGCACGGGCCCGAGCACCGGATCGTCGGAGAAGCGCGTCACCGGCTCCTCGGTCGTGCCGCGCACATCGATGAAGATGCGCGGGCCCGTGGTGCCGTAGTGATGCCGCTGGCGCAGCGCGTCGAACAGCGCATCGCGCGTCAGCTCCGGCATGACGTAGCAGGTGAGCCCGCCGACCGCGCCGAAGCTCGATGCGCCGGGCCGCGTCGCGCCGGGCCGCCCTTTGTGATCGTCGCTGTGGCACACGACGCCGACGCGAAAGCCTTTCTCGAAGGCGTCGTGCAGCAGCCACTCGAACGTGCCCCAGGTGGAGTGCACCTCGACGGCGCGCTCGAGCCGCCCGTCATGGGCGTACTTCACATCGGCATAGCGCCCGCCGACATGCGCGATGACGATCGCGTCCTCGCCTTCGAGCGCGCGAAACAGCGCGTCGGCCGTGTAGATCGCCTCGGTCGAGGTCTCGCCCTGCACCAGGATATGCGACGAGCGGCGGATCGGCCGGCCCTCACGGCGGTAGAAGACGTTGCGGTCGCCGCCCATGCCGGTATTGCCGGACCATTCGTAGCCGGGCAGGCACACGAACTTGCCGGGCGCGTCGAACTCCGCCGTCAGCTCGTTGAGTTTCTTCCAGAACGCGTCGGTGATCTGAAAGTCGTTGCCCTGATGCCCGACGATGTCGATGAAGGCCGCATCGCGCGCATAGCGGAAATAGTCCTCGGCTGATCCCATGCCGATGGTCTCGCCGCTCTGCCCGTGCAGGTCGCCCCAGTAGCGGCGCAACGGCGCATTGCGCACCACCCGCAGGGGATTGGCGCGTGCAATCTCGACGCCGCCCGCTATCAGGCGCAGCTCGACATCGCCCTCCGTCTCGGCGAGGAGGCCGTCGAGCAAACGCGGCCCCTCGCCTTTCTTGATCGCAACTGTTTCAGGCAGGCCGCGCAGCGGCCGCGAGGACGCGAGTGTGAAGGTCTGCGTCGCGTCCGCAGTCGGATTGCCCCACATGTCTTCGGCGACGATCGCCAGCCGGAACGGCTCGCCTACGACGGCGAGCGAGGGCAGGATCGCCTTCCAGTCCGCGGCCGGCCCCGCCACCAGATCGAACGCCGGATGCTTCAGCTCGCAGAACTCATAGGCCGCGAACGCGTCGACCGAGGTGCGCAGCTCAACGTTCTTCTCGACGTTGGTCTGCAATCGCCAGCCCGGCGAGCCTTGCCGGCGGTCGCCGAAGCGGATGGTGAGAGTATCGCCTGCGCGCAGGTAGCCGCGGCCGACGCGGATCAGCAGCGTGTTGCCCCAGGGGCGAATGTTGAGCCGGTCGAACCAGACCTCGAGCTTGGCGCCATTGCTCGCCTCGACGGTGGTGAAGTTCGCGGCTCCCGGCTTGTCGAACTGCGGCTTGCTCATGTCGGAGGTGGTCCGCCACGAGATCTTCAGCATGCCGGTGTCGTCGATGCCGAAGGTGCCGGCGGTGTAGACGAGGGTGAGCTCCTCATGCGAGCCCGCGACGAACGGGCCCGCGGGGGACAGCGTAATGGTCCCCATATGCTCGGGGAGATAGGTGGAGTACGGCATGGACTATTGGGGCTTGACGTTGAGGTCTTTCACCAGCCGGCCGTACTTCGCATAGTCGTCGCGCAGCAGCTGCGCGAAGGACTCGATCGTGCCGCCGGTCGGCTCCTGCGCCGAATCGATGAGGGTCTTGCGTATCGCCGGATCGGCCAGCGCCTTGCCGATCTCGCTGTTGAGCAGCGCCGCGATCGCAGGCGGCGTGCCGACGGGAACGAATACACCGAGCCATTGGTCGAGCACCAGGCCGGTCATTCCCGCCTCCTCGAAGGTCGGCACGTCGGGCAAGCTCGGCGATCGCGTCTTGGTGGTCTGCGCCAAGAGGCGCAGGGTGCCGGCCTTGTAGTGCGGGATCAGCGGCGTCGAGCCGAGCGAGCCAAGCTTGATGTGGCCGCCGATCAGGTCGTTGATCGCCTGCCCGCCGCCGCGATATGGCACCTGTTCCATGCTGAGGCCGGCGATCTTGGCGAACCACTGGATCGCCATGTGCTGGGTCGAGTTGACCCCGCTGCCGGTGGCATAGCGCAGGCCCGGCTGCTGCCTGGCGAGCGCGACCAATTCGGCGAGCGAGTTGATACCGAGCGAGCTATGCGCGGCGAGCACG
Source organism: Xanthobacteraceae bacterium (assembly GCA_049698215.1). Classification (GTDB taxonomy): domain Bacteria; phylum Pseudomonadota; class Alphaproteobacteria; order Rhizobiales; family Xanthobacteraceae; genus PALSA-894. The sequence goes on along the minus strand of JBAVXH010000026.1, from coordinate 148 downwards.
ATCGGCTGGCGCGACAGGTGGATGACCGGCAGCAAGTCCTTGGTCGGATCGACATTCCCTGGATAGACGTGCGGATTGCTGGCGACGGCGTCGGCCGTCACCAGCACAGTGTAGCCATCCGGCGCGCTCTTGGCCGCCGTCTCAATGC
>JBAVXH010000025.1:0-8285 GCA_049698215.1 Xanthobacteraceae bacterium | reverse complement strand
GGCGGGTCTGGTGCTCCGTGGGCTGGGGCGATCCGAACGAAGACGGCGTGCGCTGCTACACGGCTGAGGGCGATCTGCTTGGCAAGGTCCACATACCCGAAACTGTCGCCAACTTGTGCTTCGGCGGTCAGCAACGCAATAGACTGTACATCTGCGGCTCGTCATCGCTCTATGCCCTCTACACGAGTGTGCAGGGTGCGCTGAAGCCGTGACGAGCCCTGCGGCATTGAAGGAGGCGCCCGTTTTCTCGACCTTGTCGAACAAGACGGGCGCACAGAAATTCTGAGCGGCAAGAACAAGCGCGGACCTCGACACGGTGCGGGTCCTTTCGTAGTGAGGGATGATGTCTAGGGTGATGCGATCGGCATGACCTCCGAGGTCAACCCTTTGGCGGACGGATCAGATAGCACAGATACGAGCGCGGCCGCGCGCGCATTGTCGCGCGTGGTGCCGGGGCGCGCCTGCGGAACCTGCACGCTGTGCTGCAAGGTCATCGCGGTCGTGGATTTCGACAAGCTGCCCGGCGTGTGGTGTCCGCATTGCGTGCGCGGCAAGGGCTGCGGCATCTATGAGACGCGCCCAGCCGACTGCCGCACCTTTTTCTGCGAGTGGATGCTGACGACGAGCCTGGGGCCCGAGTGGAAGCCGGAGCGCGCGAAGTTTGCGCTGGTGATCGGCGAAGGCGGGCACCTCACCGCATTCGTCGATCCGGGTGTTCCCTCGGCCTGGCGTAGCCCGCCTTATTTCGAGACGTTCAAGCGCTGGGCGCTCGAAGGCATGCGCGCCAAGCCGCCGCGCATCATCACCATCCGCGTCGGCGCACGCGTCACGATCGTTCTTCCCGACCGCGAGATCGATGTCGGTCACGTCGGACCGGATGAATCGGTGCGTCTTGTTCCCGGCCCGAACGGTTCGATCGATGCGCGCAAGGAACCGCGCGTGCGGGCGTAAGCGGGCGCATTTGCTGCTGCTGCTGCTGCTGCTGCTTCTGCTGCTTCTGCTTCTGCTTGGGCTGCATGGCGCCACTGCTGCCACGCCGCTGGCCCGTCCTTTGGTGCAGGAATAGACTGCCAAGGCAGCCGGGGAGGAGCCGATGCGAACCACGCGAGTTGCCGCGACCCTGCTGGCTGTATCTTTGCTCCTGTGTGCGCACACCGCACGCGCCGACGACTACCCCAATCGTCCGATCACCCTGATCGTGCCGTATCCGGCGGGCGGCGGCGTCGACACGATCGCGCGCGTGATGGCGGCAAAGCTTGCGCCCGCGCTCGGCCAGCAGATCGTGATCGAAAATCGTCCCGGCGCCGGCGCCGTGATCGGCACGCGCGCGGCCGCGAAGGCAGCGCCCGACGGCTACACGCTGGTGATGTTCACAACCGGCATTAGCCTGCCTGCCAACACAGGCTACGAGGTGAAGGACTTCGCGCCGATCGGCACGATCTCATCGACGCCGATCGTGCTGATGGCGCACCCGTCGCTGCCCGCGGCGACGCTTGCCGACGTGCTCGCGCTCGCCGCGAAGGAGCCCGGCAAGCTCTCGGTCGGAACCCCGCCGCCGCCTACCCTCAACTACTTCGCCGCGGAGCTGATGAAACTGATGACCGGCGCGAACATCACGATCGTCACCTACAAGGGGACAGGTCCACTCACCAACGATCTGGTCGGCGGCCACGTGCCACTCGCCTTCAATACGATCGCGCCTGCACTCGGTAACATACAGTCTGGCAAGATCCGGGCGATTGCGGTCGCGGCGCCGAAACGCGCGGCTGCGCTGCCCGACGTGCCGACTGCAGCCGAATCCGGCCTTGCGGGCTTCGAGGCGGTTCTGCACTACGGCATCGCGGCGCCCGCCGGGACGCCGCGTCCCATTATCGAGCGGATCAACAAGGAGATGCGCGCGATCATCGCATCGGAGGAAATCAGCAAGCGCATCGTTTCCGATGGCGGCGATCCGGCGCCCGGCACGCCGGAAGACTATGCGGCGCTGATTGCGCGCGATGAGGCGAAGTGGAGCGGCCTGATCAAGAAGCTCGGGCTCGTCATCAACAACTGACAACAGACACGAATATGAAAAACATCGTCGGCACCTGGCGTCTGATCAGAACGTCCGCACGCAACGACGCGGGCGAGCCGATGCACCCGCCCTATGGTCCGAAGCCGCGCGGCCTCGTCGTGTTCTATCCCGACAAGCGCATGATGTCGGTGCTGTGCGACGGGCGCAGCGAGCTGCCGCCGGACGAGAGCGTGCGCGAGTACAATTCCTATACAAATCTGGTCACGCGCGTCGATGCATCTGCCAACAAGGAACGCGTCGGCGGCGAGCAGAAGCGTTTCGTGCGCTTTGATGGCGAGCACATGGTGCTGACGCAGAAGCCGCGGCTCTGGCAGGGCGTGATGCAGCACCGCGATCTGATCTGGGAGCGCGTCGGCGACGCGCCGGCGAATTGAGAGGTCATATGCAAAACTCCGAAAAAATCTGGCGGCTCGTTGATGCGCGCAAGGACGATTACGAGGCGCTGTCCGACCGCGTCTGGGGCATGCCCGAAATCGCCTACACGGAATACCGGTCGGTCGCCGAGCATCGCGCGATGCTGGAGCAAGAAGGCTTCCGCATCACGGAAAATCTCGCGGACATTCCGACCGCCGTGATGGGCGAGGCGGGCGACGGCGGGCCGGTGATTGCGATCCTCGGCGAGTACGATGCGCTGCCCGGTCTCTCGCAGGTTGCTGGCATCGCAGAGCCGAAGGAGCTGGAGCGCGGCGGTAACGGCCACGCCTGCGGGCACAATCTGCTCGGTTCCGCGGCGTTGCTCGCCGCCACCGCGGTGAAGAACTATCTGGCCGAGGCCGGCGTCAAGGGCCGCGTGCGGTACTACGGCTGCCCGGCTGAGGAGGGTGGCGCCGCAAAATCCTTCATGGTGCGCGCCGGCTGCTTCGAGGACGTCGACATCGCCATCACTTGGCATCCCGGGGCGATGAACCGCGTCGATGATGCGCTGAGCCTCGCCGGCGCGCGCATCGACTATGTGTTCCGCGGCCGCGCTTCGCATGCGGCCGCCTCGCCGCATCTCGGCCGCAGCGCGCTCGACGCTGTCGAGCTGATGAATGTCGGCGTCAACTACATGCGCGAGCACATGCCCTCGGATGCTCGCATCCATTATGCCGTGCTCGACTCGGGCGGCGTCGCGCCGAATGTCGTGCAGGCCTACGCCAAGGTGCGCTACTCGATCCGCGCGCGCGACGTATCGGGCATGAATGCCCTGATCGGACGGGTGCGCAAGGTCGCTGACGGCGCCGCACTGATGACCGAGACCAGGGTCGAGGTGCAGATGGCGACCGCGGTCTCGAATTTGCTCGGCAATACGCCGCTCGAGAAGGCGATGCAGAGCCAGCTCGAGCGGCTCGGACCCCCGCCGTTCGATGCGGCGGACCGCAAGTATGCGGCCGACATTCAGGCGACGCTCACACCGGAGGACATTGCGTCATCCTACGCGCGGATTGCCATGCCGGTGCAGAAGGACAAGCCGCTGTGCGATTTCGTCGTGCCGTACGGCACGAAGGGCGCGCCGATGATAGGCTCGACCGACGTCGGCGACGTGAGCTGGGTAGTGCCGACCGTGCAGGCGCGCTGCGCCACGGTCGCGATCGGGACGCCGGGGCACTCCTGGCAGATCACCGCGCAAGGCAAGTCCGGCCACGCCAGGAAAGGCATGGTCAATGCCGCCAAGGTCATGGCGGGGCTTGCGGTCGAGGCGCTGAGCGACGCCGCGCTGATCGCACAGGCGAAAGCCGACCTCAGGGCACGCCATGAGGTGATTCCGTATGTCTGCCCAATGCCGGACGAGGTGCAGCCGCCGCTGCAGCCGCGGCCGGGAACCTGACGCCGGGCCTCGCGTAGTCTGCTAGCGTCAGGGTGACGCCGCGATTCGCGAAGCGAGGCCGTCATGCTCGGCTGGTTCCAGGCGATCATGCCCAAGGAGGACAAGTTCTTTGACCTCTTTGAGCAGCATGCCGGGTTGGTGGTCGCGGGGGCCGAGGCGCTGCGCAGCCTCCTGAAAGGCGGCGACGCGGTCGAGAATTGCCGCGAGCAAATCCTCAAGCTTGAGAACGAGGCCGATGAAGTTGCACGCCAGGTGCTCACCGCGGTGCGGCGCACCTTCATCACGCCCTTCGACCGCTCCGACATCCAGGACCTGATCGGCTCGCTCGACGATGCGATCGACCAGATGAACAAGACTGCCAAGATCATCACGCTGTTTGAGGTGCGCAGCTTCGAGCCACAGATGCAGGAAATGGGCGAGCTGAGCCTGCAGGCGTCGAAGCTCGTGTGCGAGGCGATGCCGTTGCTGCGCTCCATCGGTAAGAATGCCGGACAGCTTAACGTGCTCACCGAACAGATCGTTCGCATCGAAGAACGTTCCGATCAGCTGCACGACGATGGCCGTAAGGCGCTGTTTCTTGCCAACCGCAGTGCGGGCGCAGGCAATGGCATGAACTTCACGATTGGCACCGAAGTCTACGATCATCTGGAAAAGGTGGTCGACCGGCTGGAAGATGTGGCGAACGAGATTAATGCCGTCGTGATAGATCATCTCTGAGGCGCCCCATGGACCTGGCGCTCAGTCTTCCGATCCTCATCGGCCTCATCGTCACCGCACTGATCTTCGATTTTCTCAACGGGCTGCACGATGCGGCCAACTCGATCGCGACCATCGTGTCGACGCGCGTGCTGCGGCCGCGCTACGCGGTCGCCTGGGCGGCGTTTTTCAATTTCATCGCGTTCCTGTTCTTCGGCCTGCATGTCGCGCAGACAGTGGGCGTCGGCATTGTCGCGGCGGATGTGATCGATGCGCGGGTCATCTTCGGCGCGCTGATGGGGGCGATCAGCTGGAACCTGATCACCTGGTGGGCCGGCATTCCCTCCAGCAGCTCGCACGCGCTGATCGGCGGGCTGGTCGGGGCGGGCATGACCAAGGCGGGCACCGGCGCCGTTGTGTGGGCCGGTTTGAGCAAGACCGCGGCCGCGATCGTGCTCTCGCCGATGACGGGATTTTTCCTGGCGCTGTTCATGATCCTTGGGGTGTCGTGGCTGCTGGTGCGCGCGCTGCCGGCTTCGGTCGACGGTGCCTTCCGCCACCTGCAGTTCATTTCCGCGTCGCTCTATTCACTGGGTCACGGTGGCAACGACGCACAAAAAACCATGGGGATCATCGCGGTGCTGCTCTACTCGCAGGGGCATCTGGGCGGCGAATTTCATGTACCGTTCTGGGTGGTGATCACCTGCCAGGCTGCGATGGGCCTCGGCACGCTGTTCGGCGGCTGGCGCATCGTGCATACGATGGGCTCGAAGATCACGCGGCTTACGCCGATGCAGGGGTTCTGCGCCGAGACCGGCGGGGCGATCACGTTGTTCGGCGCGACCTATCTCGGCATCCCGGTCTCGACCACCCACACCATTACCGGCGCCATCGTCGGGGTCGGCGCGGCACGCAAGGTATCGGCGGTGCGCTGGAACGTTGCCAGCAGCATCGTCACCGCGTGGATCATCACGCTGCCGGCCTCCGGCATTATCGCGGCGGCGTTCTATTTGCTCAGCGGGCTCGGCTCGTAAGGTTCAGGCAACCGGCCGCGTGCCGCACCAGTCCGCGATCAGCGTTGCGATGGTGAGCGTCGCGTTGCGGATGCTGCCGAGCTCGACGTACTCGTCGAAGCCGTGGTTGCCAGCGCCGCTTGCGCCGTAGCACAGGCTCGGGATCCCGTAGTAGCGCCCATAGAAGCGGCAGTCCGTGACCGCGGGAAGAATCCTCTCCTCGATCTCGCCGCCATGCACGCGGCGATGCGCGGCACGCACGGCGTCCTCGAACGCCGAGCCCGGCTCCAGCACGTAGTCGTCGGCCTGGAAGCCGTTCCAGATGATCTCAGGCGGATTCTCGGTGAGGAATGGGTCCTGCCGCGAAGCCGCCATCACGACGCCGCTCAGCTCCTCGCGGAAATCGGCAAGCGACATGCCGGGAAGAACGGCGATGCGGCAGTCGACCTCGCACCACGCGGGCGTGGAACTTGCCCAGTCGCCGCCCGCGATCTTGCCCGGATTGAACTTGATCGGATTCGGGATGCGGCTGAACCATGGATGGTGCTTGGCGCGTTCGTTGAGTTCGCGTGTGTGGCCGCGCAGCGCCTCGATCAGGCCGAAGGCCGAGAGGATCGCATTGGTGCCGCGCTCGCTCTCCGAGACATGCACCGGCTTGCCACTGATGCGTAGCCGGAACCACATCACGCCGACGGTGCCGCGCAGGATCCGCGGGCCGGTCGGCTCGGGGATGAGGCACGCATCGGCGCGGTAGCCGCGCGCCAGCGTCGAGAGCGCGCCGTTACCGGTCGACTCTTCCTCGGTCACGGTCTGCACGTAGACGTCGGAGCCGGGCAGGCAGCCGGCATCGCGCAGCGCATCGAGCGCAAACACCATGGCGCAGACGCCCGACTTCATGTCGTTCGCACCGCGGCCGTACATGCGGCCGTCCTTCACCGTGCCGACGAAAGGCGGCGTCTGCCACATCTCGACGGGGCCGGCCGGCACCACATCGACGTGGCCCTGCAGGATGAGCGAGCGCCCGGCCGGCTTGGGGGCGCGCAGACTCGCGACCACCTGCACGGCGCGGCTGTAGTCGGTGTCCATCACGGGCGAGAACCCGGGGAGAGTGTCCATCGCGACATCGTCGAGCGTGTAGCGGTCGACCGCCCAGCCGCGCGCCGCGAACTCACGCGCAATCCAGTCCTGGCAGGGCGCTTCTTGCCCGCGAATGCTCGGGAAGCCCACCAGTGTCTTCAGCCACTCGGTCTGGCGTGCGAAATTCGCATCGATGGCCGCGGCAAGCTTCGCCTGCAGATCAGACACGCACACTCTCCTCGTTTTGCGCCGTCATCTGATACTTGATCGTCCCACCCTGAGCTATCGACCGAATACGCTCAAAACCCGAACAGCTCAGCCGGATTGTCGACCAGGATCTTGCGCCGTTCCGGCTCATCAGCCCATTCCGCGAGCAGGTTGAGCAACTGCACCGAGCCGACCTTGTCGGCAAATGACAGGTGCGGATAGTCGCTGCCCCAGATCACGCGGGTGGGCGCGGCCTCGATCAGGGCGCGCGCCATCGGCGTGGCGTCGGCGTACGCTGGCGGCGTCGCCACACGATACGTGCCGGTGAGCTTCACCCAGCAGCGGCCGTCGCCGTGGCGCAGGGTGTCGAGCAGTTTGCGGAAGCCCGGCTGCGTGGGTCCGGCTTCGGCCCTGAACATCCCAATGTGTGCGAGGCTGTAGGGACATTTCATCCTAGCGAACACCGGCATCAGTTCCTCGGTCAGCCAACCGGGCGCAAGGAAATCAAGATGCCAGCCCAAGTCGTGGCAACGCGTATCGAGCCGTTCGATGCGCGGCCGCATCGCCTCCGAGAAGCCGGGCTCGGGTGGCTTCACCGGCGACACATTGATGCGCACGCCGCGCACGCCGAGCGCGTTCAGCTCGGCGAGCAGTGTATCGGATGCGTTCTCGTCGACATCCACGATACCGCGGCAACGCACGGCACCGACCTCGCGCATCGCGTCGAGCATGCAGGAATTATCGCGGCCGTAAGCGCTCGGCTGCACGAACACGAACCGCTCGATGCCGAGGTGCCCCGCCAGCGCGAGATAGTCGGCAAGCGGCGCCAGCGGCGGCGCATAGCGCAGCGTCTCGTTGACGCCGCCGTGCGGATAGCGATCCGCCGGTCCGAACACATGGAAATGCGCATCGCACGAGAGTGGCGGCACGCGGAAGGCGGGCGCGGGTTCTTTCGCGGGATTCAACGGCGATACTCCGGCAACTACTGAATGCTGATGTTCGCGCGCGTGACGATGTCGCGCCAAACCGCGATTTCGCGCGCGAGGTGCTCGGTCATCTCCGCCGGTGTCGAGGTGACCGCGACTGCGGCCTGCTTGGCGAAGGCATCACGCAGCCGCCGCTGCGCACAGGCGCGCACGACCTCGCGGTTGAGCCGCTCGATCACCGGCGCGGGCGTGCCGGCGGGCGCCGCGAGCGCGAACCAGTACGGCACGTTGAACTTCGGCAGGCCGGCTTCGGCAAAGGTTGGAACGTCTGGCAGCAGTGGATTGCGCGCAACTCCCGTGATGCCGAGGCCGATGAGCGTCCCGGCCTGAACTTGTGCCAGGCCAGAGGCAAGACTGCCGATCGCCATGTCGACACGGCCGCCGATCATTTCGTTGATCGCCGCCGCGATGCCGCGGAACGGCAC
>JBAVXH010000024.1:0-28361 GCA_049698215.1 Xanthobacteraceae bacterium | reverse complement strand
CCTCAGGATGAGGTCGGAGTTGTTACTCCAGCCCCGTCGGCACCTGCTTATTCTCGCTCTTGAGCTTCACCCCGGCGCCGATCGCCATCGTCTCGAGCAGCGCGGCAAAGTCTTGTCCGAGATATTTCTCAGGGTCGGCCTTCATCTGCGCGGCGCCGAAGTGCTGCTGCAGCACCTCGCGCGCCGCCGCCGTCACCGGCATCGGCACGCCGAGATCCGTGCCGAGCGAGAGGCCGAGGTCGAGGTCCTTGCGCAGCAGCTCCGGCGTGAAGGTGGTGGTCCAGTCGAGGTTGACCAGCGCCGGCGATTTGTAGCGCGTGAACATCGAGCCCATCACGCCGTTGTTCATGAAGGCGAGGAAGGCGTGGCGCGGCACGCCGGCCTTCTCGGCAACCAGCATGATCTCGATCAGGTTCTCGATCACCACGCCGAGCATCACGTTGTGCGCGATCTTGCAGACGCGCGCGAGCTCGCCTTCGCCGACGTAAGACACGCCCTGCGGCGCGAACACTTCGATCAGCGGCTCGACCTGACGGAAAAGCCCTTCGGGGCCGGACGCGACGGCGGAGAGCTTGCCGGCCTTGATGACCTTGGCGTTGCCGCTCACCGGGCAGGCGATGAAGTCGGAGCCGAGCTCCTTCAGCCGGGCGCGGATCGCGGCGGATTCATCGAGCGCGATGGTCGAGCAATCGACGAACACGGCTGGCAGCTTGCCGTTGCGTCCATGCACCACGCCGTCCTTGCCGAAATAGACCTCCTCGAGGTCCTTGCCGGTCGAGACGATCGAGAACACCACGTCGCAGCCCGCGAGGTCGGCGAGCTTGTCGACGATCTTTCCGCCTGCTTTCGCGAGCGGCTCGGCCTTGGCGCGGGTGCGATTCCAGATCGACACATCGTTGCCGGCCTTGAGCAGGCGCTCGGCCATGGGAAAGCCCATGCGGCCCATGCCGATCCAGCCGATGCGTTGCGTGTTACCTGCCATGACATCCTCCCCGTGACTTGCGGCGGCCAGTAACACGGGCGTCGCAGTGCTTCAACGCCGCCTGCTTTTCGCGCAAGCCGCACTTGCAGCCGTCAAGGCTCGCCAGCCTTCGGAACTCATGCTAGCCGATTGATCGGGAAAGCCGGGCAAGCAAGGATTTTCATATGGCCGACAAACTGAACGTAATCACGATCGCGGGCTCGCTGCGCAAGGGCTCGTTCAACGCAGCGCTCGCGCGGCAGCTGCCAAAGTGGGCCCCGGAGGGCATGAGCATCGCGGAGGCGCCGCCTTGGGCCGACTTCCCGACCTACAATGCGGATGACCAGGGTTCGACCGGCTTTCCGGCGAGCGTGACGCGGCTCGCGGACGCGATCCGCGCCGCGGACGGCGTGATCATCGTCAGCCCCGAATACAATTACGGCGTCCCCGGCGGCCTGAAGAACGCCGTCGACTGGGTGTCGCGCATCAAGGATCAGCCTTTCAAGGACAAGCCGGTCGCACTGCAGTCCGTCGCAGGCGGCCCGCTCGGCGGCGGGCGCGTGCAGTATCAGTGGCGCCAGATCTGCGTCTTTCTCGAAGCGCTCGCGTTCACGCGGCCGGAGGTGTTCGTCGGCATGGCGGCGCAGAAGTTCGACGCCGATACGCTCGAGTTCAAGGACGAGACTGGGATCAATTTCATCAAGCAGCAGCTCGTCGGCTTCGAGAAATTCATTCGGAAGGTGGAAGGCTGATGCCGAATATTCTGGTGATCTGCGGCAGCCTGCGCAAAGGCTCTTTCAACGCGATGCTGACGCGCGCGCTGCCCGCGCTTGCGCCCGAAGGCATGCATCTCACCGACGCTCCGCGCGTCGATACGATCCCGCACTACAATTACGACGACCAGGCTGCGACCGGCTTTCCACCGAGCGTCACGGCGTTTGCCGATGCGATCCGCGCCGCCGATGGCGTGATCATCGTTTCTCCCGAGTACAACTGGACCATCCCCGGCACGCTCAAGAACGCGATCGACTGGGTCTCGCGCATGAAGGAGCAGCCGTTCAAGGACAAGCCGGTGGCGCTGCAATCGGCCTCCGGCGCGCTGCTCGGCGGCTCGCGCATGCAGTATCACCTGCGCCAGTGCCTGACCTCCATCGATGCGCTGATCTTCGGACGGCCCGAGGTGATCGTCACCTTCGCGCCGCAGAAATTCGACGAGGCGACCGGCGAGCTGAAGGATCAGACGACTCGCGACATGATCAAGCTGCAGCTTGCGGCCTTCGCGAAGTTTATTGAGAGGGTTGGCGGGAAGTAAGAGAAGCCCTCATCCTGAGGAGCGCCCGTAGGGCGCGTCTCGAAGGAGAGAGCGGGCACTCAGGAGGTTGTGGCCATCCTTCGAGGCTCGCTGCGCTCGCACCTCAGGATGAGGTTCGGAGTTAAAGCGGCTCGCCTTTAAGCCACCTCTTCCCCTTCGTATACAGCGCCTCCAGCTCCGGTCCATCGAGCCCCGGCATGTCCGGCTTCACCGTGTAGCCGATGCGCGTCTGCAGATAGGCGAGGTGGCGGTAGCCTTCCGGAAACCGCGCGAGCAGCTCGGCATCGAGCTCGAGCTTGGCCGATGGATCGAGCGGGTCGAGGCGATCCTTCTCGTAGATCGGCTGGCGCAGCACCAAACCCCAGCGACCGCGCTTCTCGAAGAAATCGTAGAAGCGCCCGGTGCACACCACGTCGCAGAGCACATCGTCGACCTTGGCGCGCTGCGAGATCGTCATCTTGGTCTGCGCAACCGCGCGGCTGCCCGACAGATCGATGGTCGAGCCGCCGAGGAAATGCAGGATGCGCACGCCTCGTCCATAGCCTTCTTCGCTCACGCGGATGAATTCGTCGCGCGAGCCCTGGAACCAGGTCGCCATCATCCGCCCGTCCTCGTGCCAGACCTCGCGGAAGCGGTCCCACAGCCGCGCATCGCGTAGCACCGCCCAGTCCTCGACCAGCTGGCGGATGGTGAGGCGGTCGAGCAGGGTCGTGGCATCCATGTGTATTCCTCTCGGCGTCAGGCCCGCGAAGGCGGGCATCCAGTACACACCGCAGAGCTTGTTGGCTACTGGATCACCCGCTTTCGCGGGTGATGACGACCCCCATATGATGCGCGCAGGGAGAAGCACATGGGCAGACTTGACGGCCGCGTGTCGATCGTCACCGGCGGCGCGAAAGGCATCGGCCGGCATTATTCATCCGCGCTCGCCGCCGAGGGCGCGCGGGTGATGATCGCCGACATCGTGGACGGCGGTGAACTCGCCGCCGAGATCGCCGCGAAGCACGGCGCGAATTCGGTGGCGAGCCAAATCTGCGACGTGAGCGACGAGGCCGCGGTGAAACGCCTCGTCGCAGCGACGCTGGCGCGTTTCGGACAGATCGATGTGCTGGTGAACAACGCCGCGCTCTACGCGCCGCTGCATGAGCAGAAGTTCACCGAGATCGACGTCGCGCTGTGGGACAAGGTGATGGCCGTCAACTTGCGCGGCCCGTTCCTGATGGCCAAGCACGTCGCGCCCGAAATGGCGAAGCGCAAGTACGGCAAGATCATCAACATCGGCTCAGGGACGGCGGTGCGCGGCATCCCCTGGATCATGCACTACGCGACCAGCAAGGGCGGCATCATCGCGATGACGCGCTCGATGTCGCGCGAGCTCGGCGACGACGGCATCCGCGTCAACACCCTGATGCCCGGCTTCACGCTCTCCGACTCGATCGTCGAGCAGAACCCTGGCCACGTGCAGACCGCGCGCGGCCGCGCGATCGCCTCCCGCGCGCTCAAGCGCGACATGCATCCGGAGGATCTGCTCGGGACGCTGGTGTTCCTGGCGTCGGCTGACAGCGATTTCATGACCGGACAGATGATCGCGGTCGATGGCGGGAACGTGAATACGTGAGGCTGTGCACACGTGAGAGTGTCATCCCGGAAGCCGCGCAGCGGCTATCCGGGATCCACCTCTCCCGCGGCACGATGGATCCCGGCTCTCGCTTCGCTCGGCCGGGATGACAGCCTTTCGCGGGCCTGCGCGGGGCGATACATTCCTGACAACAACAAACTCGTGGAGGATCGCCATGGCCCGCTGGCTCGCGCTCGCCCTGATGCCGCTGCTCGCTGCGCCCGCGCTCGCACAATCGCCCAAAGTCGGCGATCCGCCGGAAGCCTCCAACATGCGCCTCGTCGGCATGAACGACCTGCAGGCACGCTCAGCCTACCAGCCGACCATTCACAAGCAGGGCGACCGCTACATCGCCTATATCGGTCACCACGGCGGCACACCGGACGTGCCGAAACCGATGAACAGACTGACCGGGCAGGCCGAGTTCAACGGTACTTCGATAATCGATGTCACCGATCCCGCCAACCCGAAGTATCTCAAGCACATCCCCGGCCTCGAAGGGAATTACGAGGAGGGCGGCGCGCAGATGGTGCGCGTGTGCGACGGCGCGACGCTGCCGAATGCGGACAAATCCAAGACCTACATGCTGCGCGTGTTCGGCGGGAGGGCACACGAGGCGTGGGACGTCACCAATCCGGCCAATCCGATGCTGCTGGCGCGTATCGGCGAGGGCATCCGCGATACGCACAAGAACTGGTGGGAGTGCGACACCGGAATTGCCTACCTCGTCTCCGGTGCGCCCGGCTGGCGCACGCGGCGCATGATGCAGGTCTACGACCTGAGCAACCCGGCGCAGCCGAAGTTCATCCGCGATTTCGGGCTCGTCGGTCAGCAGCCGGGAACGGAAGGCACGGTACCGACCGAACTGCACGGCGCAATCTCAAGCGGCCCGCAGGGCAACCGGCTCTATGTCGGCTACGGCACCAACAAGGGCGGCGTGCTGCAGATCCTCGATCGCGAGAAGCTGCTCAACGGACCGAAGGAGATTACGCCTGACAACCTGCGCCATCCGGTGATCGGCGAGTTGCAGATGTCGCCGCTGGTCGGCGCGCACACCACCTACCCGATCGGCAAGGTGCGCATTCCGGAGTTCGCGACCGACAAGTTCGGCGCCGAGCGCGACATGATGATGATCGTCGACGAGTCGCTGGTGAACGAATGCGGCACGGGCGAGTCGCGCCAGATGGTGTGGTTCGTTGACACGACGATCGAGAAATTCCCGATGGTGGTGTCGAACTACACGCCGGACCCGGGTAATTTCTGCGAGCGCGGCGGCCGTTTCGGCGCACACTCCTCGAACGAGAGCATGGCGCCGGCGTTCCGCGGCAAGCTCGCCTTCGTGACGTTCTTCAATGCGGGTGTGCGCGCGATCGACATCCGCAATCCTTACCGACCGAAGGAAGCCGGCTACTTCATTCCGTCGATCACCGAGGCGACCGACAAGCGCTGCGTCAAGGTCGACGGCAAGGACGTGTGCAAGATCGCGATCCAGAGCAACAATGTGGAGACCGACGACCGCGGCTACGTCTACGTGGTCGATCGTGCGAACACGGGGTTGCACATCCTGGAACTGACCGGGGAAGCGAGAAGCATTGCGGGGTTGAGGTAGGCTCTCCTACCCCGCTTCGACCACAAACCCGTCGCGGTCGAGCCTGATCCGCCCCGCCACGACGTTCGCCACCCAGCGCCCGGTCGCGCCGATGCCGCCGAACGAAAAGAGATGCGGCGCGATGTCGCCCAGCTCGCCGTCGCGGTTCGCCTCGATCAGCGCGCGGATGATGCCGTCGGGCGCGGATGCGCCGAGCAGGTGCTTCATCAGCCCGGCGTTGCGGGCGAGCCCCTGCGCCGAGGCGCGCACCCCGCAGCGCCTGGCAAAGCGCATCAGCGTGGTGAGGCTGGTCGGTCCGGCAAGCCCGATGCGCACCGGATGGTCGATGCCCTGCGCACGCAGGCGCCTCACCCAGGCGATGATGGGCGCGGCCTCAAGGCAGAACTGCGTGACGATGGCGACCTTCAGGCCAATCTGGGCGGCGGCTTCGAGCTTCGCGACAAGCAGGCGTTCGAGCTCTAGATCGGCGATGCGCGGATGGCCGTCCGGATAGCCCGAGATGCCGATCTCGCTGATGCCGCCGCGCGCAATCAAGCCTGAGTCGATCGCTTCCAACGCGCCGCGGAAAGGCCCGGCAGGCTCGGCGCGGTCGCCCGCGATCACCAGAAGCTTGCGCCCGCCCGCCTCACCGGTCAGCCGGTCGAGCAGATGCTTCAGCGCGTCGGCAGAGACGAAGTTGCGCACCGCAAGGTGCGGCACCGGCTCGAGACCCGCCGCGCGTACGTGCGCCGCCTGCTCCACGACCTCGTCCTGCGGCCGCGCCGGGATGGCGCTGAGATAGACCGGCGTGCCGGGCGCCAGCGCGGCCTTTAGCGCCGTGATATCCGCCATGTCCGGCCGGGTCGCTTCGAGCGACGCGCCGCGCATGAACGACGCGATCTCGCCAACTGTTTCGGCGGCTGCGTCGAGCGGCTTTTGGGGCGCGAGCATCAATCCCGCCGCCGCGAGATCACATACGACTCATCGTAGAACCACAGCCCGTTGTGCTTGCGCAGCACCTCGCGGGTTGCGTCGAGATAGCGGCCGTCGAGGACGACGCTTCCGAGCCGGTCGTCTTCGATCTGCGCCACGTAGATCGCCGCATTCCAGGCCGCGAAGGCGGTGGATGTGCCGATCGACTCGGAAATCTCCGAGGGAAGCGTGTGCATCTCGTAGCGGAACACCGAGCGGTTGTCCGCGTAGGCATTGAAGTTGAGATCGCGGCCGGCGGGCCCCAGCTCGTGCTTCACGGCTTTCAGAATCTGGTGGCGGTCGGTGGTGAACGGATTGTCGCCCGGCCAGACCTTCTGGACGATCTCCATGCCGGGATCGTTGCCGTAGGAATGGATCGCGAGTAGCCGCCCGCCGGGGCCGAGCGCGCGCGCCAGCGGCGCAATCACGCGCTTCGCCTTGAAGTCGACCGAGGCGCGCGCCCGGTAGGGCTGCGACGCGATGATGAGATCGTAGTTCGCAACCGTGCCGCCCGGCTTGGGGATGATCGGGTCGAGCAGGAACTTGTGGTCGTCGCGGTAGATCACCAGCACCACGGGCCGCTCGTAGACGGGGTTGCCGGTCTTGGCGCTGACCCCCGCCTTCCAGTTTTCGGCCAGGAACGGCTCGAGGTCCATGATTTGCTCTTCGAACTTGTGCGCGGTCGAGCCGGCGAGCGGCAGCTCGTGCCACACCATGCTGGAGGCCGCGCTCAAGGACTTCACCGCGAGCCAGGGCGCATCCGCGTACGCGAGGTTGGTCAACACCAGCACGGTCTGCGGGTGCTCGAGGAAGCGATCCGCCATCTTCTGCAGAGTGAGGCGGATGTCCTCGAGACTGATCTCCTTGCCGACGGCGTAGAACGGCATGTGCGGGAAACGGTCGTGCATCGAGCGCAAGGAGCGCACCAGCACCGAGCCGTCGCCAACGCCGGCGTCGAACAACCGCACGGCGGGCGGACGCGGATGGATGTTGCCGAGCTCGAGCGCGACGCGGCTCGCCACCACCCATTTCTCCGAGCAGGTGTTGACGAACAGCAGATATTTTTGCCGGTTGTCGAAGAAGCGGAAGTTGCGCAGCGGATCGGAGGGCCGCGCCGCATGCGCGATCGGCACCGGGCCTTCGCTGCGCATCGGCGCGCGTAGCGCCGCGGTGCGCTCGATCACCAGCGGGCGCGAGAGTGCGGGCTTGTCGCGATGGCTCGCCATGAAGCCGCGGATACGGTCGAGCGTTTCGGTGGTGATGCGCCCGCCGTTGCGCAACCGGCTTGCGAGCTTGCCGTCGTTGACGGCGCGGCGGCCGAAGGTCGATTCCGCCAGACCCACCTGGCGGCAGAAATCGGAGATTTCCTGCAGGATCACGTCGTTCATGGCGGCTTCCTCGTGGCCCGTTCGTTGCGGGCCTTGAGCGAAATCGAACTCCTGGATGGGGTTCCGGTCAACCACAAACCGTCCCACCAAGTTCGTGGGCAAAAGTCATGGGTGCTAGTGAAAATAAGGAGTTATCCGGGTAGTTTGGCGGAGATGGCCGCGCTGTTGGGATGAATTGGGCAACAGCCCGCTGTCCGGTGGGCAGAATTGCGGCCTGATGTAACCGCCGAGTTTTTATGCACAATCTCGTGTCCTTCCCCGATCAGCGAGTCCCCTCATGCCGCGCTTTTCCGCCAATCTCGGCCATCTGTTCACCGAGTACCCGCTGATCGAACGTATCGGGGCCGCCGCGAAGGTCGGCTTCAAGGCGATCGAGCTGCAGATGCCCTATGAGCTCGCGCCTTCAGCCGTGAAGGCGGAGCTCGACCGGCATCGCCTCACGATGCTCAACATCAATTCGCCGCAGGGGCCGGGCGGCGAACCGGGGCTTGCGGCGGTTGCCGGCCGCGAGAAAGAATTCGCGACGCTGTTCACCAAGGCGCTCGATTACGTGGTGGCGATCGGCGGTACGTCAATCCACGTCCTCTCCGGGCTGGTGCCGCCGAACGAACGCCCCGCCGCCGAGAAGGTGATCGTCTCAAATCTGACGCGCGCCTGCGACGAAGCTGCGGCGAAAAACATCTTCCTGATGCTCGAGCCGCTCAACCAGCGCGACCGGCCCGGCTACTTCGTGTCGCACATCGAGCACATCGCCGACATCATCGCCAAGGCCGGCAAGCCGAACCTGAAGATCATGTACGACTTCTATCATGTGCAGGTGATGCAGGGTGACGTGCTCAAGCGCATGGAGGCGTATCTCCCGCTGATCGGGCATGTGCAATTCGCCGGCCCGCCGACGCGGCTGCCGCCGCAGAAGGGCGAGCTCAACTTTCCCATCATCTTCGATGCGATCGATGCCATGGGCTGGAAAGGCTGGGTCGGCGCCGAATACGGCCCCGGCGGCCCGACGGTCGACAGCCTGGAGTGGGGCAAGCCGTACGGGATTGGTTAGGCCATTCGGCGCAGATCGAGTCAGATTTGACTCGATTGCGGGACAAGTTCGTTCTTTACGTTTTACCGCCCTTTCAACGCACCCCTCGTAACGTCAGGGTGCCGCCTTCGCATGATCAGCGTGAGCGGCGGAGGAACCCATGCTCGGTGCAGTGAAGGGCGATCCCGGAACGGAAGATGTCCCGCTGTTTCGCTTGCTGGCGCGGCGCTGGAAGTCGCTCGCGCCGGTGCAGCGTGAACGCAGCATGTTGCTGTCCACGCCCAAGGACGAGCCCAAGCAGACGCGCGCCTGGATTTCCAAGGGGGCGCGCGCGATCTACGCGAACCGGACGGTCGAGCCGGCGATCTCGAAACGCGCCTGGAATCCGTGGCTGTGGGTGAAGTGACAGGCGAAGCCTGTCATCCCGGCCAGGCGGCCATTAGCGCGTTTACGCGCGTCTTCGACGCGCTATGGCCGCGCGAGCCCGGATCGAACACGACTCGTGGCGATCCCGGGTCTGCGCCGCAGCGCTAGGGCGCCGCGTCGCGCCCGGGATGACTTGCTACGCAAGTCAGCTCTGCATCCCCCAGCGCCGGATCGTCACGTTCTCGATCGAGCGGAAGATCACGCTCTCGACCAGCAGCCCGATCATGATCACGGTGAGCAGGCCGGCGAACACCGACGGGATTTCGAGCTGGTTGCGGTTCTCGAAGATGAACCAGCCGAGCCCGCCGGAGCGCGACGACACTCCGAACACCAGTTCGGCGGCGATCAGCGTGCGCCACGCGAAGGCCCAGCCGATTTTCAGGCCGGTGAGAATGGACGGAAATGCCGCCGGCACCAGCAGGAACGCCACGTAGGAAATCCCGCGCAGCCCGCAGTTCTGCCCGGCCATGCGCAGCGTCGGCGACACCGACGTGAAGCCAGAGTGCGTGTTCAGCGCCACCGCCCACAGCACCGAGTGGATGATCACGAACACCAGGCTCTTCGCGCCAAGGCCGAACCACAGCAGCGCGAGCGGCAACAGCGCGATCGCGGGCAGGGGATTGAACATCGCCGTCAGGGTCGAGAGGAAGTCCGTGCCGACGCGGGTCGTGATCGCGAGCGTCGTGAAGATGCCGGCGATTGCCAGACCCGCCGCATAGCCGGTCAGCAGGATTTGCAGCGAGGTCAACGTGCGTTGGACCAGCGGCCCGTTGAACACTGCGTCGTACAGAGCCTCCAGCGTCTCGCCCAGGGTTGGGAACAGCAGGTTGTTGTTGAGCCACATCGCGTAGAGCTGCCAGGCGAGACACAGTACCGCGACCACGATCAGGCGGCGCACGCCGGTGATCTGCAAAAGCCGTTCGACCGTCGAGAGGGGCCGTGCGGCGTCGCCGACCGCGCCCATGGTGTCGAGTTCGACCATGCGCTCGGGACGCCGCGGCGGCTCCATGCGGACGATGCGTTGCGCGGTATCAACCATTATGCGTCTCCGTTGCGAGCGCCGTCTCGACCCTGTCGGCGAACAAGAGATCGTGGATGCGGCGGTGCACCTTCTCGAAGGCGGGCGTGCCGATGTCGCCGAAGCCGAGATGATCGGCGTTCAGTTCGGCCTTCACGCGGCCGGGGTGCGGCGAGAGCACCAGGATGCGGCTGCCGACCAGCAGCGCCTCCTCGATCGAGTGGGTGACGAACAGCACCGTGAAGCCGACATCGTCCCACAGCGCCTTGAGTTCTTCCTGCATGTTGCGCCGCGTCAGCGCGTCGAGCGCCGCGAAAGGCTCGTCCATCAGCAGCACCTTCGGCTCCATGGCGAGCGCGCGCGCGATCGCGACGCGCTGCTTCATGCCGCCGGAGAGCATGTGCGGATAGATGTTCTCGAAGCGCGACAGGTTTACCTTGGCGATGACGGAGCGTGCGTGCTCGGTCGCCTCGGCCTTGGGCATGCGCCGGTTGTTGAGCAGCGGGAACAGCACGTTGCCGAGCACGGTCTTCCACGGCAGCAACTGGTCGAATTCCTGGAACACCATCATGCGGTCGGACCCGGGCCGGTCGATCTGCGTGCCGGCGAGCCGGATTTGTCCCTCGACCGGCTGCATGAACCCCGCGACCGCCTTGAGCAGCGTCGACTTGCCGCAGCCCGAAGGCCCGAGCAGCACGAAGCGCTCGCCCTCATAGACCTCAAAGCCGACGCGGTAGGTCGCGGTCACCAGATGCTGCTCGGTCTTGTATTGCAGCGTGACATTGTCGACCGCGAGGAGCGGCGCGCGCGACCCTGTGTTCTCTCCCGGCATGCATCCCCCTCTGGTGGCCGGATAATGGCCCGATGCTATCGTCGTGCCTAGCCGGTGGTGTATCGTTTGATCAAGGAGCCGCTTCGGCGGAAAATCAACACTCAGGGAGGATTTTGATGCTGCGCCGCCTGACCGTCATCGTTGCAATCGCCGCGTGGTTCGCCTCTCCCGGCGGGGCACGTGCGGAAGCGAATGTGGTGCGCGTCGCCAAGCAGTTCGGCGTCGCCTACATGCAGTACATGGTGATGCAGGATCTGAAGCTGATCGAAAAGCACGCCAAGGCTGCCGGTCTCGATATCACCACCGAATGGGCGACCTTCCGTTCCTCCGACGTGATGAACGATGCGCTGATCTCCGGCTCGGTCGATTTCGTCTCGCTCGGAATTCCCGGCATCATCACGATCTGGTCGAAGACCAAGGGCACCGCGAGCGAAGTGAAAGGTGTCGCGGGCCTCAACGTGTCGCCGCTGATGCTGATGGTGCGCGATCCCAACATCAAGTCGATCAAGGATTTCAAGGAGAACCACCGCATCGCGCTCCCGGCCGTGAAGGTCGCGATGCAGGCGATCATGCTGCAGATGGCGGCCGCCAAGGAATGGGGCGACGCGAAATACAACGCCCTCGATCACCTCACTGTGTCGATGTCGCATCCCGACGCGACCGCAGCGATGCTCGGAGGTTCGAGCGAGATCACGGCCAACTTCTCCTCCGCGCCGTTCCAGTACCGGCAGATGAAGAATCCGAATATCCGCCGCATTCTCACGAGCACCGAGCTGTTCGACGAGCCGCTGTCGTTCAACGTCATCGCGGCGACCTCGAAGTTCCGCAGCGAGAACCCCAAGCTCTACGCGGCGTTCCTGGCGGCGCTGAAGGAGGCGACCGATTTCATCAACGCCGACAAGCGCAAGGGTGCGGAGATTTATCTGAAGGTGTCGGGTGACAAGTCGAGCGTCGAGGACATCCTCGAGGTGCTCGCCGATCCGGCAATCATGTACAACACCAAGCTCGGCGGGATTGGGCCGTTCGTGAACTTCATGGCGAAGGTCGGCACGCTGAAGAACCCGCCCGCCGACTGGCGCGACATGTTCTTCCCCGAGGCGCTGGCGGGGAGCTGACTCCGACCTCATCCTGAGGAGCCGCAGAAGGCGGCGTCTCGAAGGATGGCCACAAACTCCAGCGAGCACGCCCTCGCCCTTCGAGGCTCGCCGCAAGCGCGGCTCGCACCTCAGGGTGAGGGCTAATAGAGTTCCGGCGTATGAATCTCGATCCCAAATCCACCCTGCCCACCGACGCCACCGCCGGCACGCTGGTCGGCCGCGTATGGCGGCCGGAACTCGGCGGTCCTTCCGTCGTCGCTGTTCGCGCCGACGGTGTGTTCGACATCTCGCGCTCGTTCGCCACGATGCGCGACCTCTGCGAATCTCCCGATCCGGCCGCCGCCGTTACCGGCGCGCATGCGGACCGCATCGGCGATCTCGCCGCGATCCTCGCCAACACCGCCGAAGACGCGCGCGACCCGGCCAAGCCGCATCTGCTCACGCCGATCGACCTGCAGGCCGTGAAGGCGGCGGGCGTCACGTTTGCGATCTCGCTGCTCGAGCGCGTGATCGAGGAGCAGGCGCGCGGCGCGCCGGAGCGCGCGGCTCAAGCGCGCAAGGACGTGGAAAGCGCGCTCGGCGGCGCGGTCGAGAAGATCAAGCCCGGCTCGCCGCAGGCCGCAGAGCTCAAGAAGCTCCTGCAGGCCAAAGGCCTGTGGTCGCAGTATCTCGAAGTCGGCATCGGACCGGACGCCGAGATCTTCACCAAGTGCCAGATCATGTCGGCGGTCGGCACCGGCGTGTCGATCGGCGTGCTCGCGTCATCGACCTGGAACAATCCCGAGCCCGAGGTCGTGGTGGTCGCGACCTCGAAGGGCAGGATCGTCGGCGCGACGCTCGGCAACGACGTGAACCTGCGCGACGTCGAGGGCCGCTCGGCGCTCTTGCTCTCCAAGGCGAAGGACAACAACGCCTCGAGTGCGATCGGTCCGTTCATCCGGCTGTTCGACCGCACCTTCTCGCTCGACGACGTGCGCCGCACGCGCGTCTCGCTCAACGTGACGGGCGCCGATGGTTTCGTGCTCGAAGGCTCGAGCGATGTCGGCAAGATCAGCCGCGATCCACAGGAACTCGTCGACCAGATGATCGGGCGGCATCACCAGTATCCGGACGGCGCGGTGCTATTCCTCGGCACCATGTTCGCTCCGGTGAAGGATCGCGATGCGCCGGGCATGGGCTTCACGCATCACGCGGGCGATGTGGTGACGATTGCGGCCGACAGGCTCGGCGCGCTGGTCAACGTGGTGACCACCAGCGACAAGGCGCCCGAGTGGACCTTCGGTGTCGGGGATTTGATGCGCAATCTGGCGAAGCGCGGCCTGCTGTAGTCGAAGGCCTCTCCTTTCCCCTCTCCCGCAAGCGGGAGAGGGGAAAGCGAGTGCGCGGCACAAGCCTTGATTTGCAGAGCGTTATTGCAGCGGCGTCCCGCCAGGGCCGGGGAACGCGATGATAGGCGTGCCGTCGGTCCCGTTCATGGCGATGCGGTTGTCCTTGAACGACTGCAGCGTCCCAAGGCTGTTGGAGACGCCGGTGACGTTTCCCGCAATTGTGTTTCCGCCGAGCAGCAGGGTTGCGGACGATCCGGCGACGGTGGCGCCGATGCCGGCGTTGATAGTGATTTTCGAGTCGGCCACCAATGCCTTGAAGAGCGCACCTGTACTGGAGACCGCGATCCCGTTGCCGGAGTTGCCGCTCAAGACGCTGTCCCCGACGGTGACATTGGAGCCGCCGCCGCCGCCCGACCCGTCCGCAAAGATGCCGTTGGTGTTGTTTTCGAGGTGGGTGCGCGCGACGCTGAGGTTGGCGCTCGCTCCGCCGGTGGGGCGGACCAGGATGCCGGCCTGAGTCGAGCTATTCCCGTTGTCGGTGATGTAGCTGCTATCGACGAAGACTTCCGCGGTGCCCGAGCTGTTGGTGACGGAGATGCCGCTGCCGCCGCCGCGGCAATTGCGGATCTGCACCTTGTGCACGTGCACGACGACGCCGGCGCCGAGGACTCGAATGCCGGCGAAGCCGGTACCGACGCATTCGACATCCTGCCCCTTCAGCGTGACGATGCTGCCGGCTGGGGCGTTGATCGTGAAGCCGGTGGTGCCGCCCGATGCCAGCACTCCGCCCTCGGTGTAGTCGCATACGACGCTGATCGACTTGGTGATCGTGAGGGCGCCGTAGCCGTCAGGGTCGACGCAATTGATCTCACCGCCGGTGGCGGTGACCGAAAACGCCTTCGCGTAGGTCTTGCACGGTGCCGTGCGGCTGCATGGATTGATGTCGTCGCCGCCTGACGGGACCGAGGCGACCCACGTGCGGGTCGCCTGCGCCTGTGCAGGTGCGGCGTACAAACAGACGGCCAGCATTCCGAACATGGCGACCGGCAGTGTAATCTTTCTCATGGCTTACTCCCCGTGTTGGAATCAGCGTCCACCTTCACTCGGCTGCAGTAAGCGGCCGCTCGCGGCCGCATCGCAGCCGGCGGGACTGTGGAGCAGGGCCAAGCTAATTACAACTTCACTTAGAATCAAATAATAATAACAATTCGACGGGCTATCGGACTAAGGGGGAGCGCGCGCGGCAACTCCCGCTGTGCTCGCGGCGACGCGCCGCCGCTGCGTTACTTCACATCAATAACGATTGCCCCCGCCGCCTCGCGAAGCGCCGCAGGCTCGGTGCGGAACACCGCCTTCGGCGTTCCCGCCGCGGCCCAGATCACGTCGTACTGCAACAGATCGCGATCCATGTAGGTCGCAAGCTGCGTCGCATGCCCGAACGGCGGAATGCCGCCGATGGCGTATCCGGTCAGGGCGCGCACCGCATCCGCGTCGGGGCGCTTGAGCTTCTCGCCCAGGTGCGCCGCGACGCCTTTCTCGTTGACGCGGTTCGAGCCGGAGACGAGCAGCAAATACGGCTTGCCGCTTGTCGCCCCCATAAACACCAGCGATTTCACGATCTGCCCGACCGTGACGCCGCAAGCGGCCGCCGCGTCCTCGGCGGTGCGCGTCGATTCCGCCATCTCGGCGACCGCGATATCGAGGCCGAGCGCGCGTCCCGCGTCCTGCACCTTCTGCGCGCTCGCCGGCAATTCGCTCATCGCAACGTCTGCCTTCTCAGTTCGGTGATTCCGTCGCGGCCGAACGTGAAGCCGCGCACGGTCATCTCGCATTGCCATGCGGTAGGCCCGCCGCCGATCGAATAGAGATTGTACGCCGCGGGCTCGTCATGCGTTGAGACGATCGCGGAAGCGGACGGCACGCCGACCGCCGGAATGCGCCCCTGCGGGCCATCGAGCCACATCAACTGCTGCTCGTGGTTATGCCCGTGCAGCAACAGCTCGCATCCGTGCTCGGCAATGAGCGCGCGGAAAACCGGCGCATCGATCAGCCGCTTCATGTAATGGCGGCGCGTCGCGATTGGCGGATGATGGATCAGCACCACGCGGAACAGCGGTTCGCGCGACAGCGCAATCAGGATTTCGGCGAGGCGCGCGAGCTGATCGCCGCCGAGCCGGCCGGTCGCCATGAACGGCCCGGTCGGCAGCGATGTCGTGAGTGCGACGATCGCGACCGGGCCGCGCCGCCGCACAAAAGGGAAGGGCGCACCATCGTCCCCGCGCATGAACTCGCCCCAGTGCTGCGCGGCGTGGCCGGCGACCCGCTTGACGTAGGCGTCATGATTCCCAGGCGTGAGCGTCACGTCCTGCGGCGCGCCGAGCGTGTCGAGCCATGTCGCGGCGCGGGCGAATTCCGAATCGAGCGAAATGTTCACGAGATCGCCGGTCAGCGCGATATGGTCTGGCCTTTGCGCGTGCATGTCGTGCACGATGGCGTTGAGCACGTCGCGATGATGATGCCGATGCCGCTTGCGATACCAGTTGACGAGCCCGAGCCCGCGCTTGTTCATCAGCTCGCGCAGGGGCGGCGTCTCGATCGGTCCGACGTGCGGATCGGAAAGATGTGCGAGGGTGAACATTCGCGCCCTTATAGCGCGACTTACGAATTCCCGATCAATATCCCCGCCGCGAAAACCAGCATTCCGCCGACCATGACCTGAAATGCCGCCGAGAGAAAGGGCGTGTCCATGTAGCGCCAGCGGATCCACGAGATGATCGCCAGCTCCGCGATCACAACGGCGATCGCGATCACGGTCGCGGTCCAGAAATCCGGGATGAGATAGGGCAGCGTGTGGCCGATTCCGCCGATCGTGGTCATGACGCCGCACACCGTGCCGCGCAGCCAGGGCGTGCCGCGTCCGGTGAGCGAACCGTCGTCGGAGAGCGCTTCGGCAAAGCCCATCGAGATGCCGGCGCCGACCGAAGCCGCCATGCCGACCAGGAACGTCTCCCACGGCTTGTGCGTCGCGAATGCCGCGGCGAACAGCGGCGCGAGCGTCGACACGGAGCCATCCATCAGGCCGACGAGGCTCGGCTGCACGTACTGCAGCACGAACATGCGCCGAGCGGTTTCGTCCTCAGCGCTACGCGCGCCCGGCGTCAGAAGCTTGTCTTCGAGTTTCTCGGCGATCGCCTCGTGCTTGTCTTCCTCGTCGGCGAGCCGCACCAGCAGTTCGCGCACCGAGGCGTCGCGCGCGCTTTCCGCCGCCTTCCGGTAGAAGCGAGCCGCCTCGTACTCCATGTCGGCGGCGTACTTGCGCACTTCGTCGACGCCGAGCGGCTGCACCAGCCAGATCGGCTTCTTGCGCACGAAGCCCTTCACGTCCTGGCGGCGCACCAGTGGCAGATAGTCGCCAAACCTTTCCCGGTAGAGGTCGTAGAGCATGGTGCGGTGGCGCACCTCCTCCTCGGCCATCTCGTCGAACATCTTCGCCGAGGCCGCGTAATCCTTGCGCAGCCCCTCCGCGAAGCTGCGGTAGATGCGGCTGTCCTCCTCCTCGTTGGTGATGGCCAGCGCGAGGACTTCCTGCTCGGAGAGGTCGGCAAAGCGTTTCACGGGCTGCGGCCTTGTTTAGAACGACTATAAACAATGAGGCCGGGCTGACAATGCGCAAAAAAGTCGGCGCCCCCGAGGGGGCGCCGTGCGACGGCAAGCTTGGGAGGGAGGCTTGTCGCCCGCGATCTTAAGAGTAGGAAACCGGGGCAAGCGCGGCCGCGATGTAGGGGTCGCGGAGATCCAAAGCCGGGCTCCAAACGAAGGCCCGCTTGCGGCGGAACAAATGGATGAGAATGGGAAGCATAGGGGTCACCGAAATGAAGTTCTTGTGCACTGCACAAGTAGGGCGTGGGCAGGTTTCGAACAACTGGAACTAGGTCTGATCAGCCATGCACCCTGGTATGCGCACCTTAGGGAATCGCTGAGAAATGGCCCTTGATGCGCTTCGCCGCGCTCTGGAGCCCGCGATTCGGCGGGTTTTTCACACCTATTGGCGCTTTGCCCGCGGGCTGACGATGGGCGTTCGCGCGATCGTGATCGACCCCCAGGGCCGCGTCTTTCTGGTCAAGCACAGCTACGTGGCGGGCTGGCATCTGCCCGGAGGCGGCGTTGAGCCGGGAGAAACGGTCGGCGAGGCGCTCGATCGCGAACTGATGGAGGAGGGCGGCATTACACCGCTCGAGCCGCCGGTGCTGCACGGCGTATTCTTCAATTCCCGCGTGTCGCGGCGCGACCACGTGGTGGTGTTCGCGGTGCGCGCGTTCCGCCAGGAGGGCAAGCCGCGTCACGCGGCCGAGATCGTCGATTACGGCTTCTTTGCCCGCGACGCATTGCCGCCCGACACCACGCGCGGCACCCGCGCGCGGCTTGCAGAGCTGTTCGACGGCGCCGCGATCTCGCCGCGCTGGTGAATTGATGGCAGCATGAGCCCAACAACAATTCGGGAGGAATCATGAAACGGCTGTTCGCCGCGCTCGTCGCCACGCTGGTCGCCGCACCCGCCTACGCGGCCGACCCCGTCAAGGTGATCGTGCCGTTCGCGGCAGGTGGTCCGGTCGATGCGCTCGCGCGCATTCTCGCCGCCGAGCTCGGCCCGCGCCTGCAAACCGATGTCGTGGTGGAGAACCTCGGCGGCGCCGGTGGCCTGCTCGCAGTCGATCGTGCCGCGAGCGCGCCGGCTGATGGGCGCACCATCCTGTTCGCGAGCGTCGGCGCATTCGTCATTACCAATGCGCTGAAGCCGAAGCCCGGTTACGAGCAGCTCAAGACTTTCGCACCGGTGGCGCGCGTCGGCGCGGCGCCGACACTGTTCATCGTCAAGGCGGATTCGCCGATCCAGTCGCTCGGAGACCTGATCGCGAAGGCGAAGTCGGACAGCAAGATGAGCTACGGCTCGGCCGGCAACGGCACCACGATGCATATCGCGGCCGAACAGCTCAATGCATCCGCCGGCACCAGGATCACGCATGTGCCGTATCGCGGCATCGCGCCCGCGCTCAACGACATCATGGGCAAGCACATCGACTTCCTGAACGGCGACATCACGGTCCTCTATCCGCTGGTGCAGCAGGGCACGATCCGCGCGCTGGCGGTCGCCGGCAATGAGCGCTCGAAGCTTCTTCCCGACGTGCCGACTGCCGGCGAGGCCGGGTTCAAGAACGTCTACATGGAGAACTGGTACGGCGCGCTCGTGCCGGCGGCGACGCCGCCGGACGTGGTCGCCAAGCTCGAAGCCGCCGTGATGGATGTGCTCAAGACGCCCGCCGTGTGGGAGAAGATTTCGGCGAACGGCGTCTACGGCCCGCAGGACGCAAAGGCGTTCCGCGCCCAGATCGAGAAGGACGTGGCGTATTGGGGCGCCGAGGTGAAGAAGCTGGGGATCCAGGCGGAGTAGGCACTCCGCCTCATCCTGAGGAGCGCGAAGCGCGTCTCGAAGGATGGCCGCACACTCAGGCGCGCACGCCTCGCCCTTCGAGACGCCATGCTTCGCATGGCTCCTCAGGGTGAGGGCTAATTGAACCTCCCCCGGTCATGCGCCGCCTCGAAATCCAGCGCGGGGCCGAGCGGCACGAGGCCACTCGGATTGATGTGCAGCATGCTCATGTAATAGTGCCGCTTGATGTGGTCGATGTTGACCGTCTCGGCGACACCCGGCGCCTGGTAGAGATCGCGCAGGTAGTTCGAGAGGTTCGGATAGTCCACGATGCGGCGCAGGTTGCACTTGAAGTGCCCGACATAGACCGCATCGAAGCGGATGAGCGTGGTGAACAGCCGCCAGTCGGCTTCGGTGATCTGCGCGCCGCACAGATAGCGCCGGCGTGACAGCCGCGCCTCGAGCTGATCGAGCGCGCCGAACAGATCGAGGAACGCTTCCTCGTAGGCTTCCTGCGTGCTGGCGAAGCCGCAGCGATAGACGCCGTTGTTGACGTTCTTGAACACGACCTCGTTCACCGCATCGATCTCGCCGCGCAGCGCCGACGGGTAGTAATCGGTGCGATTGTTGGTGAATGCATCGAATGCCGAATTGAGCATGCGAATGATTTCCGGCGACTCGTTGTTGACGACCGTGCGCTGCTCCTTGTCCCAGAGGATCGGCACGGAGGAGCGGCCGGTGTAGCGCGGATCGGCCATCGTGTAGACCTCGTGCAGGTGCTTGTTGCCGTTGACGCTGTCGCTGTCGGCATCCGGCCCGAACTGCCAGCCTTCGTCGCCCATTACCGGCTCGACCACGTCCATCGAGATCACGTCCTCGAGGCCCTTCAGCTTGCGGAACAGAACCGTGCGATGCGCCCACGGACAGGCGAGCGACACGTAGAGATGATAGCGCCCGCGCGCCGCGGCAAATCCGCCGCTACCGCTCGGGCCGGCGCTGCCGTCGTCCGTCACCCAGTTGCGGTATTTCGGCTGGGTGCGCTGGAAGCGCCCGCCGGTCGCCTTGGTGTTGTGAAACCGGGTGTGCCAGACACCGTCGATCAGCTCGCCGTGGGCCATTCGCTATCTCCGTCCTCATCCTGAGGAGGCGGCCAACGGGTCCGCGCAAAGCGCGGCCCGATGACAGGCTCCGCCGCCGTCTCGAAGGATGGCCACAGTGCACGCCCTCGCCCTTCGAGACGCCCGCTGCGCGGGCTCCTCAGGGTGAGCGCTATCTATTCATCGCGGCATACGCGGCAAGGCGCAATGGACCTCTCAGGCCCCAAATGCTAAGCGCCCTGCGAGCCTCATGACCGACCTTTCCCTCACCATCCTGACCGAAAAGCCCGAGGATGCGGCTGCGATCGAGCGGCTGCACGAGCGCACCTTCGGTCCGGGCCGTTACGTGCGCACCTCGGAGCGCATCCGCGAGAAAATGGCGCACCAGCTCGACCTCTCGTACACGGCACGCATCGGCACGCTGCTGGTCGGATCGGTGCGCATCACGCGGATTTGTATCGGTGAGACGCCGGCGCTGATGCTTGGGCCGCTCACCATCGAGCCGCCGTTCCGCGACCGCGGCATCGGCAAGGCGATGATGGAGCGCGCGCTCAAGGATGCGAAGGCGCAAGGGCACAAGCTGGTCGTGCTGGTCGGCGACGAGCCCTACTACAAGCGTGTCGGCTTCAAGCGCGTGCCGAGCGGCGTGATCAAGATGCCGGGCCCGGCCGATCCCGCGCGCATCCTTGCGGCGGAGCTTGTCGAAGGCGCGCTGAAGGGTGTGAGCGGCGTGGTGCGGCCGGATTGGGATACACAAGGATGAGGTTCGTTCATCCGCTCGTCCTCGCGAAAGCGGGGACCCAGGGCCAAGAACCGGATGCCCGCTTTCGCGGGCATGAGCGGCACATTCAAAGTGGAGTCCGCGAATGAACGGTGCTGAGAGTCTGGTGCGGACGCTGGTCGGCGGCGGCGTCAATGTGTGCTTCTCCAATCCCGGCACCTCGGAGATGCATTTCGTCGCGGCGCTCGACCGTGTCGACGGCATGCGCTGCGTGCTTGCGCTGTTCGAGGGCGTGGCGACCGGTGCGGCGGACGGCTACGCGCGCATGAAGGAAACGCCGGCCGCGACACTGCTGCACCTCGGCCCCGGCCTCGCCAACGGCCTCGCCAACCTGCACAACGCCATGAAGGCCGCGACGCCGGTGGTGAACATCGTCGGCGATCACGCGACCTATCATCGCGATTACGACTCGCCGCTCACCTCCGACATCGAGACCGCCGCCAGGCCCTTCTCCGGCTGGGTGAAGACGTCGCCGACATCGAAGACCGTGGCCGAAGATGGCGCCACCGCGATCGCGGCCGCCATGAAGCCGCCGGGACAAGTGGCGACGCTGATCCTGCCGGGCGACACCGCATGGGACGAGGGGACCGGTCCCGCGACGGTGCCGGCGATCCCGGAGCGCGCGAAGGTGAGCGAAGACGCCGTGAAGGAGGCCGCGCGCGTGCTGCGCGCGGGCGAGCCCGCGGTGCTGCTGCTCACCGGACTGGCGTTGCGCGAGAAGGGCCTGGAGCTTGCCGCCCGCATCGCCGCCAAGACCGGATGCAAGCTGCTCGGGCAGACCTTCAACCGCCGCATGGAGCGCGGCGCCGGGCGCATCTCCATCGACCGCATTCCGTACCCGGTCGAGCAGGCGCTCAAGACGCTGGAGGGCGTCAAGCACATCGTGCTGGTCGGTAGCCGCATTCCGGTGGCGTTCTTCGCCTACCCGGACAAGCCATCACTCTTGGCGCCGAACGACACGCAGTTCACCACGCTCTCGACCATCGAGGAGGATTCGGTCCACGCGCTCGAATGGCTCGTGGACGAGCTCGGCGCCACGCAGCAGCCGATCGAGCCGTCGAAATACGCACCGCCGCCGCCCGCAACCGGCAAGATCGATTCGGTCACGCTCGCGCAATCGATCGGCGCGCTGATCCCCGAGAACGCGATTGTGGTGGACGAGGGCGTCTCGACCGGGCGCGGCTTCTTTCCATCGACCCGCAATTCGCATCCGCACACCTGGCTGCAGAACATGGGCGGCTCGATCGGCCTCGGCATGCCGATGGCAACGGGCGCCGCGGTCGCGTGCCCGGACAGAAAAGTGCTCAGCATCCAGGCCGACGGCTCGGCGATGTACACGATCCAGGCGCTGTGGACGCAGGCGCGCGAGAACCTGAACATCACCACGGTGCTCTTGAACAACAAGTCCTACGCCATCCTGCGCCATGAGCTGGCGAACGTCGGCGCGCAGAATGTCGGCCGCAAGGCGCTCGACATGCTCGACCTGTCGCGCCCCGATCTCGACTTCGTGCATCTTGCGCGCGGCATGGGCGTGCCGGGAGAGCGCGTGGAAAACATGGACGAGTTCAACGCGGCGCTCGCGCGCGGTCTTGCCGTGAAGGGGCCCTATCTGGTCGAGGCGATGCTTGGCTGAATCCGCCGTTCCGTCGGCGGAGGGCGGCTCGCCGACACTCAGATCGATCCAGGTGCTGCGCGCCGTCGCGGCGATCGGCGTGCTCACGCTGCATGCCGCGACCGAGAAGGTGGCGTTCCTCGGCGGCGCGCCCGGGCCGGGCAACAATTTCTTGCTCGGGGCGGCCGGCGTCGACCTGTTCTTCGTGATCTCGGGATTCGTGATGGTCTATTCGTCCGAATCCCTGTTCGGCCGCCGCGACGGGCCGCAGCGCTTCTTCCTGCGCCGCCTCGCGCGCATCGCGCCGCTCTACTGGGCAGTGACGGTCGCGATCATTCTCTACATCTATGCAGTGCACGGCGCGAAGCTCTGGGAGATCTATTCGCCCGCGAGCCTCGTGGCGTCGTTTCTGTTCTGGCCCTATCCGCGCCTCGATGGGCTGGCGTTCCCGGTGCACCTGCTCGGCTGGACGCTGAACTACGAGATGTTCTTCTACGCGGTGTTCGCGTTCGCGATCCTGCTGCCGCGGCGCATCGCTGTGACGACGGTGTGCGTTGTGTTCGGTGTGCTGGTCACGGTCGGCCGCTATCACACGCTGCCGCTGCCGTTCAGTTTCTGGGCGAACGCGATCATCCTGGAATTTTGCTACGGCATGCTGATCGCGCTCGCCTACCGCGAGGGCGTCCGTCTGCCGCCGGCTGTCGCGTGGGCGCTCGGCATCGCCGCAGTGGCGGGGTATGCGGCGGCCGCGGTCCCAACCAGCGAATGGCGCGTTCTGTTCTGGGGCCTGCCGGGTGCCGCACTGGTCACGGCCTGCGCGCTGTCATCGACGACCTGGCATCCGGGACCGGCCGGGCGCTTCTTCGGCTTGCTCGGCGATGCGTCGTACTCGCTCTATCTGGTGCACCCGCTGACGTTTCCGTTGGTGCGCTGGACCGTCGGGCGGCTGTTCGTCGGCACGGATGCGGGTTGGATCTATGCGGCCATCGCTTGGGCTTTGGCAATTGCGGCGTCGGTCGCCTGCTATCTGATCTTCGAGCGGCCGATCACGCGCGCGCTGCAGCGGCGCTTGCGCGCGTGGCAAACAGCGCGCGCGCGATGAGCATCAGCGCCGGCAGCACGAACAGCGGGCCGAAGGCGAGCCCGGCGAGTTTTGCGAGCGGGCTCGCCAGCAGCGGCATCAGCAGGATTGATGCGCAGGCGACGCGCGTCGCGGGCGTTCTCTCCGGATCGAGCTGCATCAGCCACACCGCAATGAAGGCGCCGAGTACCAGGTCGTAGTCCTGCAGGTATGGCGTCGCGAGCAGCACGCCGATCAGCACGGCGGCGTAGCGTGCCGGCGCGGGTGCATCCTTGAGCCACGCATAGGCGACGAGCGCGGCGGCGAGCAAGGCGGCCGTCATCTGCGCCGCATAGGCGGCGGTCAGGCCCGCGCCGAGGCGCGACACCATCATGAACACCGAGACGTTGCGGTGCCACACCGCCTCCGCATCTTCCAGCGTGATCTTGCGCAGCAGCGGCGTGACATCCAGGAATCCGCGCCAACCCTCCCATCCGGCGAGCGCCAAACTCGCGAGCGCGAGCAGCACGACGGTCGCCGCGGCGGAAACGAACGCACGCCACTGGCGGCCCGCGAGCAGCGCCACCGGGACCATCAGCGCGAGATGCGGCTTGTAGGCCTGCAGCCCGAACAGCACGCCGGCGATCACCGGCCGCCGCTCTAGCAGGCACAAGCCGCCGCCGAGGAGCGCCGCGGTCCACACGCCGTTCTGCCCGCAATAGGTATTGACGAACACCGCGGGTGCGGCGAGCGCGAGCAGGAGAGCGTTCGGCGTCGCCAAGCTCAGCGCGCGATAGAACGCGTACCAGCCGCCAACGAGCCACACACCGAGCGCGGGCAGATAAGGCAGCACCGCGAACGGCAGCGTGAGCACCAGCGTGAGTGGCGGATAGCTGTAATTGTAGTTTCGGCTCACCGCCGCGCCGACCAGCTGCTCCTGGAACGCGTGATAGGCCGGCCAGTGATAGATATCGCCGACGCGCTGATGCAGCGCGAGCCAGGCGCCCGAGAAATAGTTGACGAAGTCGTCGCCGATCGGCCGCCCGTCGCCGTCGGTCAGGCCCAAGCCGGTCTTGCGGTAGAGATCGAAGATGCAGAACGCGCCCGCGAGCGCGATCCACACATGCGCGATCCGGCGGATGAGCGCATCGTCGCCAAGGACGGGGAGGGTGCGGTGATTGCGCATGCGGGTCCCAGCGCCTCATCGGCGCGGGCCGCATCATCGCGTACCCGAGTTTCGGAAGTCTTATCGAAGGGTTACCGCCCCGCGCGCGACAATCGGGCGCCCGCCAGGCGTCATGCGTGTGCAGTGGGCGCCGCGCCGGGCGGATCCGCGCCAAAAGCTCCGCCAGCGGCCCCAAGGCATTCCGCGGCTCGGGGGCCCCTACCCGATGTCACGCGAGTGCACAACCGAGAATAACGTATTTTATCTCGCATCAACGCGTGATATCTCACTGGCATTCCCTACCGGCATGGCCACCTGAGAGGCGACAAATGAAGCTGCATCTTCTGGATATGGGCGACAAGAAATACGGCGACTGCATTCTGATCATCAAGGACGGTCGGTCCATCCTCATTGACGGCGGTCATCCCGGCGATCACCTGCCGCTCGAAAACTCACCGTCGATCCCTGAACAGCTTGAAGAGCTGTTCGGTCATCCAAAGCCTTTCCCGATCTCGCTGCTCGTCGTGACGCACTGCCACTCCGATCACATCGGTTGCCTTCCCGATCTTGTTGCGAGCGACATCATCAAGGTGGAGCACGCGCTCATGGCGGACCCCGAACTGGGCTACCCGGACGAGGCACGCCTGGCGGATATGGACGTTCCGGGCCGCATGCTGCTTGCCGCGTTGCGCGAGGAGCCGCGCACCAATTTCGGTTCGCGCGAAGAGCTGGACCAGTTCATCCAGGACGCATTTGACGAGAAAGGCCGCTACGAGCAGTTGATCAAGGATCTGGAGAATAAAGGCGCGACAGTGAAGCTCTATGTCGGTCGCGACCAACAGGTTCAGCAACTGGAGCAACAATTCGCGGCATTCGGAATGAAGATTCTGGGTCCGACCAAAGAGCATCTCGAGATATGCTCGCAGGGCATGGTCGGAGCAATGGATTTCGCGATGATGCAGGTCAATTCGGTTCAAGCCGAGAGCGACACGTTCGATCCCGGCCAGGCCTATCTGGCCATCGTCGGGGCCGGCGATTCCGAGAATCCTGAACTTGACGCGATGGCCATGGCGGCGGCGGGCCGGCCGGGTGCTGCGGTGAATGACCAGAGCATCGTCATCAAGCTGGGGGCAGGCCAGGATGCAATGCTGCTGACCGCCGACATGCAGTTTGCGGCGCCGGATGTTTCCGGCCTCAAGGACTCGATGGAGGCCTTGCTCCAAACGGTCCACGACGAACGGCCTTATGCGTTTGTCAAGCTCGCTCACCATGCGGCCGCGAACGGACTGGATGAGGACGTACTCAAGATCTTCGGCGACAATCTTGCACTCGGAATTTCGACCGGGCGGTCGGGGTCGCCGCATCCGAATCCCAAAGTGCTAAAGCTGCTCAAGAAATTCAAAGACAGTCTGCGTTGGGCAAGGACCGACAAGAACGGGCGTATCGATGTTACGGTCAGCGGAGGCGACGTCAGCTTCGATATTGCGCGAGGCGAGCTCAACGATCTTTCCAAGAACACTCCCGAAGGTGAGGCGGATCGGCTGGCCGCGGCGGATGCGCTGACAGATATTCCGGTCCGAACGCGTACGACCGACGATATCGTCGAGGTCACCGCGCGCATTCCGCACGTCAAAACGCGAGTGACGATCGATATCAGCGTGGGGCCAGACGGGACCTGACTCTCGCGGATCGGCTCTGAGCAGCGCGGCGCCGCGGGCGGCTGCGGTCAAAATTAAATTGGCGCCGCCCGCTCAGCCAGCGGCCGCGTCACCGCCCCTCGCGCAGCCATGTGGCGGCGAGCGAGCCGATCAGGAGCAGTAACCCGAGCATGCCGGCGAACAGCGGCAGCACGCCGATGCCGCGCACCACGCTCGCGTCGCGCATCTTCAAGCCGAGCCAGTCGTCGCCCTTGTAGGCATCGGTCGAGCGCACCGCGAGGATGCGCGGGATCGAGAGATTGCCGGAGGCATCCGCGATGCGCCGCGCATCGCCGCCGGTCGCATTCGCAATCGGCGCGAGGACGTTGGTCGATGACGTCACCTCGGCGTATTCGCGCGGGTTCGCCGGCCCGACGTTGACCAGCGCGGTGAGCTTGCCGTCGCTCGCGCGCCAGAGGCCCAATTCATTCGCCTGCGTGACCGCCTTCCACACGCCGGGCTCGGTCCGGTCGAGCGTCAGGGTGCGCGTCTGGCTGGTCGGCGTGGTCACCGTCACCTGCGCGACTTCGTCCGCCATGGTCTGGCGGCGAATCTCGATGTCCTTGCCGCGCACACCGAGACGTAGCGCTTCCTCTTCGAGGTCGGGCTGCTTCATCAGCCAGTGCGAGAGCCGGCGCAGCAGGTCGAGATGCGGCCCGCCGCCTTCATAGCCGCGCGCCCAGAGCCAGATGTGATCCGAGAGCAGCAGCGCGACGCGGCCTTCGCCTTCGCGCGAGAGCAGGAGCAGCGGCTTGTCGTCCGGGCCCTTCATCACGGCGGTGCCCTTGTTCTCCCGCGCGTCGACCAGGCGGAACCAGCGGCTCCAGTGCGGCGGATCGCTTTGCGCGCCTTCGAGCCCGCGCGTCACCGGGTGGCGTTTGCCCAGATCGGTGAGCTGCGCGAAGTACGGCACCTCGGTGGTACGCCCGCTCGGCTCGGCCGGCAGCACGACGTCAAGCGGCGTCCGCCAGATCGAGGTTGGGCTCGCGTAGTCCGGTCCGGCCGCGACCAGTACGGCGCCGCCGTCGCGCACATAGCGCGCGATATTGTCGAAATAGATGATCGGCAGCACGCCCTGGCGGGCGTAGCGATCGAAGATGATCAGGTGGAACTCGTTGATCTTCTGCTGGAACAGTTCGCGCGTCGGAAAGGCGATCAGCGACAGCTCCTGGATCGGCGTGCCGTCCTGTTTCTCCGGCGGACGCAGGATGGTGAAATGCACGAGGTCGACCGAAGCGTCGGACTTCAGCAGATTGCGCCAGGTGCGCTCGCCCGCGTGCGGCTCGCCCGACACCAGCAGCACGCGCAGCTTGTCGCGCACGCCGTCGATCGCGAGCACCGCGCGATTGTTGATGGTGGTGAGCTCGTTCTCCAGCGGCGAAGCTTCGATCTCGACGATGTTCTGTCCCCCGTGCGGGATCTGGACCTGCACGCGCACGGTATCGCCGGCGCGCACATTGCGCGTCTCGAGCAGCTCGCCGTCGCGGCGGATCGCGAGCTGCACGGGGCCAGGCGTCGTGCCCTGGTCCTCGACGCGCAGCACGATGGTCTGTGTCTGTCCCACAATGCCGAAGCGCGGCGCGGTGACGAGCTGGATGCGCCGGTCGCGTTCGCCCGGGCGTCCGGTGATCAGCGCATGCAGCGGTGCGTTGAAGCCGAGCTGGGCGGCTTCGCTTGGCACGTCATGCACGCGCCCGTCGGTAATGAACAGCGCGCCCGCCACACGGTCCGGCGGCACGTCCGAAAGGGCTGCGCCGAGCGCCGAGAACAGGCGCGTGCCGTCGGTCTCGCCATCGGCCTGTCCGGCTTCGACCACGCGCACCTCGAGGCCCGCGATGCGGTTGAGGCGCTGCGTCACCGCCGCGCGCACCGCCTCGGTCTGCTTCTCGCGGTCGCCGAAGATCTGGCTCGGGCTCTTGTCGACCACGACGACCGCGACGGAGGGCAGCGC
>JBAVXH010000023.1:0-9244 GCA_049698215.1 Xanthobacteraceae bacterium | reverse complement strand
CCTACCAGGCGGTCCCCGGCCTCGTGGAGGCGCCGCCGCCGTACGCGCCGCTGCCGCCAGCAGTCGCCTACCCGCCACCCTACGACTATGTCTATGCGCCGCCGGGCTACGGGCCGCAGCCTGGTTGGGTCTATAACGGGCCGCCCGTGGTCGCGTATGGCGAGGACCTCGCCTTCGAGGTGCTGCCGCCCTATCGCATCTACCGCCGCGGTTGGTAGCGAGGGCTAGGTCCCGCCCATCAGGTTGAGCACGCCGGACAGCGTCATCGTGAAGGCGAGCGCAATACCTGCGCAGATCGCGACGCTGATATAGGGCTCCAATTCGGTGTCGACCCAGCGGTGCAGCTTGCCGCCGCGCGGGAGGAGCGCGAAGAACACCGCTGCCGTGATCACCAAAACCACGATGCCGGCAATCAGAAGAACCATCTCGCGTACTCCGGTTCGCGACTAGCGATAGACCTGCGTCGGCAGCCAGAGGCCGATCTGCGGGAAGGTATAGAGCATGATCATCGAGATGATCACGATGATCATGAACGGCATCACGCCGCGGAAAATGTCGTTGATGTTGACCCAGCTCGGCGCCACGCCCTTGAGATAGAACGGCGCCATCGCGACCGGCGGCGAAAGGAACGAGGTCTGGATGTTGAGCGCGACCAGCAATCCGAAGAACAGCGGGTCGACATTGAAGGTCTTCAACAGCGGCAGGAAGATCGGCATGAAGATGACGATGATCTCGGTCCACTCCAGCGGCCAGCCGAGCACGAAGATGATGACCTGCGCCAGGATCATGAACCCGGTCGTGTTCAGGTTCATCGCCAACACGAACTTTTCGATCGGCTCGTGACCGCCGAGATAGGCAAACACCGCCGAGAACATGAACGAGCCGACGAACAGCCAGCACACCATCGCGGTGGTGCGCGCGGTCAGGAACACGGATTCCTTGAGCTGGTTGATCGTGAAGGTGGTGCCGGGGAGCAGCAGCAAACCGACGACAACCGTGAGGAAGAGGATGACAGTGACAACGCGGCGGTCGACGTCGAGCGCGGTGAACCCGCACACGATCACGTAGGCGAAGAACACCGCCACGGCCAAGCCATAGGCCTGGACCAGCAACACGTTGCGGCGTTTCGAGTAGTCCGCCCCGTAGGCGACCGCCAGCAGCAGCGCGCCGAGAGACCCCATGGCGGCGGCTTCGGACGGAGTCGCAAGCCCGAAGATGATCGAGCCAAGCGCCGCGCCGATCAGCCCGGCCAGCGGCGCAAACGACGTCAGCAGCGAGATGAAGATCGTCTTGTAGGGGACGTTGCGCTCGCTCTCGGGCAGCTTGGGCGCGAGCTTCGGATTGAGCAGCGTCATGATGATGACGTAGAGCATGTAAAGGCTTGCGAGCATGATGCCGGGGAAGAAGGCGCCGGCATAAAGCTTGACCACCGACACACCCGCGGTGGCCCCGTACAGGATCAGCATCACGCTCGGCGGAATCAGGATGCCGAGGCAGCCGCCCGCGCACACCACGCCGGAGGCGATCTTCACGTCATAGCCTGCGCGCAGCATCGCGGGGAATGCGAGCAGGCCCATCAGGGTGACGCAGGCGCCGACGATGCCGGTCGCGGTCGCGAAAATCGCGCAAGTCGCAAGCGTCGCGAGTGCGAGCGAGGCCGGCACCGGCCCGGCGGCGAGCTGCAGCGAACGAAAAAGGCGATCAAGGATGTTCGCGCGCTCGATGATGTAGCCCATGAAGACGAACAACGGGATCGAGATCAGCACGTCGTTCGTCATCACCGAATAGGTGCGCTGGACGAGCAGGTTGAACACCAGATCGCCCATCGCGAAGTACCCGAAGAACACGCCCAGCGCCATCAGCGTGAACGCGATCGGGAATCCGAACATGATGAATACGACGAACAGGGCGAGCATCACTACGCCCAGTTCGGGATTGCCGATGCCGAACATCAGATGGAGCCCTTGCGCTGGCCGATTTCCTCGAGCTCTTTGACGACCTCGTACTCGCCGTGCTCGGCCTTTTCGAGCATCACCTTGTCGAGCTCTTCGACGTCATGCAGCCGCTGCGGCCATTCGCCGGTGCGGATGCACTGGATGCAACGGATCACCTCGACGACGCCCTGCATCACCATCAGCACGCCAACGATCGGGATCAGGGTCTTGAAATGGTAGACGGGCGGACCGAACGGGCTCGCCGAGGAGTGCTCGTTCATCATCCATGAGAGCTTGGCATAGCCGTAGCCCGCATAGACGAAGGCCAGCATGCCGGGAAAGAAGAACAGGATGTAGAGAGCGAGATCCATGTTGGCCTGCCTGCGCGGCGACCATGACCGATAGATGAAGTCGCCGCGCACGTGCGCGTTGCGCGACAGCGTGTACGCCCCCGCCAGCATGAACAACGTGCCGTACAGTATGTAGGCCGCGTCGAACGCCCACTCGGTCGGCTGCAGGAACAGGTAGCGGGAGAAGACCTCGTAGCTGGTGGTGAAGGTGAGAATGAGAATGCACCAGCCCGCGGTCTTCCCGACCCAGGTGCTGATTTCGTCGACAATGAACAGGATGCGCTGCACGGTTCCCCCCGAGGCCCGATCTGGGCCAGCGCAGACTTGTGAATCGCCCCCACGCCAAGGCCCGCGCGCGAGGTGGCGCGCGGGCCTCGCATTCCCAGTTTATCAGCCGAAGAAGTGCTTGTACGCCTTTTCGAGATCGGAAGCGTGCAAGTTGTTGATAAAGAAGTACGGCGCGGTTCGCTTCACCCAGGCCTTCTGCGACTCGTAGACCTTCTGGAAGAACGGGTCCTTGTTCGCGTCCATCACCTTGGTCCAGGCCTGCAGCTGCGCCTGCAACACCGATTCCGGCGTGCGAATGACCTGCACGCCGCGCTTCTTGATCTCCTCGAGATCCTTCGAATAGCGGTCATGCGCCATGGCGAACTGGTCAGCGGTCGCCGCAAACGCCGCGTACCGCAGGATCGCCTTGAGCTCAGCCGGAAGCGCGTTGAACTTCGCCTTGTTGAAGCTGATCTCGAAGGATTCCTGCTGCTGGTGATGGCTGCCGACCATGAAGACTTTCGACACGTCCGGGAAGCCGAGCAGGATGTCGGATGACGGGTTGTTGAACTCCGCGGCGTCGAGCAGGCCGCGATCCATGGCCGGAACGATTTCACCGCCGGACAGGATGGTGACGGCCGCGCCCATTTCCTTGAACAGGTCGGCCGACAAGCCGACGGTGCGGTACTTGAGGTTCTTGAAGTCGTCCGCCGAAGTGACCGGCTTTTTGAACCAGCCGAGCGGCTGGGTCATCATCGGATAGTAGAGGAAGCCGACCGCGTTGATCTTCAGGATGTCGTTGAGCAGCTCGTTATAGAGCTGCTCGCCGCCGCCGTAATAGAACCAGGCCAGCATCGAGTGCGCATCCCAGCCCATCGAGGGCGGCGTACCGAACAGCGAGGCGACCTTGTTCTTGCCGTACCAGTAGGCGGTCACGCCATGGCCGCCATCGAGCACGCCGGAGTGCACCGCATCTTGAAGCTGGAAGGCGGGAACGACCGCGCCGGCCGCGAGGACGTCGAGCTTCAGGCGCCCGCCCGACATGTCGTTGACCTTCTTGGCATAATCCACGGCGAACTCGTGGAAGATGTCCTTGGTCGGCCAGGTCGACTGATATTTCCACGTGACGGTCTGCGCGCGCGACACCTGCGGCATGGCGACAGTCGCCGCCCCGGTTACACCGGCTGCCAGCATGAATTTGCGGCGGCTGGTGCGTGACTTCTCAATAGCCATGGAAAACCCTCCCTTTGTTTCTAGGCGGCTTCGCCCCTGCCGCTCTCATACATTAACCGCCGGAGCACGATTGGTATTCCAGCAGCTATAGCCTAGTTTGGACAGGTCGGCGCTGATGCACAAGCCACGAATTGCCGCGGAACGGCGTCTTTTTGGTTGAGCGGCCCAGACGGGATTTTCATTCCCCTACGAGACCTTGTCGACGAAGTCTGTTCCCGGCCAATCGCTGGCTGGTGAGCCCGGGAATGCGATCAAATTTGCGGCGCGAGCGGGTTCCCGGAACCGCAGTCTGCACCTTCGCGTTTGCGCCGCGAGGGGCTGAACCCAGATTAATGGAGAACCATCATGCGCAGGCTTTTGCTGGCCGCTGCCGTTCTGGCCGTCCCGACCGTTGCATCCGCGCAATACTATGTGGCCGATCCGTATCCCGCACCCGCGCCCGGCGTCGTCGTGAATCCGCCGATGGTGCAGGGACCGATGGTGCAGGGGCAGGTCTATCTCGCTCCTGGCGCGACTTATGTGGCGCCGGGCCAGCAGTATAGCGATCAGGCGATCATCATCGAGGGCCGCCGCTACTATCGCGACTGCTGGTGGGATTGGGGTCAACGGCGCTGCGAGCTGAAGCCCTGGTGGTAATCAACTGGCGAGCGCGCGGATGACAGTATTCTGGGC
Organism: Xanthobacteraceae bacterium; assembly: GCA_049698215.1. Taxonomy (GTDB): domain Bacteria; phylum Pseudomonadota; class Alphaproteobacteria; order Rhizobiales; family Xanthobacteraceae; genus PALSA-894. The sequence continues at coordinate 4,788 of JBAVXH010000023.1, read as the reverse complement.
GGCGACCGTGACGGTGCCGCCCGGATCTGCCGTCACCACGCGATTGCGCCCCGAGGTCTTCGCCGCGTAGAGCGCGACATCGGCGCGCTTGAGCAGATCGTCGATACTGTCGCCCGGCTTGCGTTCGCTGACGCCGAAGCTGCAGGTCAGCGTCATCGGGCCTTTGTCCGTGTCGAAGCATAATGCGGCGATGCGCTGCCGCAGCTCTTCGGCAAGCCTGGCGCCGATGGCCAAAGGAGAACCCTTTAGCAACATCGCGAATTCCTCACCGCCGAGACGGCCGATGATGGCGCCGTCGATTGCGGCGGTCCTGGCGACGGCTGCAATGGCCTGGTCGCCGACATCGTGCCCGTAGAGATCGTTGACGCGCTTGAAATGGTCGATGTCGAACATCACTGCCGTCAACCGGCACTCTTGCGCCCGCACGTCCTCTGCCATTTCGAAAAAGACGCGGCGATTGTGCAGACCGGTCAGCGGATCGACCGAAGCAAGCCGCACCAGTTCGCGTTGCATGCCGCCGAGCCGCTCGGCAGCGCGCAATCGCGCGTGTAATTCGTCCGCGACCGGAGGCTTGGAGATGAAATCGTCAGCACCGCTGTCGAGCGCCTCGCCGAGCAGGCTCTTGTCGGTGCTCGACGACATCAGGATTACGTAGATCGGCCGGTCGCGGCCGGCGAGAACACGGGTTTCCCAGCAGAGCTCAAGGCCGGACATGCCGTCGAGTTCGACCGAGGTGACGAGCGCCGCCACATCGCCATTCTGGCGCAGGCAGTCGAGCGCTTGCGCGCCGTCCGCAAACGGCAGCACCTCGTGATCGCGCGCCTCGAGCAAGCGCCTCACGAACAGCCGCATGGTGCGGCTTGGATCGACCAGCACAACCCGCATTCAGGCCCCGGACTTGACGCTGGGGAACTAACCACAAACCCGTACACAAAACCTTGCGCCAAAGGCGAAGTGGCGCAGGGTGTGCGCGGCGATTCACGCGCCAACCTGTTGATTTTCAACCGAGTATTATTGTTTCAGTCTTCCCCCGCGACGGCGCGCGGCAGCCCGTCATAGACCTCGTCCCGGCCGCGGACGGTGCGGAAGGTCGGGCGTGTGCGCTTGATCGAACCGGTCACGCCGGGGTCACTGCGCGCAAAGCGATGGCCCGCGCGCGCCGCAATCAGGTCGCCGGACACGGCCTCTGGCTGACAGATCGAGCGTCCGCTGGTCCGCCGCATCAGGTCCACGTGGATGTGGTCGTAGTGATAGACGTTCGAGCCGGGCGCGAGCACGGTGGAGAAGTGCTGGCAGGCCGACGCCTGCACGTCGCGCAGGAAGCCCTGCTCTTCCGGAGCGCCGCGCCAGCCGTCCTTGACGGCGATCCTGCGGCCGTCGGCAAGGGTGAACGACGCGATGTCGAGCGCATTGCCGAACGCATGCTCGGAGATTTTCGCGCCGCGTTGGCCGTTCATCCCGCGGCAGGAGTAGGCGGAGATCTGCCTGATCTCGGCCACCTGCACGCCGAACCATTTCGTCGCCGCCGGCTGCACGCCGCTCGCCATCCAGCTGTCGAGCGCGGAGACGATCGGGCATGCGAGCGTCGCCGTGGGCTGCACCACGACGGCGCCGGTCGTGACGGGCCCGCGCTCGCGGCCGAGCGGCACCTGTTCGGCAGGCGGATAAGACTGTTGCGGATAGACTTGCTGCTGCTGCTGCTGCTGCTGCTGCTGCTGCTGCTGCTGCTGCGGCTGCTGCGGCTGCCGATAGGGCTGCGCGCTGCGCGGCGCACGCTCGTCCGGCGCGGGTTCATATGGCACCGGTCGGTAGGGCGCATTCGCGCCCTGTGGAGCACGCGGCGGGTAGGTTTGCGCGGGCGCACCGGGCGCATTCTCGTATTCGATGTCGTCCTCGTCCGGCTCAGCCACCGGCGGGCGGATCGACATCGGTCCATTCGATTGCGGATAGGCCGGCCGATAGGTCTGGGCGGGATAGGCTTGCGGAGGAGCCGGATAGGCCGGTGCGGGACGCAGATACCCACCGGGCGGCGCCGCAAGCGGTTGCGGCACGGAGCCGGGCGGGCGCAGTTCCTCGGCGTAGCCGATCGGCGAACCCTCGCCGATGGCGGCGACCTTGAGCGGGAAATCCGCGCCACAGATGCCTGGACCTGAAATCGGTTCGACGCGCGCGAGTAACGGGCCTTCCTTGACGAGGCCCGACTTGAGGCAAGCGACCTCCGCCTCATGCCGCCACGCGTCGCGCTCTGCGACCCACATCTTGCCGCAGGCAGCCAACCCGAGAACGACGAGGGAGCCGACGAGATACCGGGCCACTCCACGCGCCATGCGGGGAGAATGCGAGGTATTCGGTTAGGAATGCTTTAACGAACGGGCCCAGTGGACACGCTGGCGTGTGGCTCGAGAAGCCGTCTCCGAAGAGGCGCAGATGCAGATAAGGATCTCCGCGAGGCTTCGTCGCCAGCCGGAAGAGTAGGTCCGGGGGAGCCAACGGGGTGTGGTCCGCCTGCTCGCCTTTAGCTTTCGCCTGGACATGCGCGAGCAGACCCCGGAATTACAAATGCGGCATGAGGGGGCAAGACGCCCCCTCCGCCGTTCATCGTCGTTCGCGGCTCTCAGCGCTGCGGCCGGATCGTGCCGAGCGGAACCGTAACCGTAGCGCCATACGCGGACTGCGGCGCCTGGTTATTCCCAACCGGGATGTCGATCATCTTCGGCGTCACGGTGATCGCCGTCCCAGGATTGTTGGCGGGCGGCTGCGCTCCGGCCCGGACATAGCCGCCAGTGTACGGAACCCCGACCGAGAGGCTCGTGGCCGGCGCGGGCGCCGGCGCCGCAGGCATCCTCGGAGCCGACACCGGGGCCAAGTTCGGCGCCGGGCGGAACGTCGTGTTCACGCCGAGGCTCGGCGCAGCGGGCGCCGGGCGGGCCGAGCTCCCGAGAGAAGGCATCGTCAGGGTCGGACCGGCCGCTTGCGCCGTTCCCGCGAAGGCGGCCGTCAGCACGACCGCGAGCGCTTTCAGTGTCCAGGTTGACGTATTCATGGCTCTGTCTCCACACCGATGAGATGTTGATGAGAATTCAGCTCCGGCGTTGGCTGCGCCTTTGCTCGAATTATGTTCGGTTGGTCGAACCGTTCATGACCGAATACTTAGTTAACGGCGCTGTCCGCCGCGACTATCAAGATTGGCCAAGATTGGCGCCGGTTTGCAGCCGGCTTGCCGGCATTTGCGCGGCTGGTTGCAACTTTTGAGTGTTCCGGCCTAGAATTTGAAAAGGCGGGTGAATTCCTGAAAAGTTTTCACCTGGGGGCGCGCAAGATGAGCGGATTCGACGAGGAGGAATGTGCTGCGATCGCGGCCGCGATCAAGCGGCACCTGCATGCCAAGGGCATCTCACGCAAGCGCCTCGTTCGCGACGACCTCAGTCTGTCGGCGATCAACAAGGCTCTTGCGGGGGATTTCAGCGACGCAACCTTGGTCAAGCTCGAAACAATCCTCGAACGGCAATTCAGGCCCAAGGAAGAGGAGCTTTCGGACGAGGCACCATCCCTCTTGGGCGGCTATACGTTCCGGCAGGTCGAACGGCTCCAGGGCGATTATCTGTGCGTTCGACAGTTGTTTGCGACGCCTGACGTTCTGACCGCGTACATCATCGAAATTCGATGGGACCCGAAGAAGCCTGGCCTGACTTTCCGCGAGCACTCGCGGGCCGATCAGGGATATGCGCAAACCGGCTCGATCTACATCCCGGAAAATCTACCGTTCTTCCACCTGACCACCCTGTCAAACGGAAATGTTCGGAATATCGTTCTTAATATTCCGAATGAGGACGGCATCGCCCGCGGGCTGATTGTCGGTTTCCACCGGCCGAGCGGCGCGACGCGCATTCCTGTAGCCGCACCAATCGTCCTCAAGCTGCTTGCGGTTGGCGAGACCCCGGCACTCGGCTTTATCAATTCCGTGAATCCGAAATATTCGGAGTATCAGGATCTCATCGTCGGCGTGCTGAGCGACGGATACGGCCTGATCCTGACCGGTCCATCCGCGACGGATCGACGGCGAGGCATTAGCCTCGTGGAAACCGCCTAGACAACAGCCGACGCGGCGCATGCCACGTTGTGGGGCAACAAGAAGAAATCCGCGGATGCTCTCCGCCCCGACCGCCTCCCAGTGCGCCACTCCTTAACGTCTTTCCTGGATTGACATCATCCTGCGGTGCAGACCGACAGGCCGCTCCACGGCAATCAGTGTTCCGCCTCGTGGCGCGTCAGCGCCTCCCGCCTTGCAAGCGCCGGATGATCCTCCGGAACCTCGACCATCATCGCCAGCAGCACCGCGCTGCGCGACTTGCCGTGGGTGTCGAGGTTGAGGCTGTCGTTGACGCCGCCCTGCAGCGTCTCCTCCAGCACGAAATTGAACGCGCCGAGGTTGGGCAGTTCGTAGCGCGTGACGGACCCGCGCGTGAGCTTGCCGAAATGCTGCTTCACCGCGTCGGCGGTGATCTGGCGCTCGATCAGCGCGTAATCCTCGGCGCGGTAGGGAATGAGCGACATGGTCTGCGAGTCGCCCTTGTCGCCGGTGCGGCTGTGCGCGAGGTAGAACAGCTCGATTTGCGCCATTCACGCCTCGACGAATTGCCAGCGCGGCGTGACCTTCTCGCGCGGCACGAAGGCCGTGTAGGTGCGGATCGTCGGCCGGCTCGCAATGCGCACGCCTCCACCACCCGCGGGGCCGTTCACATAGAGCGATTCGACTTCGGTGATCAGCCGGTCGGCCGCGGCCTGATG
>JBAVXH010000022.1:0-2290 GCA_049698215.1 Xanthobacteraceae bacterium | reverse complement strand
GCTCGGCGCAATCGTGGCGCAGCACCACGAGCGCCTCGACGGGTCCGGCTATCATCGCGGCGCGCGCGGGCCGGCGCTGAGCGCGCCGGGCAAGATTCTCGCCGCCGCCGAGGCCTATCAGAACAAGATCGAGACGCGCCCGCATCGCGCCGCGCTATCGGCGCAGGCGGCCGCCGATGCGCTCAAGCGCGAAGCGCGCGAGGGCAGGCTCGATACGGATGCGGTCAACGCGGTGCTCGCGGCGGCCGGACATGCCGCGCCGGTACGCCGGCAGATGGTCGCGGGCCTGACCGAGCGCGAGATCGAGGTGTTGCGCGCGATCGCGCGCGGGCAGTCCATGAAGGAGACCGCGCGTGCGCTCGGTATCTCGCCGAAGACGGTCGATAACCACACCCAGAACCTCTACGCCAAGATCCGCGTGAAGACGCGGGGCGGCGCGACACTGTTCGCCATCGAGCATGGGTTGGTAGGGTAGGGGGACTCCCAGCATAGGGAATCCTCCTCAGGCGCACCAGGAATGCCGTCGCTACCCTCCGAACATCGCAACACCCTCCGGAGGAAACCATGAGCAAGTCCAATCTCGCAGTCGCGCAGTCGGCCAATCCCAATATCGAGCTGGTGCAGAGCCTTTACGCGGCGTTCATGCGCGGCGACATCGAGACCATCCTGTCGGCATCAACGCCCGACGTGACCATTGGGCTCGACGGCCGCCCATCGGATGTGCCGATGCTCGGCCATCACAAGGGCCACGCGGGCATGCGCGACTTCTTCCGCATCCTTGCGGAAACCCACGACATCACGTCGTTCAGCCCCCAAGAATTCTACTCCGATGCCGACAAGGTCTTTGTCGCCGGACACTACACCTGGGTGATGAAGCCGAGCGGCGTGAAGGGCGGCTCCGACTGGTTCCACATCTGGACCATCCGCAACGGCAAGGCCGCCGCGTGCCGTTCGCTCAACGACACGGCGCTGCTGGCGCAAGCGTGGCGGGGGTAGGGCGGCACGGCAAGAAGCTCCGCTCGTCCCCGCGAAAGCGGGGACCCAGGGACCAAAGAACTGGATGCCCGCTTTCGCTTTCGCGGGCATGAGCGGAGGCTAAACTTAAAACGTCTGATACGTCTGCCCGGGGCGGCCGCCGACGCGCGCGAAGCCCTTTTTCGCCGTATCGTTCTCCCGGTTGAGATTGAGCGCCTTGGCGTAGGAGCCGGCGGCCTTCTCCTTGTCACCGAGCCGCTCATAGGCAAGGCCGCGGCTGTTCCAGGCGGTGAGACTTCCCGGCTCGATCTGCACCGCGTTGTCGAGATCGCTCGCGGCGGCCTTGGGGTCGCCGAGCGCAAGCTGGCTCAAGCCCCGCGCCACATAGGGCTCGGCCTGACCCTGGATGAGCGGGATCGCAGTCGTGAAATCGTCGATCGCGAACTTGTGCTGGCCTTGCGCCTGATAGAGCAGGCCGCGCTGGTAGTAGGCCTGGCCGCTGCTCGGTGTCATCTGGATGGCGCGATTGTAGTCGTTGAGCGCTTCAAGGGCTCGGCCCTGCGCGCGGTAGACTTGCCCGCGCCCGAGATAGGCCGCCGAATAGTTCTGATCGATCCCGAGCGCCTTGTTGTAGTCGGCGAGCGCAACATCGAGCTGTTTCATCTGGCGATGCACCTGCCCCCGGTTCGCGTAAGCCTGCGCGTAACTCGCATCGATCGCGACCGCCTTGTCGAAGTCGGCAAGCGCCTCCTGGTTGCGCCCGGCGCGCCCAAGCACGCTGCCGCGCATGTTGTAGGCCTGCGCGTCGTTCGGATTGCGCTGGATGACTTCGGAGAGCGAGGCGATGTTGGCGGGCGTCGCCTGGGTGGCGTCCGGGTCTTCCGCCACCGAGCCGATGGTCCCGGTCGTCCCGCAGGCGGCAAGCGCGCAGGTCGCGAGGATCATCGCCGCACGCGGGATCTGGGTACTCACCGGCAACATCGCTGTCACACTAGTGTCCCGATTCCGAAGTTCGTCTCATCGTGCCGCACCCTCGTATGCGAACTTCGGAATCGAAAGGACACTAGCCACCGATTGATTCTAGTGTGGCTTAGTTCAGAAGTCCGCATTGCGGACTTGCCGCAAGTCTGTTGCGGACTTCTGAACCGCCACACTAGCCTGAAACGCAAACGGCGCGGGAGCGATCCCGCGCCGTAAAAACTCGTTACATGGTGCGTCGGTTCAGCGCGGTCCGCGGCTGAAACCACCGCCGCCGCCGCCGCCGCCGCCGAAACCACCCGGTCGCGCGCCCGGACCACCCGGACCACGGCCGCCC
>JBAVXH010000021.1:0-2157 GCA_049698215.1 Xanthobacteraceae bacterium | reverse complement strand
TGAGCGCGTCGCAATCCGCCCACTCACAGCCGATGGACGCTACGGCGTCTTCTTCGCAGCCCACCAGATCGCAACGATCGACTTGACCAACAACAAAACTGTCGGTGATGTCTCCGAACAGGTGTCGGCCATGTCCCCGGACTGAACACTTGTCCCGGCCATCCACGTCTTAGTCTAGCGCCCTACAAGGAAGTCGTGGATGCCCGGCACAAGGCCGGGCATGACGGAGCTGGAGGCTACAGCTGCGCGCTGGCCGCGAAGGTGTTGCAGGCCGCGACACTGGCGGACTTCAGCCCGGTTTCGAACCAGCGCTGCCGCTGCTCGGATGAGCCGTGCGTGAACGAATCCGGGATGACATAGCCCTGCGCCTGCTTCTGCAGGCGATCATCGCCGATCGCAGCCGCGGTGCGCATCGCGGCTTCCACGTCACCGGGCTCGATCAGCTTCCATTGCTGGTCGGACTTCGCGGCCCATATCCCGGCGAGGCAATCGGCCTGCAGCTCGACCCGCACCTGCAGACGGTTCGCCTCGGCCTTGTTCACCTGCTTCTGCTGCTGCTGCACCTTCGGCAGGATACCGAGCTGGTTCTGCACATGGTGCCCGACCTCATGCGCAATCACGTAGGCCTGGGCGAACTGGCATGAGCGCGACCCGGCTTCGCAGCCTTTGAAACGGCGCTCGAGATCGCGGAAGAATGAGGTGTCGAGATAGATCTTCTGGTCGGGCGGACAATAGAACGGGCCCATGGCGGATTGCGCCTGGCCGCAGGCGTCGGCACGTGTCGCGCCGGCGAACATCACGATGGTCGGCTTGCGATAGCGCTGCCCGGACTGCTCGAAGGTCTGGGTCCACACCACGTCGGCGCTGCCGAGAATGCGCGACACGAACTTGCCCATGTCGTCGCTCGGCGCGCCGGTCTTGCCTGATGGCTGCGACGGCGCGTGCTGCTGCTGCCCGCCGCCCGACAACATCTCGGCGCCGCCGATCAACAGGCGCGGATCGATACCGAGCGCGTAGCCGACAATACCGAGAATGACGATGGTGCCGATGCCGAGCCCGCCACCGCCGATCGGCAGGCCAAACCCGCCGCCTCCGCCGCCTGATCCATCGCCGCGGCGATCTTCAATGTTGTCGCTTTGCGGCAGGTCGTCAAACCGCATTCGTTCCTCCTGTCGCCCCCTCAATCATCGCCGACGCCGGTAGCCAAGTCCATCAAAGCAGCTCGTATGGCGCCAGTGACCTTCCGTCTCATTCCGACGTTCGAAGGCTCACCCTTCCGAAGGGCGAGCTACTAACGCCGCTGAGGCGATTTGGTTACCCAATCGCTAACAGGAAAGTTCATATTTTTCGCAGGCTTAAGTCAGTTTTTACCTTGGCATCCCATGATGCGCCCAGTCGGTTGTCAGGTAGTCGCGTCTCCGACCGCGTACCCGAGTGATGCAAAGTCATGCGTGTGTCGCGTCGCGGGGCGTCCGTTCGGGCGCCCCGCACACATTCTAATCCGTGTTCTAGCATCATTGTCGGCGATTGCGTCGCCGAAATGGCGCGCCTGCCGGCGGCTTCGGTCGATCTCGTCTTCGCCGACCCGCCCTACAATCTGCAGCTCCAGGGCGACCTCAAACGGCCCGACGACTCGAAGGTCGACGCGGTCGACGACGATTGGGACAAGTTTTCCAGCTTTTCCGCTTATGACGACTTCACGCGCGCCTGGCTGATGGCGGCGCGCCGCCTGATGAAACCGACTGCGACAATCTGGGTCATCGGCTCCTACCACAATATCTTCCGCGTCGGCACGATCCTCCAGGACCTCGGCTTCTGGATCCTCAATGACGTGGTGTGGCGCAAGACCAATCCGATGCCGAACTTCCGCGGCCGGCGTTTCACCAATGCGCACGAGACCATGATCTGGGCGGCGCGCGATCAGGACGCCAAGGGCTACACCTTCAACTACGAGGCGCTGAAGGCCGGAAACGAGGACATCCAGGTCCGTTCTGACTGGACGCTCTCGCTCTGCACCGGCGAGGAGCGCCTCAAGGGCCGCGACGGCAAGAAGCTGCACCCGACCCAAAAGCCCGAGGCCCTGCTCGCGCGCGTGATCCTTTCCGCCTCGCGTCCGGACGACCTCGTCCTCGATCCGTTCAGCGGCACCGGCACGAC
>JBAVXH010000020.1:0-5094 GCA_049698215.1 Xanthobacteraceae bacterium | reverse complement strand
GCGCAAGCCCCGCCGCACCGACGCCCGCGCCGAGCTCGACCGCATGGCCCGCGCCGCCCGTCTCCGTCGCGGCGGCGAGCAGGATCGCATCATGTCCCACGCGGTGGCCGGTCCGCGGCTGGCGCAGAACGAGTCGGCCACCCAGGACAGCGTCGTCGGTGAACGCCTCAGCCGGCATCCGGTCGAAGCTCATGACCGAGCCCGGCATCAGTCAGAAGACGGCGCGCCCGCGCGACGTTCTCGTTATCGACGACGATGCGCCGTGGCAGCATGTTCAATGAGCCGTCGAGCACGCTCATGTTCTGATCCAGCACCAGGTGCCGAATGTCCGCGCCTTTGAGCAGCGCTTCGATCGCGCTGATCAGCACAGCGTCATTGGTGCGAACGATCTCGCGCATCGCCTACTCGCGGACCGCCTCGCCGGGCGCGGCATAGCGCAGGTAGGCGAGAAGCTTCGTCTCGCGGCGGCCCCGCGAGACGGTATCGAGAACCACGCCGCTCGCAAAAGAGAGAAGAGCCGCAAGCATCAGACCGGTTGCCAGGATTGCAGTCGGAAAGCGGGGAACCGTACCTTCCTGGACGAATGTGATCAGGATCGGGACCGCGAGAGCGATCGCGATGACTGCGAGCATGAAGGCGATCGCGGAAAAGAACGGCAGCGGACGCTCGGACCGATAAAGTTCGACGATGGTCCACAAAATGCGGAACCCGTCGCGCCACGTATTGAGCTTCGACGCGGAGCCCTCGGGCCGCGCGTAGTAGGGCGTGTTAACCTCGGCTACAGGCAATTCGAGTTCAAGGGCATGGATCGTCAGTTCGGTCTCGATCTCAAAGCCGCCTGACAGGACCGGAAACGATTTCACAAACCGCCGCGAGAAGACCCGGTAGCCCGACAGCATGTCGCTGAATGACTGTCCGAAGATGTTCGTGACAAAACCGGTGAGCAGCCGGTTTCCGGTCTGGTGGCCGCGCCGATAGGCGGCCTCTTCACGGTGCACCCGCGCACCCACCACCATGTCGAGCTTCTCCTCGATGAGGCGGGCGATCATCGCTGGCGCGCTCGGGGCGTCGTAGGTCGCATCTCCATCGGCCAAGACGTAGATGTCGGCATCCACGTCAGCGAACATGCGCCGGACCACATAGCCCTTGCCCTGATGCCTCTCGGTGCACACCGCGGCGCCCGCGGCTCGGGCAACTTCGATCGTGCGGTCGGTCGAATTGTTGTCATAGACGTAGATGGTTGCACCCGGCAGCGCGGCCCGAAATACGCCCACCGTCTCGGCAATGGCCGCTTCTTCGTTATGACAGGGGAGCAGCACCGCGATCCGGTGCTGATCGAGCACGCCGGCCCGGCTCTCTGCACTCACCTTGGTCAGCATCGCCTCCTCCGCTCGGGGCACGCGCGCGCCCCGAATCGTTCTCGCGCGTCAATGCCGCGCACTTGCCGCTGCAGCATACCGTTTCTATGCTCGTACGTCCTCATTCCGGAGCATGACGTGGCCGTTGTTATTCCGTTCGAAAGCCAGCCCGCGCCCTCGGTCGACCGCCTGGTCGACCTCGTGGCATCCGACATGGACCGCGTCAATGCGGCGATCCTGTCGCGCACCGGTTCGGATGTGACGATGATTCCGGAGGTTGCCAACCATCTGATCAATTCGGGGGGCAAGCGGCTGCGTCCGATGCTCACCCTCGCGATGGCGCGGCTCGCGGGCTACGGCGGGGACGGCCACGTCAAGCTCTCAGCAGCGGTCGAATTCATGCACACCGCCACGCTGTTGCATGACGACGTGGTCGACGAAAGCGAAATGCGCCGTGGCCGTCTCGCCGCCCGCATGCTGTGGGGCAACGAAGCCAGCGTGCTGGTAGGCGATTTCCTGCTCGGCCAGGCCTTCAAGATGATGGTGGAGGTCGGCTCGCTGCGCGCGCTCGACATCCTCTCCTCCGCCGCCGCGGTGATCGCCGAAGGCGAGGTGATGCAGCTTGGCGCCGCGAAGAATACCGCGACCACCGAGGACGAATACCTCGCCGTGATCCGCGCCAAGACCGCCGAGCTGTTTGCCGCCGCCTGCGAAGTGGGCCCCGCGCTTACCGGCCGCTCGAAGGACGAGCAGGCGGCCTGCCGTTCCTACGGGATGAACCTCGGCATCGCATTCCAGCTCGTCGACGACGCGCTCGACTATGGCGGCAAGTCTGCAAAGCTCGGCAAGAACGTCGGCGACGATTTCCGCGACGGCAAGATCACGCTGCCGGTGGTGCTGTCGTTTCGCCGCGGCTCGGAATCCGAGCGGGCGTTCTGGCGCCGCACGCTGGAGGACGGAGACGCGACCGATCAGGACCTGGAAACGGCCGTATCGCTGATGATCAAGCACCGCGCGCTGGAAGACACGATCAAGCGCGCACGCCACTACGGCTCGATTGCCACCGACGCGCTCGCGCTGTTTCCCGATTCCGCGATGAAGACCGCGCTTATCGAGGCGGTCGAGTTTTCGGTCGGGCGGTCGAGCTAGCGGTCTGCTCCAGAAGCGGATCGGAAGACATTTGCTCGTTCCGAGCTTTGCCGTTCGTGACCGACAGCCAAGATTCGCCCTTGCTTCCATACCGCGCTGGGACGCACAATGGCAGCGCCATATTCGAGAGTGTAGCTAGCAAAAGCATACTTTCACCGCTATCAACTTTCGCTGATTGGGCCCAACTCTGTGGGACATGCGTGTTACTCCCCAGGCGCTGTGCGCTGCACTCGAACGCGGAGCATCGCAATGACCTACCGGACCTCGCATCGCGGGCCCTTGATCGGCGCGATCACCGCCGCGGCCCTCATCGTCACTATGCCGGCGACAACCGCGCAGCCGGCGCCGGACTCCAAACTCGCCGCCGCGATCAACGAAGCGGTCAAGGGTCTCGACAGTGTGCCGCGTCTGAAAAAACTGTCGCCGGAGAAGAAAAAGCAGCTCGTGGAATTCGTCATCGGAAATGCGCTGTTCGTGCTGACCCACGAACTGGGTCACGGCCTGATCAACGAGATGCAAATGCCGGTGCTGGGGCGCGAGGAGGATGCCGCGGACTCCTTTGCGATCGTGACCGCGCTGAAGATGGGTTCCGCGTTTTCCGAACGCGTCCTGATCGAGGCTGCGAAGGGTCAGGTTTTCAGCAGCAAACGCGACAAGAAGGAGGGGAACAAGCTCGCATTCTACGACGAGCACGGCCTCGATCTGCAGCGCGCCTATAACATTGTCTGCTTCATGGTCGGGTCCAGTCCGGAGAAATACACGCAACTCGCCACCGACACCAAGCTTCCGGAGTATCGGCAAAAAGGGTGCAAATACGAGTGGGAAAATACAGCCTGGTCGTGGGACGAGATGCTGAAGAAACACCTCCGCGGCGACAAGCCGAAGCTCGATGTCAAGGTCACGTACGAGGAGAACAAGAAATTCGCGGTCCAGGAGCACATCCTGCGCCAGATTGGGCTGCTCGAAGGCATCGCCGCGCATGCGACGGATCGTTACGCGTGGCCCAATCCGTGGTCGGTCGAGGCGAAGTCTTGCGGAGATGCGAATGCCAGTTGGAGATCGCGGAAGCTGACCCTGTGCTACGAGCTCGCCAACTACTTCATTGAGCTGTTCATGGGCTTTGAGAAGACGATTCCGAAAAAATATCGCTGAGCGGCAGACATGAAAAAAGCCCGGGGCAGGTTTGTCCCGGGCTTTTCAGCGCTGACCGGCGAAGTGGCTTTGTGCTTGGATGAACCTTACTTCTTCTTTTTCGACTTCTTGTACATGCCTCCGCCGGGATTTTCGTTCCGGAACATGCCGCCGCCAGGATTTTCGTTCCGTTGGGCCAGCAACATGGACTCCGTAGTCGTCCTCGGTTTGAACGCCGGAGTATCCGTGGCCGTTGTCGAGCTGGCCGCGTGGGCCTGCAGCTAGAGCTTGATTGAGCTTAGCTGAATCGATTTGGGATTCCCAAATCAGGCCTGTTCTGATTCAAGATGCTGGCTGGGATGGAGGCCAGCATCTATGGCCCGAGCTTATTCGCTGGATTTGCGGGAACGGGTGGTCGGTGCAGTCGCCGCGGGTCAATCGTGCCGCGCGGTTGCGGCGACCTTCAAGGTCAGCGTCGCCAGCGTCGTGAAGTGGTCGCAGCGGTTTCGCGCGACGGGAAGTGCCGCGGCTCACCAGGTTGGTGGCCGGCGGCCTTATGCGCTGGCCGGCGAGCGGGCCTGGCTGCTGGGGCGGCTCTGCGAGAAGCCCGACATCACGCTTCGGGCGCTGGCGGGGGAACTGGCCGAGCGCGGGATCAAAGTGAGCTACTTCGCGGTTTGGCATTTTTTCGAGCACGAAGGGATCAGCTTCAAAAAAAAGCCTGCACGCCAGCGAGCAGGATCGCCCCGACGTCGCCAGGCGACGAGCACAGTGGAAGAAGTATCAAGGGCGGCTTGATCCCTCCCGTCTCGTCTTCATCGACGAGACTTGGGCCAAGACCAACATGACGCGCACTCACGGACGCTGCGCTCGCGGCCAAAGGCTGGTCGCGAAGGTCCCGCACGGCCGCTGGCGCACGCTCACCTTCCTCGCCGCATTGCGCTCCGACCGGATCGATGCGCCCTGCGTCATCGACGGGCCGATCAACGGCGAGAGCTTCCTTGCCTACATTGAGCAAGTGCTGGTGCCTGCCCTCAAGCCAGGTGATATCGTCATCATCGACAATCTCGGCAGCCACAAAGGGAAAGCCGTGCGCCATGCCATCCGCGCGGCCGGCGCCAAACTGTTCTTCCTGCCGCCCTACAGCCCCGACCTCAATCCGATCGAGCAACTCTTCGCCAAGCTCAAGACGCTATTGCGAAAGGCCGCGGAGCGAACCGTCGAAGCGACCTGGAAGCGCATCGGCGCGCTCCTCGCTTGCTTCTCACCAGCCGAGTGCGCCAACTACTTTGCAAATGCTGGATATGCTTCAGAATGAAACGGCCACGCTCTAAGGCCTGTTGAGATTCATCGGGAGTTTATCACGGCCGCGGCGAGATGAATGATGGCGGCGAAGCTCTGATCGGTTTTGTCTGCGCGCATGGCGATGCGTTTGAACTCCTTGAGCTTGCCGAAG
>JBAVXH010000019.1:0-11265 GCA_049698215.1 Xanthobacteraceae bacterium | reverse complement strand
GCGCCGGCACATAGTCGGTCGAGGTCACGTCGCACCAGCGGCGCGCCGCCGCGAGCGTCGCATTGCCGTTGCCCGCCGCCACGTCGAGCACCTTGGCTCCGGGGCGCAGATCGAGCGCTTCGCAGAGCTGTTCGCCGACGATCTGCAAGGTGGTGCCGACCACCGCATAGTCGCCCGAAGACCACGCGCCCTGCTGGCGCTGCTTCACGGCGGCGAGATCGGGTGCGGGGGGTGCCACGGGGGCGGATTTTTCGAGAACGGCGGTTGCAGACATGAGGGGTCTCCTTTGGTTCGAGGATGTCCCAAGGGTAGCGGGCGCGGCGGTCCGCCGCTTTGAGAATGCCTTGATTTTGCGTTGAGGCTGTCTTGATTATCTCCTTGGACCGCGGCCACGGCTCTTCAGGTGGCCCTCAGGGGCGAAAACTTTGCTGTTTCGGTTTGAGGATTTCGTGCTCGATCCGGAGCGGCGCGAGCTGCGCCGGGCCGATGCGCTGATCGCCGTCGAGCCCCAGGTGTTCGATCTCATCGATTTTCTGGTGCGCAATCGCGAGCGCGTGGTGACGCGCGACGGTCTGCTCGACGCGGTGTGGAACGGCCGCGTGGTGTCGGAATCGACGCTCGCCAGCCGCATCAATGCGGCCCGCCGCGCCTTGAACGACACCGGCGAGGAGCAGCGACTGATCCGCACGGTCGCCCGCAAGGGGGTACGCTTCGTCGGCGCCGTCGAGGAGGCCGAGCGGAAGGACGCCCCGCCTCCCTCGGATGCAAGCGCCGCCGCGCCCGCAGTATTGCCGCTGCCGGACCGCCCGGCCATCGCGGTGCTTCCCTTCACCAACCTCAGCGGCGAGCCCGAGCAGGAGTATTTCTCCGACGGAATCAGCGAGGACATCATCACCGCGCTCTCGAAGCTGCGCTGGTTCTTCGTCATCGCGCGCAACTCCTCGTTCATCTACAAAGGCAAGGCCGTGCACATGAGCCAAGTCGCCGAGGAGCTCGGCGTGCGCTACGTGGTCGAGGGCAGCGTGCGCAAGGAGGGCGACCGCGTGCGCATCACGGCGCAGCTCAACGATGTCGCGACCGGCGCCCACGTGTGGGCGGAGCGCTACGACCGCGAACTCGCCGACGTGTTCGCCGTGCAGGACGAGATCACCGAGAACATCGTGGCGGCGATCGAGCCGAAGCTCTATGCGGCGGAAAGTTTTCGCGCACAACGTAAACCACCGGACAGCATGGATGCCTGGGACCTCGTGATGCGTGCGCTGTCGCACTACTGGCGCGTGACGCGGCAGGACGGCGTGGTCGCGCAGGCGCTGCTCGAGAAGGCGATCGCCATCGATCCGCACTACGGACAGGCGCTCGGGCTGCTCGCGACGAGCTACATGTTCACCGCGCATATGGGCTGGCTCGACATGACCGCCGCGATGCCGCTGGCCGAACGCGCCGCGCTCGAGGCGATCCGCGCCGACAGCGAGGACCCGTGGGCGCATAACGCGCTCGGCCATGTGCATCTCTTCGCGCTGCGCTTCGAGGATTCGCTCGCCGAGTTCGAAACCGCGCTGCGCCTCAACCCGAATTTCGCGCTGGCGCAGGGCTACTACGGCCTGTCGCTCTCCTATAGCGGGCGCTGGCGCGAGGCCGACGAAGCCGCGCGCCGCGCGCTGCGGCTCTCCCCGCGCGATCCGTACTCCCCGGTTTACTTGGGGATCGCCGCCTACGCGCAATTCCTCGGCGGCGATTACGACGAGGCGATGCGGCTTTGCCGCGAGTCGCTGCGCCAGCGTGGCGATTTTGTCGGCGCGCATCGCGTGCTGGCCTCGGCCGCCGGGATGGCGGGTGAGCGAGGGATCGCGGCCGCCGCGTTGGCCGAGCTGCGGCGCGCCCAGCCGAACGTCTCGCTCGCCTGGATCGCCGATTCCATGCCGATCAAGCTGGATGCTGATCGGGAGCACTATCTGGAGGGGTTCCGCAGGGCGGGGCTGGAGTGAGCAAAACCCGCATTACTCCGTGATCGATTTTCACCGTCTCGCTCGCCGTCAGCGGGTCGGGACCTTAGAGATTGGCATAGGCTTTCTCGTCCGCATCGCGCGACCACTCGGTGAATGTCACGAACGGATCGTCCGCCGCGCCGCGCGGAGCCTTCTCGATCAGAATCCCGTCTGCGGTGAGCCGATAACGCAGCGTATCTCCGGGGTGAAGTCCGAGTTTCTCGCAAACCTGGCGCGGGATGACGGTCTGGCCTTTGACCGAGACCTTGGAGAAGACAGCGGGCTTTCTGGCGGGGCGGTTCACAGCGGCAAGATATCTTACGTCTTACACAGGGCAACGCCGGAAGGCCCGGTCGCGAGACCGGGCCTTTTTGCTTGGCCGAAAGGCGCTGATCGAGGCGGCGTTCGGCGACGGCATCATGGGCGAAGCGCCGTCGTCATGACGATCGAGCGCCAGGGCGACCCGCCCGCGCTACTCCGTCACGACCTTCACCTTCTCGCCCGGCGTGAGCGGATCGCCCTGGCTCAGCCCGTTCAAAATCAAAAACCGTTCGAGCGGGCGGTCGACCAGCGGCATGCGGCCGGCCATGCGCTCGGCGGTGTCGCCCGGCGTGACCGTGACAATGCGCAGCCGCAGCGGCTTGGCGGAGTCGATCTCGCTCTGCGTCATGCGACGGAAGGTCGAGACCGAGTAGCGGAAGGCGCGGTCGGCCTCCGAGGTCATCTGCTTGGCGGCGAAGATGAAGCGGTAGACCTCGTCGTTGAAGCGGATCGCGTAGAGGCGGAACATCCACTGGTCGCCCTTGGCGAGCGCGGTCGCGGCCGGCAGGGCGTTGATGTCGAAGGCCTCGATGGTCTTCTCGTCGACGTTCTCGATCCAGCCCGAGCCGAGATACTGCGAGAGCGTCTGCTCGGCGGGCACGCGGATCACGTCGAAGCGCAGCGCGAGGTTGCCGTTGTCGCGCACGCCGAGCACCGCCTGCGCGGTGTTCTCCAGCGTGAAGCGATCCGGCGCCGTGAACGTGAAGGCGAGCCGCGGATGCAGGAAGCGCCGTCCGCGCACGTAGCCCTCGCTCGGATCCTCGCCATAGGGGAGGCCGTCGATCGAGGCGAGATAGCTTTGCTTGTCGCGCGGCACGTCGCCCGGCGCGGTGTACTGGCGTGCATTGGCGCGCACGATTTTCAGGCGGTCGGGCGTACCCGGGTGCGATGAGAGAAAGTCGAGGAAGCGCGCGTCGACGCCATTGTTGGCGGGCGCGCGCAGCTCGGCATTGCGGCCCATCGCGGTGAGGAAGCGAACGGCGCCGTAAGGGTCGAAGCCCGCGCGCTGCGAAATCCCGACGCCGACGCCGTCGGCTTCCAGTTCCTGCTGGCGCGAGAAGGTCGCGAGCGCGATCTTGGAGCGGGCGAGCGCCATCGCGCCCATGTCCGGCCGGTTGAGCAGGTCGGTGTTGGTGTCCTTCACCAGCGAGGCCTGCTTCGCCTGGTCCTCGCGGATCGCCGCGTGGCGCGCGATCACGTGCGACATCTCGTGCGACAGCACGGAGGCGAGCTCGGAGGTGTCGTTGGCGAGCGCCAGCAGCCCGCGGGTGACGTAGAGCTGCCCATTCGGCAGCGCGAACGCGTTGATCGCCGGCGAGTTGAGGATGGTGACCTTGTATTTCAGGCTCGGCCGTTCCGAGGCGGCGACCAGCCTGTCCACCGTCTGGGTGATGAGGCCTTCGAGCCGCGCGTCCTGGTAGGCGCCGCCGTAGGCGGCCAGGATCCGGTTGTGCTCACGCGCCGTCGGGGTGGCCTCCGCGGGCTTCGGCGCAGTGTCGGGCAGGCTGACCGGCGTGGTGATGCGTTCGAGGCTGGTGCAGCTGCCAAGCCACAGCGCAAGCGCCGGCACGGCCATCAGGCGCGCCGCGGACCAACGTCCGGATCGCATTGCGACAGTCACAACGGTTCCGCCCACTAGTTGCCTTGTCCTCGTGCAATGATCTTGTCCGAAAACCGGTCCCCACTTTTCGGGATCATTGCATGACCTCTATCTGCTCGGGACGCGCCGCCTCCACCCAGGGCCCGCCCCGTTCCTCGATCCACCCGCGAATTCGAACCCGCCGGCCGCTCAGCGACTTCGGCACTAGACCGGCGGCGGCAAACGCACGCTCGTTGCGCTTGGCGATCGTGACGGTGAAGTCTTCCGACCAGCGCCGTCCAAAATTCACATAGATCGTGCCGCCGCTCTCGCGCACCGAGACGACCTTGCCTTCGACCAGAGCGAACCGGCCGCGGCTCTCGAGGACGCCTGCCGGATCCTCCGCCTTGCCGATGACATAAACCGGTTCGGCCCACAGGCCAAGCCTTCCGGTACGCGCGGAATTTTCATGTGCCAGCAGGAGCTTGGCGCAGGCCGGATCTCCCACCCGGGAGGACACCCGGGCAAGCCCGCGCACCACGAGCTCGGCCTGGACCCAGCGCTCCGCGCCATGATCGTCCGTGAAGACATGAGCTTGCAGGCGCCCGTAGCGGTCGGTCTGGGCGCCGAGGCGCTTGAGCGTGACGGCGGTCCCGGCGGCAAGCTCCGGCGACGCGCCAAGCTCGATTCCCGCAAGCCGCACCATGCGGCCGTCTTCCAGCGCGATTCCGTCCGCGGTTGCGGCACGCACCGTCGCGCTGCCGATTGTCACGAAGCGGCACGCCTCGTCGGCGAGCGCCGGCGCGACCTGGGCAAGCACGATGATGGCGAGACCTGCGCCTCGCGCGGCACCACGGAATTGCCGGACAGCGGACACGTCCGCCCCCAAAGAGTGACCCGAGTAAAGCGAAGCTCCCTAATGCGGCAGCACTGCGGCGCGCAGAACCGTCATATCGCCGCGCCGCTTCAAGTCCGCGTGACCGCGACGCTCTTGCTTCTCGGCAGTGGCCAAGAAACGGCGCGCAGTCTGTCGCGGAACTCGCGTGCGAATGTGTAGGCGCGCTCGCCGAATGCGGCCATCACGAAGCTCGGTGACCTGCGCGCGCCGACATCGACCAGCAGGTCGACGGTCACGCGGCGGCCGGTCCAGAGCTGCTCCATGAAGCTGCCGGCGGGCGAGCAGGATTCGATCGCCCCGATGCCGGCGGCAAACAGCGCGTCGCTGACCTTGTCGATCAGCAAGGCGCCGGGGGAGAACTTCGCGAATTCCGTATCGAACGCGGTTTTCCAGGTATAGGCCATCGGGCCGGAGTACAGCAGCACCTGTGCGGCGATGGGCTTTTCGTCGACGCGCAGCAACGCGACCGACGCGCCGCCATGTGCCGCTAATGCCGCCACCCAACGGCGTGCGAACGCGGCGTCGTAGTCGTTCGACAGCAGCGCGGTGCCGTTCGCGCCCTTCCAGCTTTGCGCTTCGAGGCCTAAGAAAATCTCGAACGCCTCTTGCACGCTGTCGGACGTGCGCTCGTTCAAAACATCGACAGAGCCGAGCGCGGAGAGCCGGTTCCAGTCCTGCCGCAGCTTCTTGCCGGTCGAGCCCGAACGCTTGCGCTCGTTCGGGCCGTTGAGAAACGGGCGCGCGTGCTCGGCGATCGTCACCAGCGGGCGCGCGCCAATCGCGCTCATCACCGGCGGGAACGACTCGGCGTCGCCGTCGAGCAGTTTCAGCTCGATCACGTTCGGCAGATGACGTGCCTTCGCGATCGCCTCGAAGAAGGCCGGCATCACCGCGTCCGCATACTGCGGATCGATCACCGGGCTTGCGACGAAGGCATACTCGTAGGGCGGCGCTGCCAGGAACGCCGGGAGAAATCCGAAACGCCGCTCGCGCAGCGCCCATAACCCGACCAGCGTCTCGCCCTCCCAGGCGAGCAGCACATGGACGACCGCAAAGCCGTCCGCCGCCGCTGCGCAGAGGGCCGCCGGATGCATGAACACGTTCGCCGCAGCCCGTTGCGCGAGCGCATCCCAGTGCGGGACGAGCGTCAGATCGGGCGCGCGAATTTCGACGGTGATCATTCCGGCACTTTGCTCTGTTCGGCCTTGCGGTTCGGTTAAGGAAGTCCAACAGCGGCGGAGAATTCCTTAGCAAATTCAAGGATGAAGAGGATGAAATCGGCGGCATTCGCAAAACGTCCTTAAAGCTCCGTTCAGCCTTTTCGCCGCATGAAGGTGCGACAGGACAACGCATGCGTGAGACCAACATCCTGATCGCGGGCGGCGGGCTCGCCGGCTCGACCGCAGCTGCCATGCTGGGCCGCGCCGGCCACGCAACGGTGCTGGTCGATCCGCACGCGGTCTATCCGCCGGACTTCCGCGCCGAGAAGCTCGACAGCGGGCAGACCGCGGTGCTGCGCAGGACGGGTGTCGGCGACGCGGTGCTGCGCGCCGCGACGCTCGACGGCGAAAGCTGGGTTGCGCGCTTCGGCCGGCTGATCGAGAAGCGGCCGGGCGATCAGCATGGCATCCTGTACGACACGATGGTCAACACGATGCGCGGCGAGATCCCGCCGGGTGTCGACGTCATCGAAGCCAAGGTGATGGACGTCGCGGTAAGCGCAGACCGCCAGACCGTCACGCTCTCGACCGGCGAGCAGATCTCTGCACGTCTCGTCATTGTGGCGAACGGCCTGAACGTTGGGCTGCGCCACAAGCTCGGCATGGAGCGGCGCGACATTTCCAAAACTCACTCGATCATGCTCGGCTTCGATCTTGTGCCCACAGGCGCGAGTTTCCCGTTCCCGGCGCTCACTTATTACGGCGAGCATCCGGGGGATCGCACCGCCTACATCACGCTGTTTCCGGTTGGCGCGACGATGCGCGCCAACCTCTGCGTCTACCGCGAGCTGGACGACCCGTGGCTGAAGCAGTTTCGCGATTCCCCGCGCGAGACGCTGCACGCGCTGGTGCCGGGCCTCGCGACGATCACGGGGGCCTGCGATGTGCCCGGGCGCGTGCAGATCCGCCCCGCCGATCTCTATGTGACCGAGGGCGTCGAGAAGCCGGGTATCGTGCTCATCGGCGATGCGTTCTCGACCTCATGTCCGGCCGCCGGCACCGGCACCGGCAAGGTGTTCACCGACGTCGAGCGGCTGTGCAACGTCCATGTTCCGCGCTGGCTGGCGACGGGAGGCATGGGCGCGGAGAAGGTCGCGGCGTTCTACGCCGACCCGGTCCGCGCCGCCTATCACGCGCATTCGGCGCACAAGGCGTTCCACCTGCGCTCGCTTACGATCGAGACCGGGCTGCCCTGGGAAGCGCGGCGCTGGGCGCGGTTCATCGCACGGGCCGCGATCGGGATGCTGCGCGAGATGTTCGCGGCCGCGCCGCAGCCGGATCGTGAGCCCGCGAAGGCGCGAAACGCCGTAGCGGCGAAAGCCGTGCGCTGATCAAAAATGAAAGACCCCGGCTGCGACGGCTCCGGGGTCTTCGTCCGAGGCAAGGCGCGGTCGCATCGCGGGGATGTGCGCCGGACGGCAGGTCAACGCCGCGGCGCTCGCCCGGTTCCGCCCCGCCGCTTCACCCTTCACCGCCGTCGCGGTGATGCGCATGCAGGCGCAGGCAGGTTTCGATCACCTCGGGCGGCAGGCAGGGCTTTGCCATGAAGGCGCTGGCCGGAACGTGGTGGAGTGGATCGTCGGCGTTGCCCGACATGTAGATCACCGGAATCGAGTTGCGCAGCCAGAAGGCGCGCGCGACATCCCAGCCGGTCGTGCCATTGCCCAGATTGATGTCGGTCACCAGCACATCGATGTGCCGGCCGGACGTGCAGAGGTCGAGCGCGTCTTTGCCTGAATCCGCTTCCAGCACGCCCCATCCCAATGAGGCGAGGCTCGCCGCAAGATCCAGCCGGATCAGCGCGTTATCCTCGACGATGAGCACGACCAATCGCGGGGACGCCATCGTTGCCCCATTGAGCCTGAACGCTTCGTTTTGTCGCAAGGCAGCGCGTTGAGTGTTGGCGCGGTCCGCTGCTGGTACCGCCAGACGCTCAACCGCCGAGTTTGGGTACGGTTCCGTACAAAGATAAAGTATCTTTCGTGCCCCGATCAGCGTAGACCCCTCCTCACCACTCGCCGCGATCCCCGGGCGCGAGTGACTGGGAGACCTTGCTTCTGCTCTCGCCCTGTGAGCGAGAGTGACATGGCTCCCAGTCCCCAGAAGAACCGTTTGCTCGCGCGTCTTGCGCCGAAGGATCTCGACGCGCTGCGTCCGCATCTCGAGGCCATCGACTTGCCTCTGCGTTTCGTTCTGGAAAGGCCGCAGCGCGAGATCGAAAATGTCTTCTTTCCCGAATCCGGGTTCGCCTCGGTGGTCGCCGTTCAGGCGAACAACACCCGCATCGAAGTCGGGTTGATCGGATGCGAGGGCATGAGCGGGATTGCCGTCGTTCTCGGAAACCATCAATCGCCGAATGAGACGTACATCCAGATGCGCGGAGCGGGCCAGCGTATTTCCGTCGGGGCGTTGCGCGCGGCCACGGCAAAAAGCGCCGGCATGCACGGGATCATGCTGAAATACGTGCAGGCCTTCCTGACCCAGACCGCCCATACGGCGATCTCCAATGCGCGCAGCCATATCGACCAGCGGCTGGCGCGCTGGATCCTGATGGCGCATGATCGCGGTAGCGGCCCCACGATTGCGCTCACCCACGAATTTCTCTCGTTGATGCTCGGCGTGCGCCGCGCCGGCGTGACGCAGGCGCTGAATGCGCTGGTCAAGCAAGGTCTCATCAAAGCCGTGCGCGGCGAGATCACGGTGATGGATCGCAAGGGCCTGGAGAAAAGCGCGGGAGATTCATACGGCGTGCCCGAGGCCGAATATCGTCGTCTGCTCGGCAAATGATTGGTACGGAAGCGAACCGAAAAAATCCTTTTCATTTTCGGCCCGTCTCCTTGACGAATTTCCGGCTTGCGGAAAAAAATATTTGGTTCGCCTCCCGGAGGGAGGAGCAAATGTCCACGACAGAACCGCTAAGCATCAATCAGCTGCAAGCCTACCGGCCGCCATGCTCGCGTTGCGGCACGCGGACGATGCTGGCCCGCATCGAGCCATCCGGCGATCACGGCCATGATCTGCGCACCTTCGAATGCATGGCCTGCGGACATACCGAGGTGGTCAAGGTCAAGTCCGCATAGGAAGCCCGCGCCGCCGCGACGACGGCCATTGCATCGTCGGAAGCCGGTCGGACAGCGCCGCCCCCATTGGCGGCCTCGTCATGGTCGAGCGCCCGCCTTGCCCTTCCTGGGACGGGAGGCCTCTTCTGAATTTTGATCCAGTTCCGTACCGGCCCCGGAACCTTTCGCCACCCCGCGCCGACAAAAGTGACAGCAGCATAGGGGCAACTTATGTCGGATCGCGTTCTCTATTCCCTCGGCGGGCTGTCCATGGCCCTGGCGATCGCCGTGGTCGCCCTGATGGTCCTGAGTATTTGAAAGGCCGCCCTCGCTGACAGTCTCGTCCGGCGCCCCGTGGGCGCCGGGCTTGCCGCCGCCGCCGGTCGCTGACCGCGCTCTCGACTCCCCGACGTTCGCAACCGTACAATGACACCATCATCGGCAGCAGCCCCAGCCCGAGGCGCCGGTGGCTGAGAGACCGGTCGCGCTCCCGCCTTGAGGGGAGAGCGCGCCATGGCGCATCGCGATACAGGTCCGGATTGGGTGTTCATCGGCGGCATGACGTTCGCCATTTCGTCGGTTGTCGCGTTCGCCGCCACGGCATTCTATTTTTTCGTCATGCGGCCGCTCTAGCTTGGCGGCCTCGTGGTCGCCGGTCGGGCAGCGCGGCGGCCTCGGGATGACTGACGTTGACGCGGCCTATTCGTCATTGCGAGCCAACGGGTCCGCGCTTGGCGCGGCCCGATGACAGGCTCCGCGAAGCAATCCGGTTTGTTGAGACGGCTGGATTGCTTCGTCGCTACGCTCCGCGCAATGACGGGCCACGGCGGTTCAATCCGATCTCATCTCGCGTTAATCCAGCTTGCGGCGCAGATCGTCGGTCAGCTCCGCTCCGTCGAGCATGATGCGCTCGAGCGTGGACGCGGTCCTCAGCCATCGGTTGGCGACGGACATGATGATCTGGCGGTCGCTCGCATTGGCGGTCTCGTCCGCCCACTTCAGGCACTCGATCGAGAACTGCCGGAATTCCCGCGTGGTGATCATGGCGGCCACATAGCGTTGTGCCGGCCTCATTCCACTCCAGAATTTCGCAGCGTGCAAAAAAATCTCGGTACGGATTCGTACCAAATTTTTTTGGACGACCGCGATGTTTCCATGATGGAATTGCGTCGTCGCTGGCCGCTTTGGGGATGGCAGCGATGGGGATGGCCTAAGGCTCCCGCCCGCTCATTTGGCGCGCGCGTCCATGCCGATCCGCAACTACCTCGATGGTCATGCCGCATTCGAGCCGGCGGCGATCCGCGCGATGTCCGACGCCTTCGAGCAGGCGTGCATCGCGCTGAACATTCCGTCCGGCGACGCGCAGGGGCGCGAGGTCATCGCGATGCGGATCATCGATCTCGCGCGAACGGGCGTGATCGACGCAAAGGCGCTGCGCAATCGCGTGCTCTTCGAGGCGCGGGCGGAGTAGGGCGGGGATAAGCCGGGTGTCAACGTCGCGCCGCCGTTCCATACCGGAACCTTCTCAGCGGCCGGCTCGTTCAAGGCATGGCTAAACAACCTCCAGGAGGAGAGACCATGCGCTTGACCACGGTCATCGCAGCCATTGCGGTTGCGGCCTTCGTCGGCGTCACCGCAGCGCCCGCCGCGACCGGCGACACCTACAAAGTGAAGAAGGCGGAATGCAAGAAGCGGGCGGATACGATGAGTTTCGGCGTTCACCTGATTAAGAAGAACCGCTGGGTGAAGGACTGCATCGCCGGAAAGACGGCGCACGGGTGAGACGAGCCGGGCGTTCTGATGCCTGCCGGGCCGAGAGGCCCGGTTTTTTTGCGCTTTCGAGGCAGCGCCGTAGGGCGGATTAAGCGCAGCGCAATCCGCCGCACCGAGCATGAGCGGCGGCGGGGCGATGCACTGCGCTTATGGCGTCCTCCGTCTACGGCCCGAAAATAGTCCTTGCGACTGTTCCTGTTCTGTTCTATATTCCTACCACCCTGCTCACCGAGGGGCGCTCTCATGAGGCGTCGTGATGGTGGAGCAGGCCGGACAGTGGGGGCTGGAGATACGGTCCCTCACTCCGGCAGCCGGCGCCCGGCAATTCCGGGCCTCGGACTGGGGCGGCGCCCGCGGGTGTGCTGAACGCACAGCACGCACCCGGGCGGCGTCGGGGCTCCGCCCGGGGACACTACGGTCCCCTGCCAGG
>JBAVXH010000018.1:0-2954 GCA_049698215.1 Xanthobacteraceae bacterium | reverse complement strand
TTCGAGCAAACCATTGCCAGCTCAGAGGCCTGGTTCCTCATCGCATCCGCCAAACTGTTATCCAGACGCCTCGCAAGAGCCTCTGCCGCAGCATAGAATTTTGAGTCAGACTCTGAGGAGCCGAGCGCAGCGAGGCATCTCGAAGGATGGCAGCATGCTCGGCGCTTGTGGCCATCCTTCGAGACGCGGTCCATCGGACCGCTCCTCAGGATAAGGACCGAGGTTCTTCGCGGCGCTCCTCAGATGAGGACCGAGTTTCTGGCGGCCAGGTGTGGAGGGACAATGAAGCACTCGACCGATCGCATTCTCACCACGCATGTCGGCAGCCTGCCGCGGCCGCCCGAGCTGATCGCGATGGTGCGCGCGACGCTGCGCGGCGAAGCGGTCGATCCGCAGGCCCATGCGAAAGTCCTGAAGGACTCCGTCGCCGGTATCGTGCGCAAGCAGGCCGAGCTCGGCGTCGACGTCATCGACGACGGCGAGTTCGGCAAGCCGAGCTTCGTCTCCTATGGCAACGAGCGGCTGGCCGGCTTCTCGCCGCGCCGGGACGGCGGCGGCGTGAGCCCCTGGGCGGCCTCGCGCGAGGCGCTCGCGTTTCCCGAATTCTACCAGACGCAGATGGGCAGCGTGTCGTCGCAGCACGCGCGGCTCGTCTGCACCGGTCCGGTCACCTACACGGGCCAGGCTGCGCTCAAGACCGATCTCGACAACCTGAAGGCCGCGCTGAACGGGGTCAGCCCCGCAGAGGTGTTCGTTCCCTCGATCTCGCCGGCGAGCTTCGAGGACTGGAACAAGAACGAGTACTACAATTCGGACGAGGACTACGTCGCGGCGCTCGGCGAGGCGATGCGCACCGAATACCAGGCGGTCATCGACGCCGGCTTCCTGCTGCAGATCGACGATCCGCGCCTGGTCACCTACTACATCCTCTATCCCGACAAGAGCATCGCGGACTGCCGCAGGTGGGCGGAACTGCGCGTCGAGGCGCTCAATCACGCGCTGCGCGGCATCCCGACGGAGAAAATCCGCTATCACACCTGCTACGGCATCAACATGGGCCCGCGCGTCCATGACATGGAGCTGAAGGACATCGTCGACATCATCCTTCGCATCCGTGCCGGTGCCTACTCGTTCGAGGCCTCCAATCCGCGCCATGAGCACGAATGGACGGTGTGGCGCGACGCCAAGCGGCCGGACGGCACGATCCTGATTCCCGGCGTGATCTCGCACTCGACCGTGCTGGTCGAGCATCCCGAGCTGATCGCGCAGCGGCTCACCCGCTACGCGAATATCGTCGGGCGCGAGAACGTCATCGCCGGCACCGACTGCGGCTTTGCGACGTTCGCGGGCGCCGACGAAATCCACCCCAGCATCGTGTGGGCCAAGTTCGAGGCGCTGGTGCAGGGCGCGAGAATCGCGAGCCGGGAGTTGTGGGGGTAGCTCGACCCCTCATCCTGAGGAGCCCGAGCGAAGCGAGGGCGTCTCGAAGGATGGCGGCGCGCTCGGAATTTGCGGCCATCCTTCGAGGCTCGCTGCGCTCGCGCCTCAGGATGAGGTCCCGTCACACCGCCAATCTTACCACCGCGCTCTCGTAGGTCTTCGCGCCGAGATCGTTGCCCTCGAAGATGCCGCGTTCGCGAATCCAGTCGCGCGACTCCTCGAAGATGTCCTGCGAGTACGGCTCAAACACGATGCGCTCGCCCGGGCCCCAGCGCCGCGTGTCCATCCGGTCGTGATAGCGCTTCGGGAATTCCTGTCTGTAGAAGTGCGTGTAGAGCTCGGGCCGCAGGTCGATGTCGCGCTGCGCGCGCTTCAACGCACGGAAGAACTTGCGCACGTCCTCCGGATCGGGCTCGCCCGTGATCATGCTCGCCATCATGAAGGTGCAGTCGGTCACCTTGCGGAAGCCGAGCTGCTCGGCGAAGTAATACGGTCCCGAGAACAGCGTGCAGGCCGGGATCTTGCCCTCGAACAACAGGTCCATGCGGGCGAACAGCATGCCCTCCTTGTAGGAAAGGTTGATCGCCTCGAGCGGCATGTACTGCTCGAGCGCCTGGATGGTCGCGTAGTGGCTGCCCGACTGGTAGCCGACCGAGATCGGCACGCCGGCAAGCTGCTCGGGCGAGGTGATCTTCGAATCCGGCGGCACGAACACGCCGCAGGGCGAGACCGAATAGGCATCGCCGTAAAGCTTGCCGTGGCCCTTCGCGGCCGCGACGTTGACGGTCCAGTGGCAGGCACAGGAAATGTCCGAGGTGCGGCCCTTCTCGAAGGACTGCATCGCGCCCGACTTGTCGCCCTGCGCATGCGCCTTGCCGTCGCTTGACTGCACGGTCTCCTGGAAGTCGTAGTCGAGACCTTCGGCGGCGAAGTAGCCCTTCTGCTCGGCGACCCACTCGTGCAGCCGGAAGTGCGGCTGGATCAGGAATTTGTGCTCGGCCATGGCGGTCCTCCCTTGGCGTTTTGTCTAGCAGCAGTGATCGGTGTCGTGCGCATGCTCGGCGACGCGCCGCGCGCGGATCATCTTGACGTGGTCGTCCATCAGGCGGCGCGCGCCGGCGGCATCGCGCATCTCGATCAGCGTGGCGAGCTCGCGATGCACAGAAAGTACGCGGCGCGCCACTTCGGGCGTCAGCGTGCGGTTCTCCGAAGGCCAGGACACGTGCTGGAGCGAAAGAAGCTGCGTCACCAGCACGCGGTTGTGCGACGCCTCGGCGACCGCGAGATGGAAATCGCGGCAGGAGCGGGTGTAGGCCGCCGCATCGGCGATGAGCGCTTCCGCTTCGGCGAGCAGGCGGTTGAGCTGGGCGTGGTCGGCGGCGGTCGCGTTCTCGGCGGCGAGCTCGGCGGCGAGCGTTTCGATCGCGCGCTGCGCGTCCATAATCTCGGCGGCGGAGACGCCGGTGAGATCGAGCTGCACCGCGAGCGCCTCGGCGAACAGGCGCGGGTTGCCG
>JBAVXH010000017.1:0-6015 GCA_049698215.1 Xanthobacteraceae bacterium | reverse complement strand
CCCCTGGCCGTAGCCGCGCGCCAGGCAGGACGGGATTGCGAGTTCCGTCCGCAGACGCGCCCTCGGGAATCCCGTCCGGGTGCGAACCGGGCGGAAAGGCGAGGAGGCGCCTCCCGGCGCTCCACCGCGGCCGTCATTGTCGGACGCCGCTCCCCGCTGGCCGCGCGCCGCGTCATGACGGGGGCGCGGGTCCGAGCCGAGATGGGTGCAGGAAAGCATAGCGGAGGAATGAAGTCAAGAACATTTCGTGAACAGAGTCGGTGGCGCGTGATGCGCGTCGAACTACACGCTCACCTGCGTGAGCCAATAGGCGCACGATTTCGCGGCTCGTCAGCGCACTCCCGGAATGCGCGGAATCCCTAGCCGAAGGCCTAAACCCCTCAGAAGAATTCGGTGTGGGCGAAGCAGCAAGTTGGCGGGTTACGCTTCGCTAACCCGCCCTACGGCTAGGGGCTAGACCAGCTCTTCCTTTGAGTCGACGCCCGACATACGAAGCAAGTTCAACGGAAGGATCGCGCCACAAGGCGCAAGCGAGCGCCCTCTCAAGTTGTTCGCGAGGCACGCCCATATCGGAGAGTAAGTGATCATCTTTCTCCAAGAGCTGCGCCAGCTCGTGGCGGTGCAGCAGCGCACGCAGGACACCGCCGAGAATATGCAAACTCCGCTCTGCTGTTACAAAAAACGATAAGCGTCGCCACGCAGATGCACCCGCCAAGATGGTCATTGGATCCTCCAAACACGTTTGGAGGCACAATTATTCTGTCCCCTCCTGTGCGCCCATTCTGTATTATCGATCCATGGCGGATAAAAAACGCACAGGGCCGCTCGACTGGGAAGACCTTCGCTATTTCGCAGCCTTGGCGCGCCATGGCACGCTTTCTGCGACCGCGCGTGTCCTGCGCGTGAATCATGCTACCGTGTCCCGTCGTATCGTAGCGCTTGAAACCGCGCTCGGGCACCCGCTCTTCGATCGCCGGCCGGACGGCTATGCCCTTACCGCGCAAGGGAAGACGGTCCTCGACGACGCGCGCGTCATGGACGAGGCGGCGCTGTCCGTTCAGCGCCGCCTGGATGCAGGTTCGGAGTTAAGCGGGCTGATTCGGCTGGCTGTGGGCCGGGTGCTTGCCGAACGCTTTCTGGTCGATCGGCTTGCCGGTTTCCGGCAGAAATACCCTCTCATCGATCTCGAAATTATCGGCCATTCGCGTGCGGTGAGCCTTGCGCGGCGTGAGGCGGATATGGCTCTGCGGTTTGGTTCGCCGAAGGATAGCGACTTGATCGCGCGGCGCGTCGCCACGCTTCGTTTCGGGCTTTATGCATCACCTGCTTACCGCGACGAGGTCAAACGGGGGAAGACGCCAGAGTATATCGGATACGATGAGGAAAGCGATTTCATCGCGGAAGCGACCTGGCTTAATCGCGAGTTTGCAGACAACCGATTTTCATTCAGGTCCAGTACCCAGACGATGCAAGCCGCGGCGGCACGCTGCGGCTATGGCATCGCGCTTTTGCCTAAGTACGTGGCCGCTTTGGAGCCAGGTCTGGTCGCTGTGTCATTTCCGGCTCAACTTCCAGAGCGCGAGGTCTGGCTTGTCGTACGCCGGGATCTCACGCGGGTTCCACGGATAAAGACGCTCACTGATTATCTCGTCGATGTATTTCGGCGCGAGCGTCGCCTGCTCGGCTCATAGCGAAACAAAGTCGCCCGCGCGTCGCGCTGCGAGAAATGGCGGAAAACGTTTCGCTAATCCGTCCTACGTACTTGCGGGAGAGGGTGCGAGCCAGCGTAGCGAGTGAGGCGGGTGAGGGCATTGCTGCGTGAAAAAACCCTCTCCCGGCCGCTCACTGCGTTCGCGTCCACCCTCTCCCGCAAGCGGAGAGGGAAAGCGCGCACGTGGTGCGCTCCTACAGCCCAAACAACTCCCGCGCCGCGTCTCCCCTCACCCGCTTCGCCTGCGCGGCAGGGAGTGCATCGACGCGCGCCAAGCATCCTTCCATATCGCCGATATTGTGCGGGTAGTCCGAGCCGTAGAGCACACGGTTCGCCGAGCCCGCAACCGCGATGCACATCTCGAGCGCGCCCTGATCGTACACCACGGTGTCGTACCAGATGCGCTTGAGGTATTCGCTCGGTTTGTCCTTGATCACCGCCGAGCACGCCGGGATCATCTCGTGGCAGCGGTCGAGGCGCCCGGCGAGGTACGGCAAGGTCGCGCCGCCGTGCGCGGCGATCAGCTTCACGTTCGGATATTTGTCGAGGAACCCTGAGAAGATCATCCGCGCAAACGCGAGCGTGGTGTCGATCATGAAGCCGATCGGCGGTACCATGCCGAACTCGCCGAGGTTCATGGCCGCCATGCCGGGCGGCGTGCCGGGGTGGATCAGCACCGGCAGGCCGAGCCGGTCGATCTCGGTCCAAACGGATGCAAACCGCTCGTCGGTCAGCTCTGCGCCCACCACATTGGCCAGCTGCATCACGCCGACTGCGCCATTCTTCACGGCACGCGCCAACTCGGCCTTCGCATCGTCGGGATACTGCCACGGGATGGAGGCGAGCCAGCGGATGCGGTCGGGACGTGCCCGTGCCTGCTCGGCCATCGAGTCGTTGACGATTCGCGCTGCTTTCGTGCTCGTCGCGCGATCGCCGAAGAAACAGTTCGGGCAGGTGAGCGAGATCACCGCAAGGTCGACCTTCGCGGCGTCCATCGCCTTGATGCGCAGGTCATAGTCCCACATGCCGGGGAACAGCGTCATGAACGGTGCGCCATCCTTCCAGATCGAGTTCTGGCCGGCGCGCGTTGGCTTCACGTCGTAGACGCCGCCGTGCTGCTTCAGGAGCTTGATCCATTCGAGGGTCAGCATGTGGGTGTGCACGTCGACGACGGTCATGGAGGGCTCCGGATTGTTTGCGATGTGAGGGGCACTCAGTCTCTCCGTTCCCTCCCCCCTTGTGGGGAGGGTTAGGGAGGGGGGTCGTGCGTGTGGCAACGGCGTAGCCGGAAACATCTACCCCCACCCCCAACCCCTCCCCACAAGGGGGAGGGGAGCGAGAGAGCGGAGCCTACGATAGCGCGGCCTTCACGCGGTCAGGCGAGAACGGCACGCGGCGGATGCGCACGCCGGTCGCATCGAAGATCGCGTTGGCGATCGCGGCCGCCACCGGTCGGATCGAGGGCTCGCCCGCGCCGGTCGGCGGTGCCTCCGGCCGGTTGAGCAGCACGCAGTCGACCGTCTCCGGCGTCTCGGTGATGTCGAGGATCGGATAGGTCAGCCAGTCGACGCTGGTCACCGCATTCTTGTCGAAGGTGACTTCCTCCCACAGCGTGCGGCTGATGCCCTGCACGATGTTGCCCTCGATGCATTTGACGAGGCCGTCCGGGTTGATGATCTGCCCGCAATCGTGCGCCACGGTGAACTTGCGCGCCCAGATCTTGCCTGACGCGCGGTCCACGTCGACCTCGGCGATCACGGCGCACACCGTGCCGTTGCGTTGCGAATACGCGATGCCGCGTCCCGACACCTTGTTGCCGGTCTGGTCGCGGCGCGGCGAGGGCCGCGTCTCCCACTTGGCGCGCTCAGCCGCAGCCTTGATCACCGCGATGTCGCGCGGCGCCTTCAGGTACTTCAAGCGGAACTCGACCGGATCGGCGCCGACCGCATGCGCGACCTCGTCCATGAAGGACTCGCTCGCGAAGTGGATCTGCGGCCCGACCGGGTCGCGCAGATGCGCCGAGCGCAACGGCGAGGCGCGTTCGAGTAGCGGCGCGATCGTTTCCCAGGCCGTGCGCTTGCTGGCGAACTCGTACACTTCAGCGGGGACGCCGAAGCCGTCATTCACCTTCAGCTCGGCGCCGAGCAGATGGCCGGCGAGCGTGTCGGCCGCCTTGCTCTCGTTCATCAGCACATCGATGCGCGAGAAGCCCTTGCTCAAGAAATCGTACGCGATGACGTTGCCGGCGGCATCGATCGCGGCGCGGGCGCGATGGATCGAGGCCGGCCCTTTCGGGTCCCAGCCTGTCCCCTGATCACGCATGTACTGCAGTCGCACGGGCCGGCCGGTTGCCTTCGCGAGCACGGCCGCGTCCATCGCGGCATCGCCCGCGTCGTTGCGGCCATAGGCGCCGGGGCCCGGCACCCAGATTGCGCGTACCTTGTCGGGCGGCAGGCCGAGCATGACGGCGACGCCGTCGCGCACAAAGTGCGACTTCTGCGAGCCGGTCCAGCAGGTCGCCTGCCCGTCCTTGATCTCGACCAGCGCGCACGCCGGTCCCATGCTGGCGTGCGACTGGAACGGCCATTCGTATTCGGCCTCGACCACGCGCGCGGCGGCGCGGAACGCCTCGTCCACATTGCCGACCGGCTTGCCTTCGTCGCGCTTACGCACGGGAGCCTTGCGGATGTGGTCGTAGATGGCGGCCGTCTCGGGGAACGTGGGCTCCGAGCGCGACCACTCGACCTTCAGCTTCTCGGCTGCGCGGATCGCGTCCCACTCTTTCTCGGCGATCAGGCCGAGGAAGTCCTTTTGCCACACGACCTTCACGCCCGGGATGTCCTTGATCGAGTTTTCGTCGACCTTGACCGGCACCGCGCCCGCGATCGCCGGGCGGATCACCCGGCCGTGCACCATGCCGGGCACCTTCACGTCGGTGCAGAAATCCTCCTGGCAGAACACTTTTGGCGCCACGTCCTCGCGCTTGATCGGCTGGCCGACGATTTTATGCGCGGTATGCGGTTTCGGCTGCGCCTTGCCGGGGGCGTAGAGCGGATTGCCCCACTGCTTGTTCCAGTCGAGCTGGACGTTGAAGTAGCGTCCGCCGATCAGCTCGGCGTAGCTCGTCTTCTTGTCGCGATTGAACGCCACGCTGATCGCGCCGTTCACGACAATCAGTTGATCCGTAGGCGTGCCGAGCTTCTCGGCCGCCATTTCAAGCAGCACGCGGCGCGCTTCCGCCGCCGCCATGCGCATCTGCTTGCCGCCGAACTGGATGCCGGTCGAGCCGGAGGCGCCGCCCTGGTTCACCGAGGTGGCGGTGTCGCCCATGAACACCGTCACGGCCCGGAATGGCACGTCGAGCTCTTCGGCGACGATCTGTCCGATCGCGACGAACAGGCCGTGGCCCATGTCCATCTTGCCGAAGAAGGCCGAAACCGTGCCGTCGGCATTGATCGCGATGTAGGAGGACAACTGGTCGGGCATCAGCGGGGGCTTCGACCCTTGCGCATGCGCCTTGTCGATCGCGAGCAGGGCATCGAGGCCGAGCGGCGAACCGATCGACACGACGAGCGCGCCGGCGCCCTTCAAGAGCGCGCGGCGGGAAAACGCGGAACGCTTTTCCATTCTGGTCATGTGTGCCTCCCTCAACCCATCATCGTGGCGGCGCGCTTGACCGCCTTGAGGATGCTGACATGCGTGCCGCAGCGGCATTTCAAGCCCTCGAGCGCCTGCTTGATCTCAGCTTCGCTCGGTTTCTTCTTCTCGGCGAGAAACGCCGCGGCGGTCATGATCCAGCCGTTGATGCAGTAGCCGCATTGCGGCACCTGCTCCTCGATGTAGGTGGTCTGCAGTGGATGCGGTTTCTCGGCGGTGCCGAGGCCCGCGAGTGTCACCACCTTGCGATCTGCCGCGTCGGAGACCGGCGTCACGCAGGAGCGGATCGGCTGGCCGTCGAGATGCACCGTGCAGGCGCCGCATTGGGCGAGCCCGCAGCCGAACTTCGGATTGTTGAGGCCGAGGTCGTCGCGCAGCGCATAGAGCAGCGGCATGTCGGGATCGACATTGACCTTGTGCTGCTTGCCGTTCACGTCGAGGGTGATGTCTTTCATGGGTCGCCCGCCTCCCTGTCGTGTTTGCCGCGGCTTCCAGAGCCGGTTGCTTGGCGCGATTATAGGCTAAGGCCTGTTGAGATTCATCGGGAGTTTATCACGGCCGCGGCGAGATGAATGATGGCGGCGAAGCTCTGATCGGTTTTGTCTGCGCGCATGGCGATGCGTTTGAACTCCTTGAGCTTGCCGAAG
>JBAVXH010000016.1:0-13363 GCA_049698215.1 Xanthobacteraceae bacterium | reverse complement strand
GTTCGAAAATGCCACGGCGGTCGGCGAGCTCTCCGAGACGGCGGCGCGCAGGGGAATGATCGCACGGTTCCTGCACAAGCAGAATTGACACCTGCCGGGAATGAACGGCGAAGCTACATTCCCGGGGCGTGAGAGGCGCCACAGATAGCGGCCCGTGTCTTGAAGGCTTGCAGCCGCTTCGCGATCCGGCCGCTTTGATTTGCTGACAGCAATGATCGGGCACGTCACCCGAAAGCGGGACTCTCCCGGCCTATGCCGGCGCCATCCGCGCCGTACTGGAGAACGTCGTGGCGATCGAGCATGCCTGCACGCGAGTTGTGAGCAAGCCTTGGGGGAGCACCAACCTCTTGCCCTGGAGCGATATCGAGCCGGACGGTGTCGCGATCGGCGAGCTCTGGTTTCAGCGCTCCGATGTCAAAGCGCCAGATTCGACTCTGCTGCTCAAATTGCTGTTCACCAAACAGCCGCTGTCGATTCAGGTTCACCCCGACGATGCGTTCGCGCATTCAATCGGCCTCGTGAACGGCAAGACCGAGGCTTGGTACGTTCTGTCCGCGACACCCGAGGCCAAAGTTGCCGTCGGGCTGAAGCACAAGCTCACGCCTCCGCAATTGCGGGCTTCGATCGAGGATGGTTCGATCGCGGACCTGATCCAATGGCGTCCGGCTTGCAAGGACGATGTCATCTACGTCCCGGCCGGGACCATTCACGCCATCGGGCCTGGACTTGTGCTGGCCGAAATCCAGCAGAGAAGCGACACCACGTTTCGCCTCTTCGATCATGGTCGGCAACGCGAAATTCACATTGATAACGCGGTGGCGGCGGCAAACGCCGGGCCCGCGGAATGTCAATCCACTCCGAGCCAGATGACCGATACCAGATCCGTGCTCGTTACCAGTCCACATTTCGTTCTTGAGCGGATCGACCTGCCGCCGAATTCGCATTGGGAGCTGCGCGCTGAGCAAGAGACCTGGGTCTTGGTCATCGAAGGATACGCCCAAGTCAGGGAGATGAACGCCTTCGTGGGCGAAGCGATCTTCGTGGAAGCGGACCGCACGAACGTCAAGGTCGGAACCCGCGGTTTCAAGGGACTACTGGCCTATCTGGGCCCCAAGCCGAATCCGAACTTGCTGCAAGAGCTTGGTCAACAGGATTCGGAATTCGAATTCCGACAGCTCGCGATGCCCCCCTCACAATCACCGGCAGCAGCAGCTGGGCGCTCTGACCTATCGACGGAGGTGGGATTGTGACCCAGTTGAGCCGGCTAGCATTCATCGGCAATTCGCTCCCGCGTCGTTGTGGAATCGCAACGTTCACCACCGATCTGCAGCAGGCAATCGCAGCATCCGATGCGCAGGTGGAGACATCAATCGTGGCGATGACCGATCACGGTCATAGCTACGACTATCCGTCTGTCGTTCGCGTTCAAATCAACGACGACAAAATCAAAGACTACGTGCGGGCGGCCGACTTCCTGAATGCCGGTCAGTTTGAAATCGTTTCGCTCCAGCACGAATTCGGTATTTTCGGCGGCGAAGCCGGCGGGGACATCATGGCGCTGCTCTCCCGGCTGACCATGCCGGTCGTCACGACGCTTCACACCGTTTTATCCGAGCCGACACCGGTGCAACGCGGAGTCCTGGATCGGATCATCGAGCTGTCGTCGCGCGTTGTCGTCATGGGAGAGAAAGGCCGAGACCTGCTGCGCACCGTCTATCGGGTACCGACAGAAAAGATCGAGGTTATCGCGCACGGGACTCCCGACTTTCCGTTTGTCGAACCCGGCCAGGCGAAGGCCAAGTTGGGTTTCAGCAACAGAACCGTCATTCTGACGTTCGGACTTCTCTCTCCGAGCAAGGGCATCGAATTCATGATCGATGCCATGCCGGCAATCCTGAATAGCTGCCCCGACGCGGTCTATGTGGTTCTCGGCGCAACGCACCCCAATCTCGTTCGGCAACAGGGCGAAGCCTACCGCGACAGCCTTGTGGCGCGCGCACGGGAAGTCGGCGTCGAGGACCATGTCGTCTTTCTCGATCAATTCGTCGATCAAGCGACGCTATTGGATTTCATCGCGATGTGTGACGTCTACGTCACGCCCTATCTCAACGCGTCGCAAATGACGTCAGGCACGCTGGCCTACAGCTTCGCGCTCGGAAAGGCGATCGTTTCCACGCCTTATTGGCACGCGCAGGAATTGCTGGCCGACGGCCGTGGCATTCTGGTCCCGTTTGCCAATTCCGCGGCCATCGGCAGCGAGATTGCGGGATTATTGACTGACCATCCCCGACGCGAAGCCATGCGCAAGCTCGCCTACGTGAGCAGCCGGCCGATGACATGGGAGCAAACCGCAAAGCGCTACATGACGGCTTTCGAGAGCGCGCGGCGAGGGCATCGGCTCAGAGTGATTGCACGACTCGACTCGGATATGCCCTCGCGCGCCAGCCACGCAGCGCCAGAGGTGCGGACCGATCATCTTCTGTCGATGTGCGACGACACCGGGCTGTTCCAGCATGCCGTTCATTCCGTGCCGGATCGTGACCACGGCTATTGTGTCGATGACAATGCCAGAGCGCTGTTGTTGGCCTGTGCGCTCAACGGCTCCGGCGACCAGCGCCTGCCCGAGGCCTTGACGGCCCGATTTGCTGCATTTGTCCAGCATGCCTGGAATCCGGATACCAAGCGGTTTCGCAACTTCATGAGCTTTGATCGACGCTGGCTTGAAGATCGGGGTTCTGAAGATAGTCACGGGCGGACACTCTGGGCTTTGGGTGAGTGCGCGCGCGGCGATACAAGCGCGTCGCGGCGGCGGTGGGCCACCGCATTGTTCGCCGAGGCGCTGCTGCCGGCCGAGAACTTCAGCTCCCCGCGCGCCTGGGCTTTCACACTGCTTGGGTTGGACGCCTACTGCGCCGTGACCGCAGAGGATTCCTCGGCCAAACGTGTCCGGCAACTCCTTGCCGACAAGCTGATGTCGATCTTGTCCATCGTTGAGACCAAGGATTGGATCTGGTTCGAGGAGGGGCTTTCTTACGACAATGCGCGCTTGTCCCAAGCCCTGATTGTGACAGGAAATTCGACCGGAACGCCGCGCTATGTCGAGGCCGGCCTGAAATCCTTGCGTTGGCTGATGACACGACAGACGACGCCCGCGGGCTTGTTCAGGCCCGTCGGAACGCAGGGGTTCGGTGATCAGCGCCAGGAGCCGCAGGCGTTCGATCAGCAGCCTTTGGAGGCGACGGCAACGATCTCGGCCTGCCTTGCGGCCTGGCGTAGCGACGGCGATCTCGCATGGAGGGCTGACGCGGGGCGCGTATTCGCCTGGTTTCTCGGCAGCAATGATCTGATGCTGCCCCTGGTTGACCTTGAGACCGGCAGCTGTCGTGATGGCTTGCATCGCGACCGCCCGAATGAGAATAGGGGCGGCGAGTCGGTTGTGTCCTATCTTCTCAGCCTTGCGGAAATTCGTGAACTCGCTCGTGCAAGCGGCGACAGCGCCGTTCGACGTACGCCTATTCACGCCTTGCGTGCTTGAGCTCTGCAAATCCCAATCAACAAGCCGAGGGCGCCTTGTCGCAAGTTACATTCCTGAACCGGCAGGCTCTCCATCTGCGCCCCGATCCGGCGCGGGTGGTCGTGCGCCCGTTCAAGCCGGCAATCGAACCACGCGACCTCAACCCGACCGACAAGACCCGGGCGAACCATATAGTCGGGCGGGTCATGACGCTCGATCCGGAGATGGCAGCCAGCCAACTGGCCGATGTCCTTGAGAACTTTCAAGGCCGCCACCGCGACCTGCTGGCGACCTTCGAAACGCGTGCCGACGAGATGGAAGACGCCTTTTCGCCTCATGGGAATTTCAGCAAGGTCCAGCGCCAACTGGTCGGAGCATATTTTCTACACGAATACTCCTTCGAGGCGTCTGCGCTATTCAATCCCAGCATCGTCTCCCATCCTGATCAGTCCGGTGCACCGGAAGGCGGTCGTCGCTTCATCCTAAGCCTTCGTGCGGTTGGGGAAGGGCATGTTTCGTCCCTGACGTTTCGATCAGGATGCATCGCTGCCGACGGCAGCGTCTCGGTCGATCCGACAGCTCGTCTTGCTACAATTCCGAAAGTGACACATCGGAGATCGGGCGCGGAGGGAGAGGACGTCGAAGTGATCTTCAAGCCGGACGAGGATATCAGCGAGCGGGTGATTTTTCCCGTCACGCTTTCCCAATCGAACGGCATCGAGGATGCGCGCTTTGTGGAATTCGAAGATGGCGGGAGAAAGATCTTTTACGCGACATACACGGCTTACAGCGGCACGGCGATCCGATCTGAGTTGATCGAGACTGTCGATTTCATTTCCTTTCGTATGTCTCCCCTGCGCGGAGCCGCCGCACGGAACAAAGGCATGGCCTTGTTCCCTCGAAAAATCGGCGGCAAGTACGCCATGATCGGTCGGCAGGATAATGAGAACCTTTACCTTATCTATTCGACCGATTTGCATTCCTGGGACGGCGGCGTTGCAATTTTGAAGCCTCAATTTCCGTGGGAATTCGTGCAGATCGGCAATTGCGGATCGCCGATCGAACTCGACGAGGGCTGGCTGCTGCTGACCCACGGCGTCGGTCCGGTCCGGAAATATTCGATCGGCGCAGTGCTCCTCGACAAGAACAACCCGTCCAAGGTTCTTGCGCGATCACACGAGCCGCTGGTCCGGCCTGAACCGTCGGAGCGCGAGGGCTACGTTCCCAACGTCGTCTATACATGCGGAGCTATGCGGCACAACGACCAGATCGTTTTGCCATATGCGGTCTCTGACACATTCTCCAAATTCGCCACGATCAAGATCGCCGCGCTCATCCAGAGCTTGAAGCACTGAAGATCCGATCACCTCCGCCGATGATCACTCAACGAGCACGGCGATGACGCCTGCAATCGCAGCGTCGAATCCCTCGTTCCAGTCTTTGCTCTTGCCGCTCTCTCGTCCGGGCAGCGCGTCGATGATCGATTGGCGCTCTTGCCCGCGCGCCATGTGCGCGACATGGCTCTGAGGCGACATCCGGCTCGCGCTGACCAACGCCTGCTTTCGGGGCAATAGCGGACATCGCAATTCGGAGCCCACATGTCCGGTAATGGACCCGAAGCTGACGTAGCAATGGCCATCTGGAATGTTCGTCAGGATAAGGTACGCAAACGTGCTAACACCTGCCGACGCGCTCAAGTCGAGCTTGTCGATGCGCCCCGGTTGTCGAGCAAGATGGGCTTGCAAACGGGGTGCCGGTGCGCCTGCCTGCCGCATCACTCGCAGGCGGAAGGATCTGTTCACATGAGCGCGCTCTGGTGGCAGACCGGCGTAATTTACCAGATCTATCTGCGCTCCTTTCAAGACACCAACGGCGATGGCATCGGCGACCTCAAGGGAATCGCGCGGCGACTCGACTATCTGGCCAGCCTCGGCGTCGACGCGATCTGGATTTCGCCCTTCTATCCGTCGCCGATGGTCGATTTCGGATATGACGTTGCGGATTATTGCGGGGTCGATGCACGCTTCGGCGCGCTCGCCGATTTCGACGATCTGCTTGCGCAAGCCCATGCACGCGGGCTCAAGGTCCTCCTCGACTTCGTCCCCAACCACACCTCCGATCGGCATCCCTGGTTTGTCGAGAGCCGCTCCGCGCGCGATCATCCGAAACGGGACTGGTACATCTGGCGCGACGGCGCCTCGGATGGCGGGCCTCCGAACAATTGGATCAGCGATTTCGGCGGCTCGGCCTGGGAACGGGACGAGTCCACAGGCCAATATTACTATCACGCCTTCCTCAAGGAGCAGGCCGATCTCAACTGGCGCAACCCGACTGTGCAGGCGGCGATGGTCGATGTGATGCGCTTCTGGTTCGACCGCGGCGTGGACGGCTTCCGCATCGACGTGCTGTGGCACATGGTGAAGGCGGCGGACTTCCCGGACAATCCCCTCAACCCCGATTATCGACCGGCGATGGGCGACATGCACCGCGTGCTCCAGCTCAATTCGACCGACCAGCCCGAGGTGCACGCCATCGCGGCCGACATGCGTGCCATCGCGGACAGTTATGGCGCCAAGGGGCGAGGCGAGCGCGTGCTGATCGGCGAGGTCTACCTGCCGGTCGACCGGCTGATGCGCTATTACGGCCGGGAGCGCGCAGAGGTGCACCTGCCGTTCAACTTCCAACTCATCGATGCCTCGTGGGAGGCGCGCGCGCTCGCAACGCTGATCGCCGGCTATGAGGCGGCGCTTCCTCCGGGCGGCTGGCCGAACTGGGTGCTCGGGAACCATGACCGGCCGCGCGTCGCCACAAAGCGCGGACAGCCCCAAGCCCGCGTCGCCGCGATGCTGCTGCTGACGCTACGCGGCACACCCACCCTCTATTACGGCGACGAGCTGGGCTTGAGCGACGTCGCGATCCCGCCTGCCCAGATTGCGGACCCGCGCGAACTGCGCGAGCCCGGGCTCGGCCTGGGCCGCGATCCGGTGCGCACACCATTGCCGTGGGACGGAAGCCCGAATGCCGGCTTCACCACGGCCAAGCCGTGGCTGCCGCTCAATGAGGACTGGCCGACGCGCAACGTCGCGCGGATGGCGGGCGAA
Organism: Xanthobacteraceae bacterium; assembly: GCA_049698215.1. GTDB lineage: Bacteria > Pseudomonadota > Alphaproteobacteria > Rhizobiales > Xanthobacteraceae > PALSA-894. The sequence continues at coordinate 6,748 of JBAVXH010000016.1, read as the reverse complement.
CCGCATTCGATCCTGACGCTCTATCGCCGATTGCTGGCTGTAAGGCGTGCGCACCCGGCGCTATCGATCGGCAACTTAACGCTGCTGGACACGGAAGGCGAAGTGCTCGCCTATGAGCGCCGTCACGGCGCGGAGCGGCTGATCGTGGCACTGAATCTCGCCGGACGGTCGCATCAGCTGGCGTTGCCGGACTGGGCGAGTGATTTCCAGCCGCTCTTGTCCACTGTCGCCAGCGCGCCGCTGGTCGGAGACGGCGCCCTGCTGCTGCGCGCGGACGAGGGCGTGATCCTGATGGCTGACTAAGGAAGGACAATCGTGCGCATTGCCATGCTGGCGCCGATCTCTTGGCGCACCCCGCCGCGCCATTACGGCCCGTGGGAGCTGGTGACAAGCCTGTTGACCGAGGCGCTGGTGGCGCGCGGCGTCGACACGACTCTGTTCGCCACGCAGGACAGCGCGACCGCGGCCAAGCTCGCCGGCGTCTGCCCGGCGCCCTATTCGGAGGACCCCAGCATCGACGCGAAGGTGTGGGAGATGCTTCACGTCGCTCATGTCTTCGAGCGCGCGAGCGAGTTCGACCTCATTCATAACCAGGCCGATTTCGTGCCGCTCGCCTTCTCGCGCTTGGTGGCGACGCCGCTGGTGACGACGATCCACGGCTTCTCCTCGCAGCGTATCCTGCCTGCCTTCAAGGCGTACCAGGATCTCGTTCACTATGTCGCGATCAGCGACGCCGACCGCCATCCGGACCTGCGCTATGCGGCAACGATCCACCACGGTATCCGGCTGGAGGACTTTCCCTTCGATCCGCGCGGCAGCGAAGACCTGCTCTTCTTCGGCCGCGTCCATCCGGACAAGGGAGCCGCGGAGGCCATCGCGGCGGCGCGCCGCGCGGGCCGGCGGCTGATCATGGCCGGCATCGTCCAGGATCAGGACTACTATGACGCGCAGGTCACACCCGCGCTCGATCAGCGTTCCGTCGTATTTCGCGGCGCGATCGGCGGGGCGGACCGCGCGCAAGCCCTTGGTTCGGCGCGCGCTCTGCTGCACCTTGTAAACTTCGACGAGCCGTTCGGACTATCGGTCGTGGAGGCGCTTGCTTGCGGCACGCCGGTGATCGCCTCCAACCGCGGATCGATGCCGGAGTTGATCAACCATGGCGTGACCGGTTTCCTGGTCGACAGTGTCGACTCTGCCGTGGATGCGATCGATCGCATCGGCGAAATCGATCGCGCCGCCTGCCGGGCGGTGGTGTCCGCGCGCTTCACGGTTGATCGCATGGCCGACCGCTATCTCGACCTGTACCGATCGCTACTGGGCTGACGATAGCCTAGGACGTTTTCGCATGACTGCTTTTGGCCCCTGAGCAGCGGTTCTGCAATGTCTGCTCTCGCGCCGCTCTTTGGGTGAAAGCGGACATCGATCACGTCCGCCGATGATCACTCAACGAGCCTCGGCCACCACTTGAAGCCTTGTCGCTCGGCCGCGCGCGCCGACTATGCGAAGTCGCTCGTTGCGCAGAACCCCGCCGCGGTGCGGCTCAACGGCGCGGAGTTTGCGGCACTCTCGGGGGCGGAGCCGGAGGACGCGGCGCTCGCGCGCACCGCGCGCGACACGCGCGCCGTGATGGCGCTGACCGGCACGGTCGACCGCATCACCGACGGCGAGGCCCGTTTCTTTTTCTGGTCTTTTCCCCAACGCTCGCTCAGGTCGAACGTCGCATTAAGCCCGCCTTGACAGCCTACCGTGCCACTCTTCAAACTAGTATTAGAATACTGTTCTGTGTGACAGAACGATCATGCCCTTGAGCTTCCGCAGCCCTAGGCGGAAAAATGCGCTGGTACCTCAGACGCAAGGCTCTCCTGGACGACCGGAGTGGCTACATGGATTCCGTCCGGCGGATTTTTGCATGACTGGACCCGCGAAAAAGCGTGCGGACCCTATCGATGTCGCTGTCGGTCATCGAATCCGCGCCATCAGGCTTTCGCGGAGGATGTCGCAAGAGGAACTCGCCAAGTCACTCGGCCTGACCTTCCAGCAAGTCCAGAAATATGAGAAGGGCGTCAACCGCGTCAGCGCAAGCCGTCTTCATCAGATCGCGAGAGCGCTTCACGTGCCGGTGGCCACAGTGATCGGCCCTGACGAAGCGGCAGATGCATCCGCAATCGGGGAGCCTAAGGTCATGTCCCTTTTGGCCGTCGCCGGTGCCACGCGCCTGCTCGAGGCCTTCGGTCAAATCGAAAGCAAGGCGCTAAGAGGAATGCTTGTCGATAACGCCGAGACGCTCGCGCGTGAAACAGACTCCCAAGGCCAGGAAACCTAGCCGGCTACTCGCAGCGTGTTCAAAGATGCTGCGGCTGACATTCAAAGGCATCACGCCGACGCGACTTTAAGAGAATTCCTTAGCCAAATAGTGATGAACGAATTTCCTCTGCGGCCGCTTTGAGTTCGTCGACAACCGGAGGCACCGGCTCCCAATCGAGCTGATTGGCAAACCCGACCAAAACGAGCGTCGCGAATAGCTCTCCGCCTGGCTTGCAGATTGGCACCGCAACGCCGTTCACACCGTTCTCTCGCTCCCCGAAGTTGGTCGCAAACCCCTGCCGCCGCACCGCGAGAACCGCCTTCCGCAACTTTTTCGGATCGATAATCGTGCGCGGCGTGTGTGCGCTGAGCGGCGACTTCATTATCGTCTCAAGAAGATCGTCGGTCCCGAAGGCGAGCACAAGTTTGCCCTGAGCGCTGCTGTGCAGCTCTAGATACGTTCCGATACTCACGGAGAGGTTTGAGCGCGCGTAACCGACCAGCTGCTCGACCGCGTAGACCTGGTTTGAAACCACGCGCGAAAGGACGACGGTCAACTCGTAGGCCTTGCGCAAGCGTTGCATGATGGGGCGGCTGACCGAGAGCAGATCATACCGGTTGGCGACCGCGTTCCCCATCTGGATCAGCCGGATACCGGGTGCGTAGCGCTCCGTGTCCGGGTCCTGAACCACATATCCGGCCTGGACGAGCGTCCTGAGGTGACGATGCACGCGGTTCTTGGAGGTCTGAAGAATCTCCGCGAGGTCAGTCACCCGGCTTGGTTCTTCGTTCATCGTCAACTGTTCGAGAAGGCGCAGCGCAAGCGTAAGCGCCTGCACCCCTTGGGCTGGCTGACGATCTTGCGTCGGCGGTTTCCTTGGCATGGGCTAGCTACTCATAACATGGTTCTGGCAGGTAGATCAGCCCAAGCAGATACGTTGTGGCGATGCGGCTGGTGGCGGTGGTGCATTCCAAAAGGCAAGTCGGCGCAAAAGTCGGCCAAGATCAGCTATAAGGGAAGGCGTCAGCACCCTTTAACGCCAAAAGGAGGACCGACATGCACGTCGTGAACGTTTCCGACGTGATCGAGCGCCAAAAGGTGAGCGGTTTCATCGTCTGGTTCGTCGTTCTATCCGCCCTCATCATGTTCTTCGACGGATACGATGTCGGCGCGATGGCCTACGCGGCTCCCTCGATCATCCGGGACTGGCAGGTGGAACGCGCTGCGGTGGCGATCGTCTTCTCGAGCGCTTTTGTCGGGATGGCCATTGGAAGCGTGGCGTTTGGATTGATCGGCGACCGCTTCGGCCGAAAGCCAACCTTGATCGCCGTGCTCGTCATCTTCGGTGTCTTCACCCTGTGCTGTCTTCTGGCGACCAATTTGACGCATCTTGCCATCTTTCGGTTCTTCGCCGGCCTCGGGCTGGGCGGCCTCCTTCCGGTCAATTTTGCGCTGGCGATCGAGTATGTCCCGAAGCGCTTCCGTGCCAGCGTCGTGACGATCGGCGTTGTCGGGTGGAATCTAGGCCTGATGTCCGGCGGGCTGGTCTCCGCATGGCTCGTTCCAGTCTATGGCTGGCATCTCATTTTCTGGATTGGCGGGATAGGGCCTTTGCTGGTCGCCCTGGTCGCCCTTTTCACGCTGCCCGAGTCGTTGAAATACCTGGTGCTCAGCGGGAAAAAACGGGACGGGCTTATAAAGACGCTGCGCAGGCTGGATCCCGCCGCGACTATTTCGTCCGACACCCGGTTCAAGCTGGATGATGCCGACGAGGCCGACGTTACGCCCGGCGATCGTCCGTCGGCCTGGTCCATCGCGCCGTTGTTTGTTGGCCGTCTGAGATTCATTACGCCGCTTTTGTGGGTGTCGTATCTGACAGTGACGCTCACGACCTACTTCATCACGTCGTGGACCCCGACGCTCGCGAACTCGCTGGGTGTCACCGCCAAGACCGCTGCGCTGGGAACATCGCTCGTGTCGGTCGGCGTGATCGTCGCCAGCTTGTTGATGATGCGGTTCCTGGACCGCTACGGCGCCATCGTCATCACGATCATGCCGCTGCTTGCGATACCGCTGCTGCTGTGGGTAGGCGCAGGTGGGTTATCCGAGAACGAGTTTTTGGTGGCCATGTTTGCGATGGGCATGCTTACCGGGGGGGCGTTCAATGGCGTGCACTCAGTCGCCGGCCTCTATTACCCCAGCGAAATCCGGGCGAAGGCAATTGGATGCGCGATCTTTAGCTCTCGGCTAGGGTCAATCTTCGGCCCAGCGCTCGGCGGATATCTTCTGGGCATGCAGCTCCTGCTGTCCGATCTGTACGCGGTGATGACCGTGCCGCTGCTCATCTTTGCGGTCAGCATATTCAGCCTTGGAATACTGCATCGCGCGATGCTCCGACAGCAAGCAGGACCCATGGCTACGGCTTCATCCATGCGGTAGCGCCCTCATGGCTCATCGAAAAGTTCACCTGGTTGGAAGCGTGCCGCTCGGCAGCAGCCGAAAGGTCCTGGAGGCGACCTCCGCCTATCTGTCGAATCTTCTCCTTCGATATTCGGACGGCGAGACCGAGACGAACAAGGGATGGGTGAGGCTGCAGCGCAGCCTGGTCGCCGACAACCCGGACTTCGAGCCGTCCGATACGCGTCTGGTCGTGCAGGATCGGGTCTACGATCAATTCCGGGTAAAGCGCGGCATTGCGCCAACGAAGATCTCGTTCGGGGCGCTCGGTTTTGCCGAACAGGCGCGGCGCTCGTATCGCGAGTTCTGCGATCTGCGGAACGCAGGGGCGATCCAGCAGAAGGCCAGGTTTCTGGTCACGTTTCCGGCGCCCGCAGCATTTCTGAGCAGCTTCATTGACCCGGCTTACCGATCAGCGGTCGAACGGCCCTACGTCGAGGGGCTATTCGACGAGTTGCAACGGATCATGGATGCCGTCCCGCACAGCGATCTCGCCGTGCAGTGGGACGTCGTGCATGAGATACTGGCGATGGAAGGCGCACTTGGCTACTTCGCCGCGCAAGATGAGCTCTTGCCGCGATTGGCCGAACTGGGGAGTCGGATCCCCGAGCCGGTCGATGTCGGCTTCCATTTTTGTTACGGATACCTCAATCGGAAGCATCAGATCGAGCCTCAGAGCGTCAGGCTCATGGTGGGCGTTGCGAACGCCCTGACGGATCGAATGGCCCGTCCGATTAATTTTGTTCATATGCCGGTGCCGCGCGATCGCTCTGACCCCGAATACTTCGCGCCATTGACGGACCTTCGGCTACGGCCGGAAACGGAGCTTTACCTCGGTCTGATCCACCTGACAGACGGCATCGCCGGAACGCGGCAGAGAATCACAGCGGCAGCGGCCGTGCGGCCGGAGTTCGGGATTGCGACCGAGTGCGGGTTTGGCAATCGCCCGCCCGAAACGATACCGCAACTGCTGGAATTGCACGTGCAAGCCGCGACCGGAAGCTGACTTCTTTTCACCGGACGGCGGCAGAAGCAAGAAAAGTCGCCGCGAGGCGGCTGAGCGCATGGCCGCCGATATCGATCGAGGTTTTGCCCAGCTCGCCATCTCCAACGCGCGAAGACTCGTGCACGTCTCTTGCCTGCCCGTATAAATAGTGTTCTGATACACAGAAATAATTGTTCGTTTGTACAGAAAATATTGTTCTGATAGTCAGAACAGGGGGCGGCGTGGAGCGGCAATCAGCAGAAGTCGCGAAGCATCTGGCGGATCTCACGATTGGAATGATCCGCATGGCACGGGACGCCAAGTTGGATACCCTGGTCTACTTGCTGCGTGTGGTGCATCTCGAAGCCTCGCAAGTGCAGAAAGCACCGGCCGCGCCGGAATCAGAGGACGAGGGGCCAATCCCGGCCAAGGCTTCCTCAAAACGCAGGCGGCGGCTCGGCGGGTAGGTCTTGTGATGGCTCTCCGTGACACAGACTGGGTGCTTGTCTTCGGCCTGGCACTCTGCGCCGCCTCCATCGCGATCACGGGGGCCTTGCTGGCCGACATTGTCTTCTAGACTAGCGCCGGGGCCGCCCTCGTTGGCGGCCCGGTCATTTATGGCCGCTTGCCGGTTTCCTCTCGCGCAATCTCGAAGCAGAGAAACAGCGGCTCGCAGAAGCGCAAGCCGCCGAGCGATCACCTCTTGAACCCCCTCCATCCCCTCGCTAGATTCCTCTCGCAATCTCTATGGGGTGCCCGGCCTGCGCCGGGCTGAGAGGCGCGCGCCAACCCATCGAACCTGATCCGGGTCATGCCGGCGGAGGGAGCTGAGATGCGGGCCGAGCTTCCGCACATCGCAGCCGATATCCTGATGCGCCTGCGCGCGCGCTCGCCGCGCGTGCATTGCATCACCAATGCGGTGGCGCAGGCCTTCACGGCGAACACGCTGCTCGCGGCGGGCGCGGTTCCCTCGATGACGCTTAGCCCCGACGAGGTCGGCG
>JBAVXH010000015.1:0-6583 GCA_049698215.1 Xanthobacteraceae bacterium | reverse complement strand
GCGCGACAGCATCGTGCCATGATACCGCCGCGCCGGCGCGCCGCCAGCGCTGTCACGTTTCGGCAAGGCCGCGGCTAGCGCGTGCGGCTGCGCTTGGCGCGCTTCTTCTTGCCCTTTTTGGAAGCTTTTTTGGCCTTGGACTTGCTCGCCGGCCTGGCTTTTTTCTTCGCTTTCTTTTTGGGAAGGACAATCGCCTGCCTGGCAGCCGCCGCGGCCTGCACGGCTTTTGCGGCGTCGACCCTGCCGAAGCCGAACTCGTTGCTATGGCCGTTGGCGTCGTAGGAATTCCGCGGCCCAATCTTCACCGCCGTGTCCTGCAGAATAGTTCGCACCTCGTCGCGCGTGAGGTCGGGACGGGCGGAGAGCATGAGGGCCGCAATGCCGGCGACCAAAGGCGTCGCCGAGGACGTCCCTCCGAACGAATTGGTATTGAGACCATCGGTGCCGCCGGCCGCCGCTTCGCCGATGTTGAACCCGCGATTGGAGGTGCTCACATCGGTCGTGAAGATCCCCTTCGCGCCGCCGCTCGAGGGCGCCACAATGGACACTTCCGGCCCTTGGTTGGAGTAATTCGCGCGCTTCTCCTGATCGGTCGATGCGCCGACCCCGATCGAAAAACTCGACCGCGCCGGGAATGCGACGGTGGTGGCAAAGTTGTTGCCCGTCGCGCAGAACACCGGACAACCCTTTCCATCCCTTCCTGCGCCAGCTTCCTGGAGGGCGAACTGGATATCCGGCGACTCCGGTCCCGACCAGGAGCAGGATAGAATATCGCCGAACCGCGACGCATAGCGGATTGCGTCAGCCACGCGGGATTCGGTTGCGAGATCGTCAGCGTGGAAGACCTTGACCGGGAGGATTTTCGCCTCCGGAGCCGCGCCGAACACCCCACCATCGCCGCCAGCCGCCGCCACGCCGGCGCAACAGGTCCCGTGAATGTCGTTCCCTGCCATCGCATTGAAGGGCGCCCGAAACCGCTTCGGGTTTGGATCGAAATGGTCCGGCGCATCATCGCCAACGAAAAAATCGCGGCCGAACTTGTCGCGCGACTCGTTTGGATCGGGATTCCGTTTGATGTTCGATTTCAAATTGGGATGAGCGACATCGACGCCGTCATCCAGCACCGCCACGACGACGCCTTTACCCTGGGTCGTCTCCCAGGCTTTCCGGATATCGACGACTCCGAGATGCCATTGTGCGTTGATCGGCTGAGGCGGCGCGGCGCGCTGAAACTCGGAAACGAAGTTCGGGAATGCGAAGAGAACCCCATCCGTCTCGGTCAGGTCGTTGGCCAGATCGACCATCCGTTCGGCGATATACTTTCGCTTCGGGTCGAAGGCGATGAGCTGATCCCTTCGGAAGGCATTCCGGTTGCGCACTTCCAGGCCAAACTTGTCGAGCAGTTTCTTGCGCTCGGCCTGCGCGGTACCCGGGGAGAATCTGACGACCACTTCGCGATAGACCACACGCAGGGTGCCGCGCGCGTCGCGGAAGACCGCAGTCTCGACGCGCTTGCGATCCGCCGCCGCCCCCGCTGTCCCCAGAGCTGCTTTGGTAAGATCCAGCGACGCGGAAAACTTCTGCGTGACAACGCGCTCCGCAACGCCCGCCGCCCGGCTGATTGCGGCTCTGGCGACAGGCGATGTCGAGCGCGTGGGACCCGCAAGGGCGAATCTGAGAGGCCCCGCCTCAGGCTCTGCTTCCAGCAAGACAGGCTGAAGATCGAGCCAAGCGTCCTTGCCAAATCGCAGCTTCATGGCGCCCCCCTTTTTGGTTGAGGGGGTCAAAATACACAATTGTCAAAAAATAGTCACGCTCCGCGCCGGAAAGCGGCACGCACGTCCGGCCACGCCGTCACAACCTTGGCATCCTTGTTCAATTCAGCGGCCACGTCGGGAAAGTAGCGCGTATCGTCGGTTCGCACCGCGAATTCGGCCTGCTGGGTCGACCATTTGTTTCGCTGTGTGAGCTCCACCTTGTGCCGCTTTGCGAACGCGGCCAGCGACTTGTCCGATGGCGGCTCCTTGAAGCGCACCTGCATACGGCCCGTTGGGACCAGCTGGTTACCCTCGCCGTCGGCAAGCAGGGGGGCGACCACGGCCTCGGTGCCGACGACCTTGTTGATCTTTTGCGACAGTTTTCGGAGGTTGGTAGCGGTTGTCTCGATGACGTGGGTCAGCGGCGAGCCGATCGTTTTTGTCGGCTCGCCAGTCTCTTTTGCCACACGCTCCCGCGTGGCGTCCGAAAGTGAGCCGATGATGACGACGCCACCCTTCGGAACGCGCTTGCTTTCGGTGAACATCTGTCCGGATCCCTCGACGCGTCGAATATAGTACGTCGGCGCCCTGCGTACCACGAGGATCGGAAAGCTCGTCCGTTCGAGCGCGGCGCAGAGCTGCCCGATGTCATGCATGAGCGCGTCCTCGCTGCAACACCTCGTCGAAAACCGCTTCAGATCGGCGTTTTCTGAGCGTCCAGCGGTTGCCGTCCCTGCCAAATCTTGATTGTTCTTTCACCTTGATTGCAGGTCACCGCTGAGCAACGGCAGGGTCTGCGCTATCATGGCGTTGGGACAGAGAGGACGCTTGGCCAGCGTGGCGCGGCCAGGCGCGGGGATGGGAGATTTCCATGCGGCCGTTTGCTCGCCCGCTCGGGGCGATCGCTTCAATTGCGGTCACCGCAACATGGTTCGCGGCGCAACCCGCGCAGGCGCGCGAGGTCGTGGCGTTCCGCGATCCGGGCGTTTCCGCCGGTACCGTGGTGGTGCGCACGCATGAGCGGCGGCTCTATTACGTGCTCGGCGACGGCCGCGCGATCCGCTATCCGGTCGGCGTCGGCCGGGCCGGCAAGCAGTGGGCCGGCACCACGCGCATCGACGGCAAGTACGTCAAGCCCGCCTGGTCGCCGCCGGCAGTGGTCAAGCGCGACAAACCATCATTGCCGGACGTGATCCCGGGCGGCTCACCGAGGAACCCGATGGGCGCCGCCGCGCTGACCCTTTCGGGCGGCGAATACGCGATCCACGGCACCAACGCGCCGGGCTCGGTCGGCGGCTTCGTCTCCTACGGCTGTATCCGCATGCACAATCAGGATGTCGTCGATCTCTACAGCCGCGTCAGCGTCGGCACGACCGTGATGGTGGTGCGGTAGGCGTCACACGCTGACCGGCTCCCGCGCCCGTAGCGCACCAGAAATTCCTTGGCGCAGCGCGGATAGAACGTAAGCGGCGATTCGAGTGGCATGCCGTAGCGGCGATCGCGGCGGTATTTGCGCCGGATCAACCCGCTCTGCAGCGGATGCACGTTCTCGGCCTCGACGGTCTTGCCGAACATGTAGAGCAGGCCTGAAAGATGCGAGACGCCGAGGTCGAACACCGCCGCGCGGCGCAGCACCGTCTCCATGCTCATCGAGCATCACGTGATGCCCCATGAAGCCGAGCTTCGCTCGGACCTACCTGGAGCGCCGCCGCACAGGACTATCCGCCGACTTGTCGTTCCGGGTCGGCGTTTCGTAAACCCAGTATGGTCAATCAAGAAGCAGAATTCGACGTGAAAGCGCTAAGCATACGCAACACGGACGTTGATTGGCACCTGCGATTCTTTGCGCACGTGCAAGAGATCTTTCGTCCCAACAACTGGCGGGCCTGGCGTGATCGCGGAGGGTGGACGACAGACTACGAGGTTTTCGCGCTACTCGACGGAGAGCAGATTGTCAGCACCGTCGGCCGGAGCCGGATGCAATTGGTCAATAACGGGCACGCTGTCGTGGGCTATCAACTCGGCGCGGTAGGGACTCTACCGCACTATCGCGGGCGCGGGCTCGCACGCAGACTCATGGATGAGATTGTTGGCGAACTCGACCACCCGGATCAGCCAATCATATTGTATGCCAACGACAGCGTTGTCGACTTCTATCCGCGCTTCGGCTTTAGGCGCGTTGCCCAGAAACAATCTTTCGCCGAAGTTTCGATTGCGCCGGCAAAAACGTCTGCTGCACGCTTCGATCCTGATGACGCCGCACAGCGATCAAAGCTGCGGACTCTGTTCGGCCAAGCGGTGCCCATCCGCGGGCCGTTGTCGGCGGCGAACTATTATTCGATCGCGCTGTGGCATTTGAGCGGCAGCTCGATTTCAGCTTTCTGGCTTCCCGAATTCGACGCACTTATCGCGGCCACCGCCAAAAATGAGCGGCTGATCGTTCACGATGTGATTGCCGCTCGACCCTTCGACTTGAGTGGAGCCCTACCACAGCTCATTGAGCGGCGAGTGACCAAGGTCGAATTTTGCTTCGACACGGAAGACTGGTGGGCCACGGCTCGAGATTCTCGGTTGGACGACTCTGACGAGCCGCTGTTCGTTCGCGGAGCGTCCGCGTCAATTGTCGGGCCCGTCCGACTGCCGAGCCTGGCGCATACGTGACCGAATAAAGAACCGGAGGCAGCACTCGCCGTGTTCTGCCGACTTCGCGCGTCGGTCCGGCCGCGCCTCGGCGTGAACACCGTGTATCCGCGCACGCAACAAAGCTGCAACGCGCGCATAGCGCCCGCCCCCGCTCCACGCGCCATGCACCAGGACGAAGGCGGTTGATTTATCCGTCATCACCGATCCTATGTCTTGACATTTGTCCTACAACCTGTATCTTCGGTCTGTCCTGGGGATTTCGGCTCCGTGCTCATGGCACGGGCCGACGCCGCCGGGAACGGGCCGCCGACAATGCGGCCGCCGTTAACGCCGCAGGCTACGTACACTTGCCTGCGGGGTGGAGCGCCGGGAGGCGCAGCGTCTCGGTGGCGAGGCTTCGCAAGCCTCCAGATCACCGCACGCGCGCGCCTCGGGACGGGATTCGCAACCTCGTCCTTGCAAGGCGCGCTGGGGTGTCCGGCGTAATGCACCGGCGCCCCACCAAGGGCGCCGTAGCGCAGCGCCCTGGCGCCTCCCGGCGCTCCATTTCCCTTCTCCGGAAGGGACAAGGAATTCGGGAAGGGTGTACCCGCACCCTGCCAACTGGGCGGCGGAGCGTTGGCTAACGCCGGTCCTCATCCTGAGGAACGAGGCCAAAGGCCGAGTGTCTCGAAGGATGGCCGCGTACTCGGAGCTTCTGGCCATCCTTCGAGACGGGCCTTCGGCCCTCCTCAGGATGAGGCCGGAGTAGAAATCGCCAGCGATCCAACACGTTACCGGCATGCTGCATCCGGTCGCAGCGGCTTGAAGCGGACATGAGGCATTCCCATTTCTGGGCGGATTAGGAATTGATGCCGCACCACGTTACCGCGACTGGAGGAGGACAATGAATTATCTGCGCACGGCCATCCTGCTGGCAGGGCTGACCGCGCTGTTCATGGGCGTCGGCTACCTGATCGGCGGCTCCGCCGGCGCGACGATCGCGCTCGTCGTCGCGGCCGGCATGAACCTGTTCGCCTACTGGAACTCGGATCGCATGGTGCTGTCGATGTACGGCGCCCAGGAGGTCGACGCCCGCTCCGTGCCGGACCTTTATTCGCTGGTGCAGGAACTCGCGCACCGCGCCGGCCTGCCGATGCCGCGCGTCTACATCATCGACAATCCACAACCGAACGCGTTCGCGACCGGCCGCAATCCGCAGAACGCGGCGGTGGCGGTGAACACCGGCCTGTTGCAGACGCTCTCGCGCGAGGAGGCCGCCGGCGTGATCGCGCACGAGCTCGCGCACATCCGCAACCACGACACGCTGACCATGACGATCACCGCGACCATCGCGGGCGCGATCTCGATGCTGGCGCAGTTCGGCATGTTCTTTTCCGGCAGCAGCAGCAGCAGCAGCAGCAGCGGCAGCAGCAATTTCGGCATGATCGGCACGCTCGCGATGGTGATTCTTGCGCCGATCGCCGCCATGCTGGTGCAGATGGCGGTGAGCCGCACGCGCGAATACGCGGCCGACCGGCTCGGCGCAGAGATCGTCGGCGAGCCGCGCTATCTCGCCTCCGCGCTCGCCAAGCTGGAGCAAGGCGCGCATGCGATCCCCAACGAGCAGGCTGAGAACAATCCCGCGACCGCCCACATGTTCATCGTCAATCCGCTGACCGGCGGACATGGCTGGGACAACCTGTTCGCCACGCACCCCGCGACCGAGAACCGCATCGCGGCGCTCGACCAGTTCGCTGCCGAAATGGGCCGCGGCGGAAGCATGCGCTCGCAGCTCTCCCGCGCCGCGACCGCTCCCCACGGGCCATGGGGCCAGCGCCGCGGTCCCTGGGGCTGAGCCGCCGGATAAGCGAACCGTCACGCTTCGGCTTCGTTAGAATGCGAAAAGTGATTCGGGCGGCGCTCCAGACAAACGGAACTCATGACACCGGCCAGACGTATAGCGCCCGCCGAAGTTCCCGGTCTCGCAGCGCGCCGCATTGCGGCCGATATCCTCGACAACGTGCTGCGGCGGCGCCGTCCGCTCGATGCCGAGCTTGATGGCGCCGAGGCGCATCCGGGGCTTGCGGCGCTCGCCGATCGCGACCGCGCGCTGGTGCGCAAGCTGGTCGCAACCGTTCTGCGCCGCGTCGGCACGCTGCGGCAGGTGCTCGGCAAATTTCTCGAGCGCGGATTCCCCTCGG
>JBAVXH010000014.1:0-18142 GCA_049698215.1 Xanthobacteraceae bacterium | reverse complement strand
TTTTTTGTTGACTTGGAATCCGATTCGCTCAGTGCGCAATCACCGCAGGCGGCTCGTCCTCGACGCCCGCTTCCGGCACGTCGACCGGCTTCGCGGCGGTCTCGTCCCACTCGATCGGCTCCGGCTTGCGCGTCAGCGCACGAGCCAGCACCTCGTCCATGCGCGACACCGGATTGATCTCGAGCCCGCCTTTGATCTGATCCGAGATTTCCACCAGGTCCTTGGCGTTCTCCTCCGGGATCACCACGGTCTTGATGCCACCGCGGTGGGCGGCAAGCAGCTTCTCCTTCAGCCCGCCGATCGGCAGCACACGACCGCGCAGCGTGATCTCGCCGGTCATGGCGACATCGCGGCGCACCGGAATGCCGGTCATCACCGACACGATCGCGGTCACCATCGCGACGCCGGCAGAGGGACCATCCTTCGGTGTCGCGCCTTCCGGCACGTGCACGTGGATGTCCCTCTTGTCGAAGCTCGGCGGCTCGATGCCGAAGCCGATCGCGCGCGAGCGAACGTAAGACGCCGCTGCCGAGATCGACTCCTTCATCACGTCGCGCAGGTTGCCGGTGACCGTCATGCGGCCCTTGCCGGGCATCTGCGTCGCCTCGATGGTGAGTAGCTCCCCACCGACGTCCGTCCATGCCAGCCCGGTGACCACGCCGACCTGATCGTTCTCCTCGATCTCGCCGTATCGATACTTCGGCACGCCGAGATAGTCCGCGAGATTGGCCTCGGCAACCGTGACCGATTTGGCCTTCTTGTTGAGCATCAGCTCCTTCACGGCCTTGCGGGCCAGCGTCGAGAGCTCGCGCTCGAGATTGCGCACGCCCGCCTCACGGGTGTAGCGGCGGATCAGGAGCTTCAAGGCATCCTCGTCGATCGACCATTCCTTCGGATCGAGGCCGTGCTTGGTGATCGCGTTCGGGATCAGGTGCTTGCGCGCAATCTCGACCTTCTCGTTCTCGGTGTAGCCGGCGATCCGGATGATCTCCATGCGATCCATCAGGGGCGGCGGGATGTTGAGCGTGTTCGCCGTCGTGATGAACATCACGTTGGAGAGATCGTAGTCGACCTCGAGATAGTGGTCGTTGAAGGTGTGGTTCTGCTCAGGGTCGAGCACTTCGAGCAGCGCCGAGGACGGGTCGCCACGGAAGTCGGCGCCCATCTTGTCCACCTCGTCGAGGAGGAACAGCGGGTTCGAGGTCTTCGCCTTGCGCATCGACTGGATGATCTTGCAGGGCATCGAACCGATGTAGGTCCGCCGGTGACCCCGGATCTCCGCCTCGTCGCGCACGCCGCCAAGCGACACACGCACGAACTCGCGGCCGGTCGCCTTCGCGATCGACTTGCCGAGCGAGGTCTTGCCCACCCCGGGCGGGCCGACGAGGCACAGGATCGGGCCGGTCAGCTTGTTGGCGCGGCTCTGCACCGCGAGATACTCGACGATGCGTTCCTTGACCTTCTCAAGCCCGTAGTGGTCGTTGTCGAGGATCTGCTGCGCATGCAGCAGGTCCTTCTTGACCTTCGACTTCTTGTTCCACGGGATCGAGAGCAGCCAGTCGAGATAGTTGCGCACGACCGTCGCTTCGGCCGACATCGGCGACATCTGCCGCAGCTTCTTGAGTTCGTGCGTCGCCTTCTCGCGCGCTTCCTTCGAGAGCTTGGTCTTCTTGATCTTGTCTTCGAGTTCGGCGAGCTCGTCGCGGCCTTCCTCGTCACCCAGCTCCTTCTGGATCGCCTTCATCTGTTCGTTGAGGTAGTACTCGCGCTGCGTCTTCTCCATCTGGCGCTTGACGCGCGTGCGGATGCGCTTCTCGACCTGCAGCACGGAGATCTCGCTCTCCATCAGGCCGAGCACCTTCTCAAGCCGCTCCGGCACGGCGGTCGTCTCAAGGACCGCCTGTTTGTCCGGAATCTTCACCGCGAGGTGCGAGGCGACCGTGTCGCCGAGCTTGCCGTAGTCCTCGATCTGCTGGACCACGCCGACGACCTCGGGCGAAACCTTCTTGTTGAGCTTCACGTAGCCTTCGAACTCGGTGACGACGGAGCGCGCCAGCGCCTCCGCCTCGACCTTGTCGCCCATGTCGTCGGCGAGAACGACCGCGCTCGCTTCGTAGAAATCGGTGCGCTGCTCGTTGTACTGCAGAATCTTGGCGCGCTCCGCGCCCTCGACCAGCACCTTCACGGTGCCGTCGGGCAGCTTGAGGAGCTGCAACACGCTCGCGAGTGTGCCGATCTCGTAGATGGCGCCGGTCGCCGGATCATCATCCGAAGCGTTCTTCTGCGTCGCCAGCAGGATGAAGGTATCGCTCTTCATCACCTCTTCCAGCGCCTTGATCGACTTCTCGCGCCCGACGAAAAGCGGAACGATCATGTGCGGGAAGACCACGATGTCGCGCAGCGGGAGAACCGGATAGGAGCGCGTTTCGCCGGGAGCGGGAGCCGGTCGTGGCTTCTGGGTGGTCATGGGTTGATCCTTAATTGTTGTGCCCCTTCCCCGCAGCCCACCAGTGTGCAGCCGTAGAGAAGCGCCGAGGACAATCCCGAAGGCGGAGGGGAATGATCCGACACATCGGGACGATGCGCGATCCGTAGGACCCCGACCCCGGAATCAAATCGTAGGTTTCCGTGCACATTAGGTGGGCGCGCCATCCCGATGTGTCAAGTAAACCGCTGGAAACCAGCAAAAATCCCGACCGGCTGTGCTGGCGCCGGCACGATTCGCGGGCCGGTTTCCGGGAACCTGGGAGAGCGACGCCGCGTCAGGCGGACGCAGCGCCCTCGGAGCGATCGGAGCGGTCCGCGTAAATGTAAAGCGGCCGGGCAGTCCCCTCGACGACCTCCTTGGAGATCACGACCTCTTCGACGCCCTCGAGGCTCGGCAGGTCGAACATCGTGTCGAGCAAGATGCCCTCCATAATGGAGCGCAACCCGCGCGCGCCGGTCTTGCGATCAATCGCCTTGCGCGAAATCGCGCCAAGGGCCTCTTCGGCCAGCGTCAGGTCGATGTTCTCCATCTCGAAGAGTCTCTGGTATTGCTTTACCAGAGCATTCTTCGGCTCGGTGAGGATGCGCTTCAGCGCCGCCTCGTCGAGATCCTCAAGCGTCGCAACAACCGGCAGACGACCGACGAATTCCGGGATCAGGCCGTACCGGAGTAGATCCTCGGGCTCGACCTCACGGAAGATCTCGCCCTGCTTACGGTCCTCGGGCGACACCACCTTCGCGCCGAAGCCGATCGAGGTCGAACGGCCGCGCGCCGAAATGATCTTGTCGAGACCGGAGAACGCGCCACCGCACACGAACAAAATGTTCGTCGTGTCGACCTGAAGGAACTCCTGCTGCGGATGCTTGCGGCCGCCCTGTGGGGGCACCGAGGCAATCGTGCCCTCCATGATCTTGAGAAGCGCCTGCTGCACGCCTTCGCCCGACACGTCACGCGTGATCGACGGGTTATCAGACTTGCGCGAAATCTTGTCGATCTCGTCGATGTAGACGATGCCGCGCTGCGCGCGCTCGACGTTGTAGTCCGCGCTCTGCAGCAGCTTGAGGATGATGTTCTCGACGTCCTCGCCGACGTAGCCCGCTTCGGTCAACGTGGTGGCGTCTGCCATCGTGAACGGCACATCGAGGATGCGCGCGAGCGTCTGCGCGAGCAACGTCTTGCCCGAGCCAGTCGGCCCGATCAGCAGAATGTTCGACTTCGCGAGCTCGACGTCGTTGTGCTTGGTCTGGTGATTGAGCCGCTTGTAGTGATTGTGGACCGCGACCGAGAGCACTTTCTTCGCGTGATCCTGTCCGATCACATAGTCGTCGAGAACCTTGCGGATTTCCTTCGGGGTCGGGATGCCGTCGCGCGACTTCACCAGCGAGGACTTGTTCTCCTCTCGGATGATGTCCATGCACAGTTCGACACACTCATCGCAAATGAAGACCGTCGGCCCGGCAATGAGCTTGCGAACCTCGTGCTGGCTCTTGCCGCAAAACGAGCAGTAGAGCGTGTTCTTTGAATCGCCACTGCCGACCTTGCTCATTCCCAGTCTCCTGCCGCCCGAATCCGGCGTAGGGCGTTTTGCCAAACTGTCATACTCACCTTGGAACTAACATCCCCTTTCGAACAGACACCGGTTTCCCGTTCGATCCTAACGAAGCATGCTAAGGGCCTGACAATCAAGAATTCATTAACGATACTTTCCCGGCGCCGACCGGTCCAAACCAGCCCCATGAGGGCGGTCTCCGGCGCCGCCAAATGACGAGTTACCATCCGGATTGCGGCGCTGGAAGGGCACAAATTGTGCCATCCGCGTTTCCCCGGACGGCACATCGGTCTCGGGCCGATCAGGATTTCGGGGGCGTCGGAACCATGTCTTCAGGCCGCTTCTCGATCACCTTGTCGATGATGCCGAAATCCTTGGCCATATCGGCAGTCAAGAAGGTATCGCGCTCCAGCGCGTCCTCAATCTTCTTCAGCGTCTGTCCGGTGTGCTTCACGTAGATCTCGTTCAGGCGCTTTTTGAGATTCAGGATCTCCTGCGCATGCACCATGATGTCCGTCGCCTGACCCTGGAAGCCGCCCGAGGGTTGGTGGACCATGATGCGCGCGTTCGGTAACGCGAAGCGCTGATCCTTGGCGCCCGCCGCGAGCAAAAGCGAACCCATCGAGGCTGCCTGCCCGACGCACAGTGTTGCCACCTGTGGACGAATGAACTGCATGGTGTCGTAGATCGCCATACCCGATGTCACCACGCCCCCCGGCGAGTTGATGTACATCGAGATTTCTTTCTTGGGGTTCTCGGCTTCTAGAAACAGAAGTTGCGCGACCACCAGCGTCGACACTCCATCGTCAATCCCGCCGGTGATGAAGATGATGCGTTCCTTCAAAAGCCGCGAGAAGATGTCGTAAGCGCGTTCCCCGCGGTTCGTCTGCTCGACCACCATCGGAACGAGGTTCATGTAGGTAGCGATGGGATCGCGCATCTGTCTCAAACCTTGTTTCGGCGGCGGGAAGCATGCGCCCGCCCCAGCCCGGCTGTCATCATCTAGGAACGCTTGGGCCGCAAAAGAAGACCTGCGGCCTTGAGCACCTGCCGAGGCTTATTCCACGATTCGGCGACAGAACGCAGTGCGCCGCCTCAGTCCGCCTTCTCGGCCGGCTTGTCCGCCTCGTCGTCCTTGTAGAGCTCCTCGCGGGCGACCTTCTTCTCGGTAACGCTGGCGAGCTCGGTGAGGAAGTCGACGACCTTCTCCTCGTAGATCGGCGCACGCAGGCTTGCCACGGCTTGCGGATTGTTGCGGTAGAACTCCCAGACCTGCTGCTCCTGGCCGGGAAACTGACGCGCCCGATCGACAACGGCGCGCTGCATCTCCTCGTCCGTCACCTTGATCTGGTTCTTGTCGCCGATCTCGGCGATCACCAAGCCAAGGCGCACGCGGCGTTCCGCAATCTTGTGGTATTCCGCCCTCGCCTCGTCTTCGGTGGTGCCTTCGTCAGCGAAGGTGCGGCCCTGTTGTTTCAGATCGTTTTCGACGGTCTGCCAGACGTTGTCGAACTCCTGCGAGACGAGCGTCGGCGGCAGCTCGAACTTGTGGCGCTCGTCGAGGGCGTCGAGGAGTTGGCGCTTGAGGCGATTGCGGCTCGCGCCGGCATGCTCGCGGGCGATCCGCTCCTTCACGGCATCGCGCAGCTTGGTGAGCGACTCCATACCGAGCTGCTTGGCGAAGTCGTCGTTGATGGTGAGCTCACCCGGCGCATCGACGGACTTTGCCGTCACGTCGAACGCAGCCTCTTTGCCGGCAAGCTCCGCCTTCAAATAGTTCGGCGGGAACGATGCCCTGACGGTGCGTTGTTCTCCCGCCTTGATGCCGATGAGCTGATCCTCAAAGCCGGGAATGAACGAGTTCGAGCCGATCACCACGGCGATGTCGTCGCCGGAGCCGCCCTCGAACGGGGCCCCGTCGATGGTCCCGGTGAACGAGATCGTGACCTTGTCGCCGGAGGCAGCTTCGGCGCCCTCGGCCTTGGGCAGAAACGGCCGGTTCTGCTCGGAAATGGTTTTGACCGCCTCGTCGATCTCGGCGTCCGTCACCTCGGCGACGAGGCGCTCGAGCTTGATGTCCTTGAAATCGGCAAGCTCGATCTTCGGCAGGACTTCCATCGCGACGGAGTAGTCGAGATCGGCCTTGCCCTCGACAACCGCGTTGATGGCCGCTTCCTCGGTCGGGAGCTTCACCTGCGGTTCCATTGCCAGACGGAGATTGTTCTCCGCCACGATCTTGGCGTTCGCGTCGCGCACGGCGGCCTCGATCGCTTCCGCCATCGCCGAGCGGCCGTAGAGACGCTTCAGATGCCCGACCGGCACCTTGCCGGGGCGGAATCCGTTGATGCGCACAGAGCCCTTCAGCTCGTCGAGGCGCGTATTCACCTTAGTGTCGAGTTCGTCGGCCGGGACCACCACGCGAAACTCGCGCTTCAATCCTTCGGAAAGTGTCTGCGTAACCTGCATGGTCAAATCGTGCTCGTGTTCTTAGCGCGTCTCTTGCCGCGGCGCTGTAAGGTCCCAACGATCCGGAAATGGTGGTGCGGGCGGAGGGATTTGAACCCACAAGCCTTGCGGCGCTGGAACCTAAATCCAGTGCGTCTGCCAGTTCCGCCACGCCCGCCAAAGGGCAGCAAGCCAAAGCCAGACACCCCCGGGCGGCGCGGCTTATATCACGCGTTTCCGGCCGCGCACCATAGAAATGGGTAACCCAAAATTGACGGCAACTGCGGCCTAGCGGCGCGACCCGCCCGCAAAGGGTCGCGTTCGCCTTCTGACCACGATACCAAGGCCAATGATGCGGTCGGCGGCTCAATGCGTCTCGAGACGATGCGTCCTTTTGGGGTCTGGGACGGTGGTCGGCGCCGCCCTGCTCCCGTCTCCGCCGGCCGCCCAGCCCGGCGCTTTTCGCACGATTGCGGCACGAACCGGGACGGCGAGCCTCCGCGCCGGCAATGCCGGACCAACGCCAATCCGCGGCTTTGAAGGAACCGTGCCCGGACCAACCTTGAGGGTCAAACGTGGCGAAGAGCTGCGCGTGCGGCTGGTCAACGAGCTGGTCACCGACATGACCGTGCATTGGCACGGCGTGCGCGTCCCCAACGCGATGGACGGTGTTGCGGGATTGACCCAGGCGGCGGTCGCGCCCGGAGACAGCTTCGATTACCGTTTCACCCCGCCCGACGCCGGCACCTACTGGTACTACGCGCCGTCGCGTTTCCTCGAGGACCGCGCACTCTACGGGCTCTTGATCGTGGATGAGGCGGAGCGGGTCGACGGCGACCGCGACGTCGCTCTCATCCTCGATGCCTGGACGCTTGGCGCGGACGGCCGCATCGATGCGAGCGGGACCACACACTTCACCGCCAACGGGCAGCCCTCGCTCGATATCTCGGTGAACGCGAACGAGCGGCTGCGGCTCCGGCTGCTCAATGCCGCGCGCGATCGACTGCTCACCGTGCGCATCGATCGCCACGCCGCAACGGTGGTTGCCGTCGATGGCCAACCCGCCCAGCCATTTCCGGCGCGCGACAGCCGCATCGCGCTTCCGCCCGGCAATCGCATTGATCTCTTCATCGACGCAACACTGGCGCCGGACAGCACCGCCCCGATCTTTATCGGCCTCGACGACCGCGAAGCGCCAATCGCGCGCCTCGTCTATGGCTCCGCTCCGCCCACCCACGCCAGGGCCCGCACCGAAGTGAAGCCGCTGCCAGAGAACCCGTTGCCGCAACGCATGAACTTCGCAGCCGCGATCAAGCTCGACGTCGGGCTGGACGATGCAAGACATCGTCCAGCGCCGGGCAGCTTCGGACGTCCGCTGTTCACCACCGCGGCGCGCCAATCGGTCACTATCGGATTCAAGAACACGACGAACCAGGCGCACGTCGTGCACCTGCATGGTCATTCGGCGCGATTGCTAGACGCGCTCGACGACGGCTGGAAACCCTACTGGCTCGACACGGTTCTCGCGCCGCCGCAGCGCACGACGCGCATCGCTTTCGTGGCGGACAATCGCGGCAAGTGGCTGATCGAGTCGCAAATCCTGCGCGGAGACGGCGGGATCAGGACCTGGTTTGAAGTGATTTAGCCGACAGTTCCTCGAAGAGTCGCCGATAAATCGCCGGCAGCGCTTCCGGCAAATCTTCGGAGATCAGTCCGGGTCCCGCCTCGTTACCGGTTTCCCCATGGAGCCAGACCCCTGCGCAGGCCGCCTCGAAGGCCGGCATGTGCTGGGCGAGTAGTCCGGCAATCATTCCGGCGAGCACGTCGCCCGAGCCCGCGGTCGCAAGCCATGGCGGCGCGTTCTCGTTGATGGCGGCACGCCCGTCCGGTGCCGCGATGACAGTGTCCGGACCCTTGAGCAAGACAACCGCGCCGGAGGCTTTCGCGGCCGCCCTCCCGAGAGCTAATTTCGATGTTTCACCAGATATTTGGAGGACTCCATTGAACAATCGAGAGAACTCACCTTGATGGGGAGTCAGTACGACGGGTCGGTTCTTTGTTGCGATGGCGGCAAATAGAGCTTGGGAATTCTCGGCAAAACCGGTCAGCGCATCGGCATCAAGCACTACGGCGCGCTCCCCATCGAGCGCCACCTCGGCAAATGCCCGCGTGGCCGCACTCACTCCAAGTCCGGGCCCGAGAACCACGGCATTGAGGCGTTTGTCGGCGAGCAGCTCGCGCAGTTCATCTGCCCCGTCAGCCGCGCGGACCATGACTGCGAGGCTGGCGGCCGCATTGACCGAGAGCGCTGCCCGCGGGCTCGCGAGCGTCACCAGCCCCGCCCCTCCCCGCAGCGCACCGCGCGCCGCAAGCCGCGCGGCCCCCGTGAATGACAGGTCGCCGGAGACGACCACCGCGTGCCCGCGTGAATACTTATGGCCGTCGAGGCGCGGGAGTGGAAACGCGCGACCCCACAGCGCAGGACTGTTCGCGAATGTCTGTGGCCGCACGCGTTCCAGCACGCTGGCAGCGATGCCGATATCGGCAACACGCACCGATCCGGCGTGCCCCCTGCCAGGCAGCAAGACGTGGCCCGGCTTGCGGCGGAAGAAGGTGATGCTCTCGGATGCCTTCACCGCAGCGCCCATGATCGCTCCGCTCGCGCCGTTGATGCCGCTCGGTAGGTCGATGGCGACGATGGGCGGACCTCTCTCATTCATCGCTTCGATGATGGCCCGCGCCTCACCTTGCACCGGGCGATTGAGGCCGGCGCCAAACAACGCATCGATCATGATGCCGGTGTCACCGATCGCTTCCGGAGCCGCTCGTTCGATCGGCCGCGCCCACCGTCGCGCGGCCTCGGCGGCATCACCCTGCAATGCGTCACCCAAGAGCAGCACGCGCACTGGATAACCGCGCTCGGCCAGGACCCGCGCCGCGATGAAGCCATCGCCGCCGTTGTTTCCGGGACCGGCGACCACGACGACCCGCGTCCCGAGGGGGTGGCGAGCCACCGCATCGGCCACAGCGCGCCCGGCCTTTTCCATAAGGGCGATGCCCGGTGTTCCCGCGGCGATCGTCAGCCGGTCGCATTCGGCCATTTCGTCGGGCGTCAGTAGCTCGGTCATATCGCCTCGCGCAGGCGCACGGTGGCCGAAAAAGTCGTAGGAAAACAGACGGCGAAGGGGCTGCCTTCGCGATCTGACTACAAAATAATCAGACCGCCTACATTTTAGCCACACGATAGAGCATGTTAGCCGGAGACGCTCGGGAAAACGCTGAAAGTACCTTGGAGATCAGCGCTTTCCGGCTCGGCGATGGCTTGGCATGGACCCTGCTAACGGGAGGCGGCTCCGGCTTTTCGCGTGCGCTTGGAGTGTGGGAGGCAGTCAGACGCAATGAAAAAGCTCGAAGCGATCATCAAACCCTTCAAACTCGACGAGGTGAAGGAGGCTTTGCAGGAAGTCGGGCTGCAAGGGATCACGGTGATGGAAGCCAAGGGGTTCGGGCGCCAGAAGGGGCACACGGAGCTCTATCGCGGCGCCGAGTACGTCGTGGATTTCCTCCCAAAAGTGAAAATCGAAGTGGTGCTGGGCGACGACATGGTCGAAAAAGCCGTCGATGCAATCCGCCGGGCTGCGCAGACCGGCCGGATCGGGGACGGCAAGATCTTTGTCTCTAACATTGAGGAAGCAATCCGGATCCGAACGGGGGAGTCCGGATTGGACGCGATCTGACGCGCGGGGCCCCGCGCTAATCCCCGAACTGCTCTCAAGAAAGGGTACCCATGACGACGGCTAAAGATGTCCTGAAAATGATCAAGGACAACGACGTGAAATTCGTCGACTTCCGTTTCACCGATCCGCGCGGCAAGTGGCAGCACGTGACCTTCGATAGATCGATGATCGAAGAGGACACGTTCGCCGAAGGCCAGATGTTCGACGGATCCTCGATCGCTGGCTGGAAGGCGATTCACGAGTCCGACATGAACCTGATGCCGGACCCCGCAACCGCCACCATTGATCCGTTCTTCGCCGAGACGACGTTGTCGATCGTGTGCGACGTACTCGAGCCGACCACCGGCGAACCCTACAACCGCGATCCGCGCGGCATCGCCAAGAAGGCCGAGGCGATGGTCAAGTCGATGGGTGTCGGCGACACGGTGTTCTTCGGGCCGGAGGCGGAATTCTTCGTGTTTGACGACGTGCGCTATTCGGTCGAGCCTTACAAGACCGGCTTCAAGGTCGACTCGATCGAATTCCCGACCAACTCCGACACGGCGTACGAAGGCGGCAATCTCGGCCACCACATCGGCACCAAGAAGGGCTACTTCCCGGTCCCGCCGCAGGACACCGCGCAGGACATGCGCTCAGAGATGCTCGCTGCGATGGCCAAGATGGGCGTAAAGGTCGAGAAGCATCACCACGAAGTAGCGTCCGCGCAGCATGAGCTCGGCATGAAGTTCGCGCCCATGACCTTCATGGCCGATCAAATGCAGGTCTACAAATACTGCATCACGCAGGTCGCGCAGATTTACGGGAAGACCGCGACCTTCATGCCGAAGCCGGTCTATGGCGACAACGGTTCGGGCATGCACTGCCATCAGTCGATCTGGAAAGGCGGCAAGCCGGTGTTTGCAGGCAACAAGTATGCGGACCTCTCCGAAACCTGCCTCTCCTACATCGCCGGCATCATCAAGCACGCGAAGGCGATCAATGCGTTCACCAACCCGACGACGAACTCGTACAAGCGGCTCGTCCCGGGCTTCGAGGCTCCGGTGCTGCTCGCCTATTCGGCGCGTAACCGTTCGGCCTCCTGTCGCATCCCCTACACCACCAATCCGAAGGCCAAGCGCGTCGAGGTCCGCTTCCCCGACCCGCTCGCCAATCCGTATCTGGGCTTCGCCGCGATGCTGATGGCGGGCCTCGACGGCGTGAAGAACAAGCTTGATCCAGGCCCGGCGATGGACAAGGACCTTTACGATCTGCCGCCGAAGGAACTGAAGAAGATCCCGACCGTATGCGGCTCACTGCGCGAGGCGCTCGGCAATCTCGACAAAGACCGCGAGTTCCTCAAGGCCGGCGGCGTGTTCGATGACGACTTCATCGACAGCTACATCGAACTGAAGATGACCGAGGTGATCCGGTTCGAGCACACCCCGCATCCGGTCGAATACGAGATGTACTATTCGGCGTAGGCGTTCTCCTCCCATCGTCGCGGCGACGCGACCACCCAGACGGGCGCTCTTCGGAGCGCCCGTTTTTCTTTGGGCGAAATCGCGCGGGCCAAGGAGGTCGGGACGACGCAACGTCAGCGGGTATTGCCGACTGTGACTGTCCCGCAACATGATCTTGGATTCTTTCGAACAAACAATGGATTCGCACAAACAGGCAGCAGTTGCGGATTTTTTGTGCTCGGCACTTCTGATATCGCGCGCGCAATATCCCTCCTACGTTGTTCGGCGTCGCGTTTTTGACGCCACTCTTGGGGCCACACAACCGCTTGGGCGGGGGAAGTCATGACAAGCAAAATCAAAACGACAATCGCAGCATCGTTCGCCGCACTCACGCTCATCGGCACCTCAGCGTTCGCGGCGGACATCGTCACCAAGGCGCCGAAGAAGGTCGAAGCCGCGCCTACGTCGTGCTTCGACGTCGCATTCGGCGGCGGCATCCAGAGCGACTATAACTTCCGCGGCATCTCGCAGACCGACAAGGGCCCAGGCGTCTATGCCTACGTCGAGCCGCGCTGCAACCTCACGAAGGACATCCAGCTCTACGCCGGCCTGTGGGGCTGGAGCACCAAGCTGCCGACCGCGCCGACCGGCGAGTTCGATATCTACGGCGGCATTCGGCTGACCTTCGGCCAGTTCGCATTCGACTTCGGCGGCATGTACTACTACTACCCGAACGAGACACAGCTCTTCTTTGCGGACCCCGCGGCGACCACCGTCAGCCCCACGAACTTCGGCTTCGGCCAGTTCACGGTGAAAGACACCGACATGTGGGAGGTCTACGGCAAGTCCACCTGGACCGCGACCGACTGGCTCGCGATCGGTGGCTTCGTTTATTACACGCCGAATTGGCTGGGCTCCGGCGCGAGGGGCACCTATGCCGGCGGCAATGTGAAGCTCACGGCGCCATCCGCCTGGTTCCCGACCGACTGGGGCATGTATCTGTCGGGCGAGGCATCGCACTACTGGCTGGGTAACTTCACTGCCTTCGGTGTGCCGTTCGATCTGCCGGACTACACGCAGTGGAACGTCGGTCTTGCAATCACCTACAAGATCTTCACCTTCGATGTCCGCTACTACGATACCGATCTGTCGCGGCAGCAGTGCTTCCTGCTCACCGGCGACACGAGCGGCATCGCGAGTGGCCAATCGAAGTGGTGCGACGCGACCGTCATTGCCAAGTTCTCCTTCGACCTGACGGCGATGACCAATTTGAAGTGAACCGCAGGCCGACCCGAAATTGAAAAAGGGGCGCCGCGAGGCGCCCCTTTTTCGTATCAACGTTTCGCCGATCAGATCAGTACGAAGACCAGCACCATGAGCACAATGAGAACGCCGGTCCGCAACGGGCGGCTGCTTCGCATCTGCGTCCGGTAAGCCCCCTGCTCACGGCGCAGGCGCACCACCGCCGCTTCGAACTCATCCGACGATGAGAACAGGCAGGCGAGCGCTGTCCCGGCGCGCTCTGCGGCCGCCCGCAATGCGACGATATCGGCTTCGAGCTCGGCGATGGCGCGTGGCTGAGACATGAGCAGATGATAGCAGCGCTACGGTAAATACGGGGTTTCCGTAGCCCGCACCGGCTGCGCGCCACGTGTTAATAAACTCTAACGCCCCTCAGGCCGCGTTGCGGGTCCGGATCGGCACCACGACGGCGCCTTTCGGGTCCATCGCCACCGCCTGCGCCATACCGCAATCAACCACCGACACGCGATTTCGTCCTTCCGCCTTCGCACGGTACAGCGCACCGTCCGCAACGCCGATGAGGTTAGCCAGCTGCGCGGGCGCCATTGCGGTAGCGACGCCGACACTGACGGTTGCGTTCACTGCGCAACCGCCAACCTTCCGGGCGGCTTCGCCGAACTGGGACCGGATCCGCTCGGCGGTGCGCTCCGCGTCGGCGGCGTTCGTCCCCGGCATCAGGAATGCGAACTCCTCTCCGCCCAGGCGACCGCTCATATCGGTTGTGCGCAACGTGCGCGTGATGGTCTCGGCAAAGATCTGCAAGACGCGGTCGCCGATCGCGTGGCCGAACTGATCGTTGACGGCCTTGAACCGGTCGAGATCGGCGAGCATCACCGTCAAGCTCTCGCCATGTTTCGGCGCGCGTGCCATGAAATCCTCCGCGTCACCGAGAAATGCGCGGCGGTTCGCGAGCCCAGTCAGGGGGTCGATCAGCGCGGCGGTCTTGTGGCGCAGCTCACCGCGCTCCTTGACCATCGACAACAGCAGGAATGCGAAGGTGATCGTGTAGAGCACGGTCACAAAGGCCATCACGGCGAATGTCGGGCTGCGAAAGAAGTCGGCGCTCGTCGTCATTGGCGTGAGCAGTGCCGCCGGCAGGCGCAGGGTTAACACAACCATGTGCGTGAACAGCACGATGATGATCGGCCAACGGGACAGCAACGGCTCGGCGCGCTCGCGCCGGAATTCGTAGATGACCCAGCCCGTCATCAAGCCCTGACAAAGCGTGACGGTGATGATGCGGAGACTGATATCGGCTTGCACCGCCGGTATCCGCATGGCGACGAGCCAGATCAGGGGTGCAATCAGGAACGCGGTCGGTGGCGTCTCGCGGCCGTTGAAGGCGCGCGCCCCGGCAAGCCAGAATCCATAGCTGAGCAGGAGTGCCCCAATCCCTACTTCGATTGAAAGCACGTCGGGAATCGTGCCACGCGATGCGACCAGTGCAAGCGCCAAGGCGCCGAGCAGATAGCCAACGCCCCACAACAACAGAGCATTGGAATTCTGTTCACGGCGCCAGGCGAGCATCAGCAATACGCCGAGGATCGCGGTCACGAACACCGCGATCACAGCAAGCGTGGGAACGTGGAGCATCCCCTCTCCCGGACCAACAAACCGCCCGGGTTCCGGACGGCGCGCTATCTCCCCCGGGGTACTGGTGCACAAAAAACGCTGCCGTTGCGTTAATGGGCGCGCACAATTTGAAGAGAGGCAGGTTCGCAAGGCCCAAAAAGAAAGAGCGCGCCGCAAGGCGCGCCCTTGAACCTGCGATGTAAACCTCGCTCAGCGCTTGGAGAACTGGAACGAGCGGCGGGCCTTTGCCTTGCCGTACTTCTTGCGTTCCACCACGCGGCTGTCGCGCGTCAGGAAGCCGCCCCGCTTTAGGGCGCCGCGCAGATCCGGCTCGAAATAGGTGAGCGCCTTCGAGATGCCGTGACGCACCGCCCCGGCCTGACCCGAGAGGCCACCGCCCGAGACGGTGCAGATCACGTCATACTGCCCGGCCCGGTTGGTCGCGACGATCGGCTGCTGGATCAACATGCGCAGCACCGGCCGGGCGAAGAACACCTCGATCGCCCGGGTGTTCACGACGATCTTGCCGGCGCCCGGTTTGATCCACACGCGTGCAACCGCATTCTTGCGCTTGCCGGTCGCGTAGGCGCGGCCCTGCTTGTCGAGCTTCTGAACGTATTTTGGCGACTCGGGCGCGGCAGGTTTAAGGCTGCCGAGCTGGTCGAGGGATTGCATGGTTTCCGCCATGATTAGGCGCTCCTTGCGTTCTTGCGATTCATGGCGGCGATGTCGAGGACTTCGGGCTGCTGCGCGATGTGGGGATGCTCGGCACCCTTGTAGACGCGCAGATTGCCGAACTGCTTCCGCCCCAGCGGACCGCGCGGCAGCATGCGCTGTACCGCCTTCTCGACCACGCGCTCGGGAAAGCGGCCTTCCAGAATGTGCTTCGCGCTGCGTTCCTTGATGCCGCCGATGAAGTTCGTGTGGTGGTGATAGACCTTCTGCTCGCGCTTGCGGCCGGTGAACACCACCTTGTCGGCGTTGACGATGATGATGTTGTCCCCGTCGTCGACGTGCGGGGTGTAGCTCGGCTTGTGCTTGCCGCGCAGCCGCATCGCAACGATCGTGGCGAGGCGTCCGACCACCAGGCCCTTGGCGTCGATCAGCACCCATTTCTTCTCGATGTCGGCCGCCTTGGCCGAATACGTGCTCATGAGATCAATCCATGGAAATCGCGGCGCCAAGGCGCCAGCGGGAGCGCGCCTTCTACACGCTGTGGCAAGTCCGGTCAACGCACGAGGCAGGAAAGATATACAGTAAAAACAAATGGATAGAAAATAGGTATTATGGTACGCAGCTAGGCTTTCCGCTGCTCCGGTGGCGGGATTGAGTAGGTGGAGGTGGCGTGCGCCACCATCTCATCCTCGCCCTCGCAATAGATCTGTACCTCTCCCACCGCGAGACGCTTGCCGAGCTTGATCAACCGCACCTCGGCGATGAGGTCACGCCGCGATGGCTTGCGCAGGAAATTGATGTTGAGGTTCGTCGTCACCGCGAGCGGTACGGGCCCGATCGAAGCGAGCACCGCGACATACATAGCAAAGTCTGTCAGCCCCATCATCGTCGGGCCTGAGATCGTGCCGCCCGGCCGCAACGAGCTTTCGCGGAACTTGCGGCGCACCCGGCAGCCGCAGTGCCATGCATCCTCGATGAGATTCGGCGACTCCTTTCCGGCCATCTGCGAGAATTCACGCGCGAGCAAGTCGGCGACTTGCTGCGCCGAGAGAACGCCCGGCCGCCTCTCGGTCATCGCGTCCATGTTCGACCCCTCCGTGCTCGTCACGGATAGGCCGGAGCGGCGCGACGATCAATCCTCGCGAAATTGGTGCTTCAGCTCGTCCTTTCTTGTGGGACGCGGGCTGACTTGCATGCCTCGCGGGGAGGGCTAAGTTCCAGCCATGAATGCTCCCATTCGTCCCATGCCGGCACTGTTGCTGCGCGAGAACCTCGACGATATCGCGGTGCTCACGCTCAACCGGCCGGACGCGCGCAACAGCCTGTCGGAAACGCTGATCGCCGCGCTGACCGAGACGCTGCGCGGCATTGCCGATGATCGCGCGGTCCGGGTCGTGGTCCTCGGCGCGAACGGTCCAGGCTTCTGCGCCGGACACGACATGAAGGAGATGACCCTGCGGCGCAGCGATTCCGATCGCGGGCGGGCTTACTTCAAGCAGCTGATGGATTCATGCTCGGCCATGATGCAGGCGATCGTGCATCTGCCGCAGCCCGTGATCGCGGCGGTGCAAGGCCCGGCGAGCGCGGCGGGCTGTCAGCTGGTCGCGAGCTGCGATCTGGCGATCGCATCGAGCGCCGCGAAGTTCGCAACGCCCGGCGTGAACATAGGACTATTTTGTTCCACCCCGATGGTGGCACTGTCCCGCAATGTCTCGCGCAAGCACGCGATGGAAATGCTCCTCACCGGCGACCTGATCTCCGCTGACGAGGCGCAGCGCATCGGGCTCGTCAACCGCGTGGTCGCCCCGGGAGCCGAACGCGACGAAGCGCTGAAACTGGCGCGACAAATTGCCTCGAAGTCCGCGCTGACGGTGAAGATCGGCAAGGAAGCGTTCTATCGTCAGCTCGAGATGAGCCTTGCCGAGGCCTATCGCTATGCCTCCGATGTCATGGTCGAAAACATGCTGGCGCGCGACGCGGAGGAAGGAATCGGCGCGTTCATCGACAAGCGCACCCCGAACTGGGAAGACCGCTGATCGTTGAAGGCCATGCTGCTGACACGATTGGCGGGTGATAGGCGCTGCCGATCTCCCAGGAAGGACGTGTGATGTCTCTGCGTGCGAAACTCTTTGTGATTGCGGTTTCATGTCTCCCCGCCTGCGCGCTCGCGCAGGGCACGCCGCAGCAGCGCGCCGCCTGCCGGCCGGATGTAGCCAAGTTCTGCAAGGGCAAGGGCGAAGATCCCGGCGTGCTGCTGAGCTGCCTTGAAGACAACAAGGACAAGATCAGCGAAAAGTGCCGCAAGGTGATCGAAGAGAAGTAATCAGCGCTTCAGAGCCTCTTCGACATCGTCAAGTGCACGCCGCAAGCGCGGCACCGCAAAATCGATGAATGCGCGCAGCTTCGGCGGCGGATGGGCGCCGCCGGGATAGAGGAGATGCACCGGCGTCTCCTCCGATTCCAGCGCGGCCAGGACCTGCACCACCCTGCCCTGCTCCAATGCATCGACCGCCTGGTAGCTCAGCACGCGCGTGATGCCGGTGCCCGTCGCAGCGGCGTCGATCGCGGCTTCCGCCGTCGTGACTGACAGACGCGGCGTGACACGCATTGTGCCCTTACGGAATTCCCAGCGGCCGATTCCGCCAAACATCACGACGTCGTGCGCGGCGAGATCGTCAATACTCGCCGGTACGCCGCGGCGTTTCAGATAGTCGGGCGACGCGACCATCACGCGGCGCAAAGCGCCCAGGCGTGTCGCAATCGCGCTGGAGTCCGGCAGCGGCCCGATGCGGATCGCGACGTCGAGCCCTTCCTCGACCAGATCGACAGGACGGTCGAGCAGCATCAGCCGGGCGGTCACGTCCGTGTAGTCCGCCAGGAACGCCGTCACGATCGGCAGCACGTGCAGCCTGCCGAACAGGATCGGCGCGGTGAT
>JBAVXH010000013.1:0-2725 GCA_049698215.1 Xanthobacteraceae bacterium | reverse complement strand
TTCGAGCAAACCATTGCCAGCTCAGAGGCCTGGTTCCTCATCGCATCCGCCAAACTGTTATCCAGACGCCTCGCAAGAGCCTCTGCCGCAGCATAGAATTTTGAGTCAGACTCTGAGGAGCGGTGCGCAGCACCGCGTCTCGAAGGATGGCGGCATACTCAGAGCGTGGGCCATCCTTCGAGACGGCCGCTTTGCGGCCTCCTCAGGATGAGGAGGCTAGGGCGTTGGCTACTCGTCCTCACCCGCGCCCGGCAGCAGCGGCAGGCCCGATGTGGCCGACGGCGCGATCAGGCCGGTCTTCACATAGGTCATCAGCTTGGCGCGCGTGTCATGGATGTCGAGGTTACGCATCGTGAGCTGGCCGATGCGGTCGTCGGCGGAAAAGAACTCCTCGCCCTTCTCCATGGTGAGGCGTTCGGGCCTGTAGGTCAGGTTCGCGCTCACCGTGTCGAGGATCGAATAGTCGTTGCCGCGGCGCAGCTCGAGTGTCACCTCGCCGGTGATCGCGCGCGCGACCCAGCGCTGCGCGGTCTCGCGCAGCATCAGCGCCTGCGGGTCGAACCAGCGCCCCTGATAGAGCAGCCGCCCGAGAACGCGCCCGCTGGTGCGGTACTGCTCGATGGTATCCTCGTTGTGGATGCCGGTGACAAGCCGCTCGTAAGCGATGAACAGAAGCGCCATGCCGGGCGCCTCGTAGATGCCGCGGCTCTTCGCCTCGATGATGCGGTTCTCGATCTGGTCGCTCATGCCGAGGCCGTGTCGTCCGCCGATGGCATTCGCCTCCATGAGGAGCGCGACTTCGTCCGCATAAGTCTTGCCGTTGAGCGAGACCGGCCGGCCTTCCGTAAAGCCGACCGTGACCGTCTCGGCCTCCACCGTCACATCGGCGCGCCAGAACGCGACGCCCATGATCGGCGCGACGATGCGGATTCCCTTGTTGAGGAACTCGAGGTCCTTCGCTTCGTGCGTCGCGCCGAGCAGATTCGAGTCGGTCGAGTACGCCTTCTCGGTGCTCATCTTGTAGGAGAAGCCGGCGCGCGCGAGGTACTCCGACATCTCCTTTCGGCCGCCGAACTCGTCGATGAACTGCTGGTCGAGCCACGGCTTGTAGATTTGCAGGCTGGGGTTCGCGAGCAGGCCGTAGCGGTAGAACCGCTCGATGTCGTTGCCCTTGTAGGTCGAGCCGTCGCCCCAGATGTTGACGTCGTCGGCTTTCATGGCGGCAACCAGCATCGTGCCGGTCACGGCGCGTCCGAGCGGCGTCGTGTTGAAATAGGTGATCCCGCCGGTCGAGATGTGGAACGCGCCCGACTGGATCGCCGCGATGCCTTCCGAGACGAGTTCCTTGCGGCAGTCGACGAGGCGCGCCGCCGCAGCGCCATACTCCAGCGCCTTGCGCGGGATCGCATCGTAGTCGGTTTCGTCGGGCTGCCCGAGGTTGGCCGTGTAGGCGTGCGGGATCGCGCCCTTCTGGCGCATCCAGTGGACCGCTGCGCTAGTGTCGAGGCCGCCGGAAAAGGCGATGCCGACCTTTCGTCCGACGGGGAGCTTCTTGAGGATCGTTTCCATGGAACGGGCAGGAAGCACGGCGCGCTCAGGCGGGCAAGGGCCGTCGTGGGATTGATAAACGCGGGGTGAGGCGCGCTCTGCCGTCATTCCGGGGCGCGCGAAGCGCGAGCCCGGAATCCATAATCACGAGCCGGAAAAATTAAACGCAGGTCGAGAAACACCGACAGGATCGCGGCTATGGATTCCGGGCTCCGGCCTGCGGCCGGCCCCGGAATGACAGCTTAGCGCGGCACCAGGATCATGATCATCTGGCGGCCTTCGAAGCGCGGCTCCATCTCGACCTTGGCCATCTTGGCGGTGTCGTCCTTGACGCGATTGAGCAGCTTCGTGCCGAGCTCCTGATGCGCCATCTCGCGGCCGCGGAAGCGCAGGGTGATCTTCACCTTGTCGCCTTCCTCGAAGAAGCGCTCCATCGCGCGCATCTTCACCATGTAATCATGATCGTCGATCATGGGCCGGTACTTCAGCTCCTTGACCTCGACGACCTTCTGCTTCTTGCGCGCCTCGGCGGCCTTCTTCTGTTCCTGATATTTGTATTTGCCGTAGTCGAGGATCTTGACGATCGGCGGCGCCGCATTGGGCGAGATCTCGACCAGGTCGAGGCCGGCCTCCTGAGCTGCGGCCAGTGCGGCGGCAATCGGAACGGTGCCCTTGTTGGCGCCGTCTTGCATGATCAGATGGACTTCGCGGGCGCGAATCTCCTCGTTGATGCGGGGCCCGTCCTTCTTTGCGGGCTCCTGTGCTCTCATTGGGCGACGAATGGCTCGAACCTCCTCTGCTGTTGCGACGATCCGGCGAACGATCGGCGGGCAAGTCCGCCCTGCTCACGCACCGGAAGCTTCAAACATTGGGATAAACCACCGCGGAGTCAACGCCGGGACCGTCATCCGGTGCCGGTTTGCGGCAGATGGTTGCAATTCGGTCAAACCGGGCGGGCCCGGGTCACGTCGGCATAAAGCGACAGCGTCGCACGCGCGATGTTCCCCGCATCGAAGTGTTCGGCGACCCAGGCGCGGCCGCGCGCCCCGATCGCGGCACGGCTCGCATCGCTCAATGAAAACAAGCGGATGAGGGCCGCCGCGAGCGCCGCCTCATCGCCCGCCGGAACCCGCAAGCCCGTCATGCGGTCTTCCGTCGCGGCGGGCGGGGCGAGCAC
>JBAVXH010000012.1:0-10294 GCA_049698215.1 Xanthobacteraceae bacterium | reverse complement strand
GTCCTCGACCGCCTTGGTGGCGGCGGGATCGAGGCTCGCGGTCGGTTCATCGAGAAACAGGATCTCCGGCTCGCGTGCGAGCGCGCGTGCGAGCGCCAGCCTCTGCTGCTCGCCGCCGGACAGTTTTCGCGCCGGACGGTCGGCGAGGTGCGCGAGCCCGACCTGCGCCAGGAGCTCGCCGACGCGCGCAGGTTCGTGCCGGTTGAGCGCATAGGCGACGTTGGCTGCCGCACTCCGCCGCAGCATCACGGGCCGCTGGAACACCATCGCAAGGCGTTCGCCCAGCAGCGCCCGCCCACCCCACGTGACGCGGCCGGAGGTCGGCGCGAGCAGCCCCATCGCAAAGCGTATGAGCGTGCTCTTACCGCTGCCGTTCGGCCCGAGCAGCACAGTCGGCGTACCCCCAATGAGCGCCAGCGTGAGATTGCGAACGACATCCACGGCGCCGATACGCAGCGAGGCGTTCTCGAAGATGACCGGCAGGTCGGTTGTCGGAGCGCGCATTATGTTGCCTTGCGCATGATCTTGTCCGAAAACCGGTGCCCACTTTTCGGGATCATGCGTGCTAGCCCGCGCGCAATTCGCCGACGCGCCGCGCGCTCCAGGCGAGCGCGTTGACGCCGATCACGATGGTGACGAGCACGAGGCCGAGCCCCATCGCGAGCGGCAGATCACCCTTCGATGTTTCCAGCGCGATCGCGGTGGTCATCGTGCGCGTGAAGCCGTCGATGTTGCCGCCGACGATCATGACGGTGCCGACCTCGGCTGCGGCGCGTCCGAAGCCGGCGAGCAGCGTTGTGACCAGCGAGAATCGCGCGTCCCACAACAGCGTTGCCACGCGGCGCGCCGGTGTGACGCGCAGCGCGGTGAGCTCCTCGCGGTACTCGACCCACAGGTCTTCGATGGTCTGCCGTGCCAGAGCCGCGATGATCGGCATCACCAGGAACGCCTGCGCGATGATCATCGCCTTCGGCGTGAACAGGATGCCGAGCGAACCGAGGGGCCCGGAGCGCGACAGCAGCAGGTACACCGCAAGCCCGACCACCACCGGCGGCAGGCCCATGAAGGCATTGACGATGACCACGATGGTGGTGCGCCCGGGAAACCGCGTCAGCGCCAGCAATGCGCCGAACGGCAGCGCCACAAGCGCCGCGAGCGCGACCGCGCACAGGCTCACAAAAAGCGACAGCGCGACGATCCGGTAGAGCGCCGGATCGCCGCCGAACACGAGGTCAAGCGCGGATGCGCCGTCGGGCATGTGGAATTCTCACCGTTCGGAGGCACCATTTTTCATGAGCCGGCCGAAAAGCAAGACGCGCGGCATGCCTTAGCGCAAATATAGGAAGAGACTATGGGATTCGGCGCAAGAAAACGGGCTGCGCACTTGGCGCAGCCCGTCTTTGACCGTTACGCGGTGGTCGCTTGGCCTGCTATTCCGAGATTTCGCCGACCACGGTGCCGATCGACGGGTCGACGACCAGCAGGCGCTTGTCCAGCCTCACGAACCTGTACTGCTTCGCGGCGGGGATTTCGCTCATCACCTCGAGCGAGAAATCCTGAACGGGCGGGTTGGGCGCCGGCAGGAAATCCGCCACATGGAGGTTCGCGAGGCCTGCGTCAGTCGATTTCGGAGCCGAAGCCACGCTCTTGGCGATCAGCTTTTTCTGCTCGTCGGTCAGCGGAAACTGCAGCGCCGTGGTCGGCAGCTTGTCGAGCTTGGCGTTGTCCGCCGAGATCGTCGACGGCATGGTTTGCCCGGTGGCGCCCGGCGGGCCCACTTTCGCGCCATTCGAGACATTCGAAGCCGTGTTGGCCTGAGCGGGACCGACGGCCGCGGGCTTCGACTGATCGGCGATCGGGGCTTTCGGCTGCGCCTGCGGCGGAGGCGGAATGGTATGGTCGGGCGCGGAGGTCTGGCCTTGAGGCCGGTCCTGCGGCGCTTTCTGTTGCTCCTGCCCCATCGAGGGCGCCTGAGCCAAAGCAACCGATGTGACCAAGGCGAGCGCCGTCAGGCTGCAAAACGCCACTCTGCTCATCAATTCCTCCTGTCAAAAGTTGATGGAACAACGCGCCAGGCCCGATTGCGTTGCATGGCCGCGCAGGCCGCGGCTTCGTGGCGGAACGGCTCGATTTGCGTATGCTGGGGCCGATGACAGCAAAAAGGACCCGCTTTCCCGCCGTTCTTGTCGCCCTTCTGCTGCTGCTGCTGCCGCTGCTGCTGCCGCTGCTGCCCGCGCTGGCGCAGTTGCGCGGCCATGGCGGGCCGGTCCGCGCGGTCGCGGTTTCGGCGGACGGCACGATAGCGCTCTCGGGCAGCTTCGATAGCTCGGCGATCCGCTGGTCGCTCGCCCGCAATGCCGCCGAACAGGTACTGCGGTTCCACGACGATGCCGTGAATGCCGTTGCGCTGTTGAAAGACGGCCGCGCGGTCACGGCGGGTGCGGACGGGCGCATCGCGATCTGGTCCGAGGGCAAGGCGCAGCCCGACAGCGTGCTGCGGGGCCACACTGCGCCGATTGTCGCGCTCGCCGTATCGCCGGATGGCGCTACCCTAGCGTCAGCGGCCTGGGATCAAACGGTGCGGTTGTGGCCGTTGGCCGGTGGCGCGCCGCGCGTGCTCGAAGGACATGTCCAGAACGTCAACGGCGTCGCGTTCACGCCGGATGGAAAAGCCGTCGTAAGCGCGGCCTATGATCTCACGCTGCGCATCTGGCCGCTCGATGGCGGCGTGCCGACGGTGGTGACCTTGCCGGCGCCGCTCAGCGCGGTCGTGGTGGCGGCTGATGGCGAGATCGTGGCGGCTGGCGCGAACGGCGCGATCTACTTCCTCGACGGAGCAGGAGCGCAGAAAGGCGAGGTGCAGGCTTCTCCGACGCCCGTTATCTCGCTCGCGGTTTCGCCCGACGGCGCGCTGGCGGCCGCCGCGGGTATCCGCGGCTCGGTCGCGGTGATCGAGCGCAAGGATCGCAAGCTCGCGCGTACCCTGGTCGGCCCGGGCCTGCCGGTGTGGTCGGTCGCGTTCCTTCCCGACAGCCGCACCATGATCACCGGCGGCGCGGATCGGATGGTGCGGCGCTGGGATGCGATCACCGGCGATCATATCGGCGCGGTCGCGCTGGCCGCGCCCGAGGATCCGCTCGCCGCTTTTGCGGGCGATCCGGGCGCGGAGGTGTATCGTGCGTGTGTCGCCTGCCACACGGTCTCGCCGGATGAAGGCAATCGCGCCGGGCCGACGCTAGCGGGAATTTATGGCCGCAAGATCGCGACCCTGCCGGGCTACAATTTCTCCGAAGCGCTGAAGAAGCTCGACATCGTGTGGACGCCGGAGACGGTCGCGAAGCTGTTCGAGGTCGGCCCCGCCGAGTACACGCCGGGCACCAAGATGCCGGAGCAGCGCATCGGCTCGGCGGAGGATCGCAAGGCGCTGACGGATTTTCTCGCCAAGGCGACGAAGAACTGACCCCGCTCATACGAGAGTTCAGCTCTCGCCCTTCGCCGCCCGCTCGCGCAGATAGTCTTCCGTGGTACGCGGATTGGGACGGGCTGGCGCGCCGAACGGATCGAAGTTCTCGTGCGTCATCGCGATGACGCGGCAATCCGCGCACATCTTGATCACGTCGAGGCGCTTCGCTGAATTCTGGAACATCCAGTGCTTGCCTTCGAGCTTGGCGGCGACGCGTTCGATCGAACTCTTCACGCCGAACGGCTTGCCGCAGCTGATGCAGCAGAACGGCTCTTCTTCCTTCAGCACGCGGGCGCGCGCGGTCGCGGCGCGGAAGTCGAGCTGTGGCTTCAGGCTAATCACCTTCTCCGGGCAGGTTGCCTTGCACAGTCCACACTGGACACAGGCGTCTTCGGCAAACCGCAGCACCGGCCGCTCCTGATCGTCCGAGAGCGCACCCGTCGGGCATGCGGCGACGCAGGAGAGACAGAGGGTGCAGCCCTCGACGTTGAGCTCGACGGTGCCGAACGGTGCGCCTTCGGGCAGTGCGACGACATCGACCGGCGCCGGGGCCGCACGGTGCAGTTCGCGCAGCGCGAGGCGCAGCACGTCGCGCTTGGCGCCGATTGCCGAAAATGCGGCAGGGCGCACGGCGCCGGCCGAGGGCTCGATCGCGCGCAATGTGTCGCCGAGCGCGAACGGATCGTCGGTCTCGATCGTTGCGACACGGCCGTTGCCGAAGCCGAGGCCGGCGAGGATCGGGTCGGCGAGTGCGATGGTCTTGGTGAGTCCCGCGATATCGTGCCGCGGCTTGCCACGCGTGAGGAACCGTACGCCCGACGCACCGTAGGCGAACGCCGCCGCGACCGCCTCGAGCCCCACTTGCGTCACCTCATTGACGGCGAGCGGCAGAACATTGGCCGGCAAACCATTGCCGTGACGCGCCAGGGCATCGATCAACGCGCCGCCATGCGGCTCATCATGAAGCAGCAGGATCGCACTCACGCCGCCTGCGCCGCGGTAGGTGGTGAGCATCGTGCGCAGCCTGCGCAACAGCGCATCGGCGGGCGGCAACGCATAAGAGGCCGCACCCGTCGGGCAGACGGCGGCGCATTGGCCGCATCCCGCGCAGATGTTTTGATCAATCGCGACGTGGTCGCCGGCAGGCGCAATCGCGCCGGTCGGGCAAAGGTCGAGGCAGCGGTGGCAGCCGACGATCTTGGAGCGCGAATGCGCGCACAAGTCAGCGGCGAAGGTGATGTAGCGCGGCTTGTCAAAGCCGCCGACCAGATCGCGCGCCCTCAGCACGGCGGCAAGCAACCCGGCCGGATCGTTTGGGTCCGCGCGCAGATAGCCGTCGCGCAGCTCGTGCGCGGGAAACAATGGCGCCCCGCCCGAAAGATCGAGAATGAGATCGCAGCGTGAGACCGCGCCGTCACGCGGCGCGCCGAATTTCAGTGCACCGCGCGAAGATGGTTCAGGCGGCGCATAATCGTCAACCGTCAGTTCAAATGCGCCGAAGTGACCCGTCGCGGAGCGAATAGTGCCCTTCACGACCGGAAATTCCGTGGTGCGCGGCGGCGTGATGTCCTTCGGCCGGGTGATCAGGACGGTGATGTCGAGATGCTCCGCGAGCAGCTTCGCGGCTTCGATCGCCCGCTCATCGCGCCCATAGATCAAGGTAATGCCTTCGCTGGTGAGACTGACCAGCGGAACATCCGGCACAGGCTCGGCGGCCGCGGCGATCAGCGCCGCCATTTTCGGTCCGGCCGTTGCGGCCTGATCCGACCAGCCGGCGGTTTCGCGCACATTGACGAACGTCACCGGCGCAGCGTTTTCGGTTTCGCTTGCGACTTCGGAGAACACCGGCGCTTCCTGGGTGCAGCCGACGATGATCGGCTCGCCTTCCGCAACCGCTGTGCGGAAGCGGTCGATCTGGGTACGGCACAGATGGTTCGCCGTCGCGACCTTGCCGCCGCAACCGCGGCGCACGGCGTCGGGGTCGAGCGGCATCGTGTCTTCGCACGAGCAGATCAGGATGTTTTGCGGGCGTTCCGCCATGCCGTTTTGACCTTGTCGGCTCGTACTTATAATTAAACCAAGGAAAAAGTAAGCGTGGAGGCAGATTGCCCCTCGGAAGCAGAAGCCGCGCAGCACTCGCGCCGCAAGTCGAATTGCCGCCGCCGTTCACGCTGGTGACGCTGCGCGAGGTCGGCGACGCGTTCGCGCATGCGGTCAAACTCGCGCCCGATCAAGGGGCGGGAACGTTGGTTTATGTCGGACGCTTCGACCTCGCCGAGTTCGCGGTCGTGCTGGAACCCGACGAGCCCCTGCGCACCGCGCGGCGCGCGTTCTACATTGGTATGGTGGCCCTGATCGACGCGCTGCTCACCCATGCGCCGCCCGAGAAGCCGGTCGCGATCGATTGGCCGGATACGATCCGGATCGATGGCGGGCTCGTTGGCGGCGGGCGGCTCGGCTGGCCGAATGGCGCCGCAGAGGACGAGCCGCCACCGTGGCTCGTGTTCGGCGGCATGATCCGCACCGTGTCGATGACCGACAATCCGGGCCTGCATCCGATGGCAGCGGCGCTGGAGGAAGAAGGCTTCACCGACGTGTCGGCGGCCGAGCTTGTTGCGAGCTTCGCGCGGCACTTGATGGTGCACATCGACGCGCTGCAGGAATACGGATTTGGTGCAATTTCGCGCGCGTATCTGCAGCGCCTCCCTGGCGAGAGCGGCGTGCGCCGCGACATCGATGAGAACGGCGATCTGCTGGTTCGGCGCGCCAGCACGACGGATCCGCAACGCATGGATCTGAAGACCGCGCTCGCGAGGCCGTCCTGGCTCGATCCGAAGACACGCGGGCCGCGGCTGTGAAACTGATCCGCACCATACGGCTCGATGCGTCCGATACGTTCGTGTTCGCCCGCGCGGCGGAGCCGACAGAATGGGCGGTCTCGGGCGCGTTCGTGTTTTGGAACGCGGACGTCGAGAAGCTGGAAGGCAGGGCACGGTCCGCGTTCCGCGGCGGGTTTCTCGGGCTGGAATCGCTCGGCTGGTCGACGCTGGTGCAGATCGTCGAGGCGAGCGATGCCGACCGCGCGGCCGCGGTCGAACGGCTGGCGCAGCAGCTTGTGGCTCATTTCGGCGCGCCTGACATCGTGTCGGCGCGCGCAGCCGCCGAAGAAGAAGTCGCTTTCTCCGAGTCGCTGTGCAATCACCCGACCGACACGCTGATCGCCGTGCATCGCACATTCGAGGATGGCGCCGTGCGCGAGGCGTTCCGCACGCTGCATCCGCGCGGCGATCGCAAGCCGATGCGGGCGTTCTCGTTTCTGGAAGTCGAAGGCGAGGAAGAGCCGGCCGATGAGGTGAACCTCGTCGCGCTCGCCGAAAGCAAGCGGGCCGGATCATGAAGGACTTCTGGCTCTCCTGCGGCCATCATCTGCTCGACCGCGATGCGGGCGGCGGCCTGTTGCCGACCGACGATTTCCTGAAGGTCTATCTGGCGCGGCCGGAGCTTACGCCTCCCCTCGAAGCCTGCGTGGTCGAGAAGACCCTGCACGCCGCGCTGATGGCCGACCCGCGCCGCGCGGTCGGCACGGACGAAATCGCCGCAATTGCCGATGCCGACGCACGCGAGAACTGGCAAGTGATGATCGCGTTCCGCGATCTGCTCGTGCGCCACAAGACGCTGGAAGCCGCGTACCTCGATATCGTACGCACGGGTGCGCGCATCCCGCACATCTTTCTCAATCAGCTTGTGCACGTGATCCTGCGCAATGCGTTGGATGGCTGTGAGGATCCCTTTGTGCTGCGCGCCGCCGAGCTGTTTTTTCGCACGCAGCGAATGACCTTGCATGATGGCTCGCTGATCGCCGCGGACGAGGAAACGATCTCCGGCGTTTCGGGCACGCCGGCTTCGCCGCTTGTCTCGATGCTCGGCATTCCGGCCGAAGCCGAGATCGACGTGATGTCCGACGAGAACGCCGCGGGCTATTTCGAGCACAGCGATCTGTTCCACGTCGCACTCGACCTGACAGCCGGCCGGCGTGGGCTCGCTGCGTTCGCCGAAGCGATGCGCCGCTGGATTACGCACCTGCTCAACGTCGACGTCGAGATCGAACCGTTGACCGAACTGCGCGATGCCAAGTTTACGTGGTATGTCGGGCTCGACACAGATGGCAGCCGGATCGGCGACCTGCTGTGGAACGGCGAGGAACTCGATGAAGCGACCGCAGGCAGCGTCGTTGGCTTGTTTCGCCTGACCTTCCGCGATCCGCAGATCGTGCTCGAGAAAGTACGCGGCGAGGCGGTGTATCTCATCCTCGCGATGACGGCTGAGAAGCTGCTGCGCTTCAAGCCTCAGAACCTCGTGACCGGCTTGCCGGTCCGCCATCTGGAGGCTGTGACATGAAGTCGGCCCCTGTCGCGCACATACCGGCCGGTGTCGTGGTCGAGCGTGTGAAAAGCTCGAGTCAATGGATCGACTATCTCTGGCGGCCGGTCTCGGTGCTTGCCGGCGCGCCCGAGACTGCGCCGGGGACGAAGCTTACAGGTGATAACGAGCGCGCCACCTTTTACGCAGGTCGCGTCGATATCGCGCTGCATGCCGCCGACACCGGCTCCTATCGCGACAACCTTGCCACCGGTTCGCCATCGCTATGGGTGGTGCTGCGGCCGACAGATTCAAATCCACCCTACGAGTTGTTCGCCGTCACGGCCGATCCGTCCGAAGGCGAGGCGATGACGGAGGCGGGCAATAATATCGTGGAGCCGGTGCCGATGCCGGAGCCGATCCGCGAGACGGTTGCGGCGTTCGTCGCCGAGCACCATGTCGAGCGTCAGTTCTTCAAACGCAAGCGGGACCGCGCCGACCCGGAATCGCTTGCGCGCCGCCGCGGCTATGGAGATCACGGCGAATGAGCGAAGA
Organism: Xanthobacteraceae bacterium; assembly: GCA_049698215.1. GTDB lineage: Bacteria > Pseudomonadota > Alphaproteobacteria > Rhizobiales > Xanthobacteraceae > PALSA-894. Next base: position 1,917 of record JBAVXH010000012.1, on the reverse strand, counting down.
CGATTTCCTCACGCGCTGGTCGCGCCGCAAACGCGAAGTCGCAGCCACCGAAAAGGCTGCGCCGGTTGCGGACGTGAAGCCTGCTGAACGGAAGGATGCGGACGAATCTCTCGAAACGGATGCCGAAGTCCGAGCCAAAATCGAAGCGCCGCTGCCGCTGCTCGAATCGATCACGGAACTCTCCGACATCACCGCGTTCCTGAAGGCCGGCGTCCCGGCCGACCTGACGCGTGCGGCGCTACGCCGCGTGTGGACAGTCGATCCCTCGATCCGGGACTTCATCGGCCTCGCGGAGAATTCCTGGGACTTCACCGATCCTGCTGCGATGCCGGGGTTCGGTCCGCTGGAGGACACAGAGCAAGTTCGGCGGATGATTGCCCAGGTCGTCGACCAGATCGGCCAAGCCGCAAAGCCGGTAAGCGGCGAACCTATAAGCTCACCAGAAACCTCTAGTTATTCCAATACGATAGTGGCTCAGTCGAGTGAGGAACCGGCGCCTCAAGAGCAAGCCTTGCGAGATGACGCCAAGTCCCCGAATGCCCAGGTCGTAGGCAATGAAGTATTGTTGCACGGCAATAAAGAAGACGTTGCGATGCAGCATAACCCAACGGAAGAACAGGAAAAGCCAAAACAATTTGTCCATCGCGGACACGGCAGCGCACTGCCTCAGTGACGAAAGTTATAGCCTCGAACTATTGCCTACCTATTGACCCTCTACTGGGCAGGATTTAGCCTTTTGGAATGCTTCTCATGTGGCGGGGGCGACATGAGTTTTGAACGCGACTGATGCGTGATCCAGGTTTAAGCGACGCCATCCGAGCTGTGGGCGGAGTTTCCGAACTCGCCCGCCGCGTCGGCATTTCGCAGCCATCCGTGTCCAACTGGGACAAAGTTCCCGCCGAACGCGTGCTGGCCGTTGAAGCGGCAACTGGCGTTACGCGGGTGCGCCTGCGTCCCGATCTCTATCGCGAGCCCGACCTCAGCCAAGTTGACGAGATCGACGTTGCGCGCGCGCAGGAATACACGCTGCTCTCGACCTTGCTGGCGCGTGCGCCGAACGCCGACCTGCTGTCGCGTCTTTCGCGCTTGCGCGGCGATGCAACGCCGCTCGGCGTCGCGCATGTCGGGCTCGCGGAGGCCGCAGCGGACACGACGGTGCAGCGCGTCGAGCGCGAGTACTTCGATCTATTCATCGGACTGGGGCGCGGCGAACTGCTTCCCTACGCGTCGTACTATCTGACCGGCTTCCTGCACGAGCGTCCGCTTGCACGGTTGCGCGATGATCTCGCGCCGCTTGCGATCGAGCGCGTCGAGGGCAACTACGAGCCGGAGGATCACGCCGCGACGCTGTGCGAGATCATGGCCGGCGTCATCACCGGCGCTCTTCAGGCGCCGGAAGGAACAGACCGTCGGATCTTCGAAAAGCATGTTTCGCCCTGGATGGGTCGTTTCTTCGCCGATCTGGAGCGTGCGGAAGCGGCGAGCTTCTACCGGCACGTCGGAGTGCTCGGCCGCGTGTTCGTCGAAATCGAGAAGGAAGCGTTCGCGCTGCCGTCGTGACAGGGCAAGCCGCGAAACAACAGGAGGGAATGCGATGAAACAAAACGACAAGCGGACCGTCGGACGTCGCGATTTCCTTCGCGCGCTCGGCGCGGGCGCCGGCGTTGCGGCGACGGTGCCTCTCGCGACGGCGGCCAAGGCCGACAGCGAGAACAACGATGAGAAGCGCAAGGCCCGCTACAAAGAAACCGATCACGTGAAGGCGTTCTATCGCGTGAACCGCTACCCGACGAGCTGAGGAGGCGAACGTGCTGATCAAACGAAGCGAACATCAGGCACGCCGCGGCTCGCTCGCCGCAGCGTTTGCCGGCCAAGCGCGCGGCATGGATCGCCGCGCTTTCCTGCGCCGCTCGGGCC
>JBAVXH010000011.1:0-18172 GCA_049698215.1 Xanthobacteraceae bacterium | reverse complement strand
CCGCATAGTCGCTCGAGGCGCGGCGCGACGCGGCGCGGATGTTGCCGCCGATTTCGGCGATCACGTCGCGAATGGCGGCTGCCGCCGCCGGGTCGGCCGCGGCCAGCTTCTGCCGCACGGCGGCTGACGCATACTCGACCAGCTTGAGCAGGTGCTGGCGCGGAAGATCGTGGCGCGTGCCGACATGCACGGCGAGCACATCGTCGCCGACCGAGCGCTCGACCAGCGTCTTGAACGCCGCATTGGAGAAGCGCGCGCCGTTGTTCTGCGCAACCGAACGCACCACCTCGCGGTCGCCGCGTTCGACCAGGACGTCGGTTACCTGCTCGCTCAAGGCGTTGCGCTTCGCAATCGCAAGAAGATGCTGCTGGCTCTGCGTCGCGGCGGTCGCCATCAGGTCGTTGTCGGTGAGCCGCGGCGAGTGGCGCAGCACCGGCTCGGCGACCGCGATGGTGTTGTCGTGAGCCAGTGATCGGATCACGCCGACGGGTGCGTTTGCAACGCGCGCAAGGCGCGTGGACAGTTTGGCGCGTGCGTTGGTCTCGATCGTCGCCGCGAGCCGGCCGATCACGTCGTCGAACAGCGTGACGTGGTTCTCGGTGTAGGTGTCCGAGCCCTCGATGAACAGGTCGGTGATGCGCCAAAGCGCGGCCTCGCGCTTCTCCTCCGTCTTGGTGGCGAGCGCGTCCTCGATCTCGTCGATCAGGTTTACTGACGGCGTCATGATCGCCGGCATTCCTTGGCGCTGGGGCGGCAGCGCGAACCGGAGATCAACGTCTAGGACGCAGAAATGAAGATTCGCTTGCGTTTCCGGCGCAACCGCATGGTTAAGAATCGGCTAATGGCCGGCTAGTGTGGCGGTTCAGAAGTCCGCAACAGCCTTGCGGCGAGTCCCACAATGCGGACTTCTGAACCTAAGCCACACTAGAATCAATAATTAGCTAGTGTCCTTTCGATTCCGAAGTTCGCATACGAGGGTGCTGCACGATGAGACGAACTTCGGAATCGGGACACTAGCCTCGCTTGGCTCTCCAGGCCGCATAGGCCTGCTTGCTCGCCTCATCCGGCGGGTAGAGGCCGAACGTGGACGCGCCTTCGCGCACCCGCTCGATCACGAACGTCTCGAACAAGTCCTGCTCGGCGGCAAGTTCGGCGATTTCTTCCGCGATGCCGGCGGGGATGATCACCACGCCTTCGCCGTCCCCGACGCAGATGTCGCCCGGAAACACCGGGACACCGCCGCAGCCGATCGGCACATTCAGGTCGACCGCGTGATGCTTGATCAGGTTGGTCGGCGCCGAACCACCCTGGCAGTAGGTCGGGAAGGGGAGTTTCGCGACCTCAGGGCTGTCGCGCAGGCCGCCGTCGCTCACCACGCCGGCCGCGCCGCGGACCATCATGCGCGTGATCAGGATGCTTCCGGCGGACGCCACGGTCGCGTCCTGGCGGCAGTCCATCACCAGCACCGACCCCGGCGGAATCGCTTCCACCGCTGCGCGCTGCGGATGGGTGCGGTCCTGAAACACCTCGATCACGTCGAGATCCTCGCGCGCCGGAATGTAGCGCAGCGTGTAGGCGGGACCGACCATCTGCGGCGCGTCCGGATTGAGCGGACGCGCGCCTTGCACGAACGTGTTCCGCAAGCCGCGCTTGAACAGCAGCGTCGTCAGGGTCGCGGTGCTGACCCCGAGCAGCTTCTGTCGCGCGCCTTCGCTGAGCGGCTTGCTCATCCGATGTCCCCCGCAACTCTTTGCCGCACCGTGGTGCTGACTTTTTGCGGCGCGCTCTGATAGAACGCCGGCCAACCGCGTGCAAGGCGCGCGAAAAGGAGACAAACATGCGTGCGATTCTGGCTGCCGCGGTGCTGGCGGCGATCACCTCCACCGCGAACGCGCAGGACTGGCCGGCCAAGCAGGTCAACCTGATCGTGCCGTTTTCGGCGGGCGGCACCACGGACCTGTTCGGCCGGCTGCTTGCGCAGCACATGCATGCCAAATTCGGCCAGCCGTTCATCGTCGAGAACCGCGCGGGCGCGGGCGGCAATCTCGGCGCGGGCGCCGTCGCGAAGGCAGCTCCCGACGGCTACACCTTCCTCGTCGGCACGGTGTCGACGCACGCGATCAACCCGTTCCTTTATTCCAAGCTGCCCTATGACACCGTGAAGGACTTCCAGCCGGTCAGCCTGATCGCGCGGCTGCCGAACATCCTCGTGGTGCACCCGAGCCTGCCGGCAAACAACGTGCAGGAGCTGATCGCGTATCTGAAGGCGAATCCAGACAAGCTTTCCTACGGCTCGTCGGGCGCCGGCACCTCGATTCACCTCGCCGCCGAGCTGTTCAAGATCAAGACCGGCACGACCATGACGCACGTGCCGTTCCGCTCCTCCGGCGACATCATGAACAACCTGACCGGCGGGCACATCAATCTCGCGTTCGACAACATCACGCTCGCCTGGCCGCAGGTGAAGGCGGGACGCTTGCGCGCGCTGGCAGTCTCGTCCACCGAGCGCAGCGCGATCGCGCCCGAGGTGCCGACTGTGGCCGAAACGATTCCGGGCTTTGACGCCACCTCGTGGCACGGCGTGTTCGCACCTGCGGGGACGCCGAAGCCGATCGTCGACAAGATGGCCGCCGAGATGAGGCGCATCCTCGAGCTGCCCGATGTGAAGGAGAAGCTGTTCGAGCTCGGTGCGGTCGCGTCGCCCATGAGTCCCGAGGAGTTCGCCAAGTTCATCGACGCCGAGCGGGCCAAATGGGCGGACGTCGTGAAGGCGTCCGGCGCGAAGCTGGACTAGGCCCGCGATCGGCGCCGGGTCACGCGACGCGGCCATCGGTGAGGCTTGAGGCCTTGTAGCGCGTTTCAAGCTGCCAAGCTGATCGCCTGCGGAATCACATTGGGCGCCGCTTGCAAACCATTGTGCGATCGCGCAACCGTTGGAGACGAATAGCAATAGCCTCGACCTTTGGTCGGATCGCGGTGAGTGGCTGCGCGTGGCTAGTCGCGCGCGCTGCGCAAACTGAAAATGTGGGGGACATCATGCCAGCCAGATCACAACTGTCGCGCCGGGCGATGTTGGCCGGCACCGCCGCCAGCGTTGCGCTGCCCTTGTTGCCGCGCAGGTCACGTGCCCAGTCCCAGCCCTCGGAGGCCGCATGGGCGGAGCTGGGCAGGCACATCACCGGCGGCGTGCTGCGGCCCAACGATCCGCGGTTTGTCAGGCTCACGCTGCCGGAAAATCTTCGCTACTACAACCCGCCGGCCCAGCCGGGTGCGGGGCGCCCCGACCCCGACGCGCCGTTCGGCGTGGTGCGGCCGCACAAGCCGGAGGAAGTCGCCTACGCCATCAAGTGGTCGCGCGACAACAATCTGCCGATGGTGCCGCGCTCGGGCGGGCATAGCTACGCGGGCTGCAGCACCGTCCCCGGCCTCATCATCAATTCAAGCGCGATGCAAAGCGTCCACGTCGAAGACGGCCTGGTCGTGGCAGGCGGCGGCGCGCTGTTCGCGCACCTTCTCGACCGCCTGCGCCACATCAGGGCCGGCAGCGAGGCGGGCCGTTACACGACCACCCATGGCCGCTGCGCGGGCGTCGGGCTCAGCGCCTATCTGATGGGAGGGGGCTGGGCCCTGGACAGTGTCCATGCCGGCATGGGCTGCGACCGGGTGGAGAGAGTCGAGATCGTCCTTGCCGACGGTTCGGTGGTCCGCGCGTCAGAGAACGACCCCGACCCCGGGCACAAGGAGCTGTTCTGGGCGGTGCGTGGCGGCGGCGGCGGCAATCTCGGCTTCGCGACGCGATGGTGGTTGAGGCCCATAATAAAGGACGACAAGTTGACGGCGTTCAGCGGAAGCTGGCGGTTGGCCGGCAATGCGCATTCCGTATTCCGCACCCTGTTGCGCGCGCTCGACGCGGCGCCGGACACGATGGGTTCCGAAATGACCGTCTCGACCACGTCCGCGACGATCAAGAGCCCTTGGCGCTACCAGATCAATCTCTCCTGTCAATTCCATGGCTCGAGAGCAGATTTCGACTCGATTCTTGGTGCCGCGCTCGCCGCGGCCGACCGGGCCGAGGAGAGGGACTGCTGGTTCAACAATTGCTCATCGAAGGATTTGGTGGAGCTTCCCTATTGGGACGCGCAGGAATTCTTCGAGGTCGTCGGCTCGCCGAACCGCTACCAGGAAACGTCGCTGTTTGCCCCCAAGATCTCCGACGACTTCATCGGCGCGATCTTCGGCGTCTGGCCGAGCTGGCCGGGCACCGCTTCGGCGGCACGGCTGACGTGCTATCGGCTGGGCGGCAAGGTCAATACGGTTCCCTCCGGCGCCACGGCCTTCGTGCACCGCTCGGCTCGATGGATCGTCACCACCGACATCGATTGGAGCGGCGGGGACAGTCCGCAGGTGGTCGACGATAATCTGAAATGGCAGCGCGATGTGCAGAACCACTTCAGTACGATGCTGGGCAATCCGGGAAGCTATTACAACTTCCCCGACCCGGGGCTGGAGAACCATGCCAGGGCCTATTGGGGCCCCAACCTTGAGCGGCTGACAGCGATCAAACGCCAGGTCGATCCGCACTCCGTGTTCACGCCGCCGCGAAACCAGGGGATCGTTTCCTGAGCTGCGACGACAGGCGCATGATGTGGCAGTGTTCGAGGTGATCGGGCGCTCGTTCCATCATGCGGACGCTGGCCGATAAGTCACAGGGCGAAGCGGCAAGGATTGGTCTAGGCTCGTCCCAATAACAAAAGTCACCTCGGGAGGAACACGATGCACCACCGCGTCATGGCGGGCGCGCTCGCGGCTGCGTTCAGCCTGCTTGCCTCGCTCGCGCAGGCCCAGCAATTTCCAATTCCCGGAAAGCCGATCCGCATCATCGTGCCGTTCGCGGCGGGCGGTCAGACCGACATCCAGGCCCGAGCGATTGCGCAGCGCATGAGCGAGACCCTCAGCGTGTCGGTGATCGTGGAGAACAAGCCCGGCGCCTCGACGCTGCTCGGCGCGCGCGAAGTCCAGAGGGCGGCACCCGACGGGCACACGTTGCTCTACACGATCGCAACCCACGTGCAGATGCCGCATCTCTACAAGACGCCGCCGTGGAACGTGTTCGCCGATTTCACACCGATCACGACCGGCGCGCGCTCCGCGACGGTGCTCACCGCGCACATCTCCGCGCCGTTCAACACCGTTCCGGAGCTCGTCGCCTACGCCAAGGCCAATCCCGGCAAGCTCAACTACGCGTCGTTCGGCGCCGGCTCGTCGTCGCATCTCAATGGCGAGATGCTGCGCCTGATGGCCGAGATCGAGCTCGTGCATGTCCCCTACAAGGGCAGCGGCGATGCCATGAAGGATCACCTCGCGGGCGAGGTTCAGCTCTTCTTCGACGGCCCGACGACCGCGATTGCGAACCAGCAGACCGGGCGCGTGAAGTTCATTGCGGCCGCCGCCGAGACGCGCTACGCGGCGTTCCCCGATCTGCCGACGATGCGCGAGCAAGGCTACGACATCGGTGCGTGGGGCTATCTTTGGTTCTGGGGGCCGGCCGGGATGCCCGCGGAGTTGGTCGATCTGGTTTACGCGCACCTGGTCAAGGCGATCCAGCACCCCGACACCAAAGAACTGTTCGCCAAAGGTGGCGCGGAAGCATCCGGAATCCCGCCGGCCGAGATGGTGCGCGAGGTGAAACGCCTCGACGAGCGCTGGGGCGGAATCATCCGCAAAGTCGGCGTGAAGCTGGACTAGGAGCGATGCCAGGAAAAGTGGGCACCGGTTTCCGTCCGGCATCGCGACCAAATCGAGCGCTTACTCCTTCAGCGGCGCCTTCCATTTCTTCAACGCGCGCTCGATCAGCGTGTTGTCGTAAGTCCTGTCCATCTCGATCTTGGCCGTCTTGAAGTCCGGCTCCAGGATCGAGATCGCGTCCCACACGCTTTTTACCGCGGCGTTCGACACAATACCGTCCCACTGAAACGCCGCGAGGTTCTTCTCCAGCGACCTGCGATAGAGCTTCTCGTCGGCCTGGTAATAGTCCGGCGGAAGCGACTTGATGATGTCGTCGATCGACGCCGTATGCAGCCACTGCATCGCATGCACGATGGCATTTGCGATCGCCTGCGCGGTATTTGGATTGCCCTTCACGAATTCGGTCTTGGCATAGAGACAGTCGGCGAGATACGGCCCGCCGAAGGCCGCGCGCGTGCCTTCCTCGGTGCGGCTGTCGGCGAGGATCACCGCTCCGTCGACGTCGACCATCGCGTTGATGGCAGGATCGAGATTGACAATGGCATCGAGCTCGCTGCCCGAGCGCATCGCGGCGACCGCGGATAATCCAGTCCCGATCGAGACGAAGCTCGCCTCGCGCCAGGGCACGCCGGCGCGTTCCATCAGCCCTGCGACGAAATTGTGCGTCGAGGAGCCCGGCGACGAGATGCCGATCTTCTTGCCGCGCAGGTCCGCGACCGATTTGATCCTGTCGGCTTGGCTCTTGCGGACCACCAGCACATTGGCCGGATAGCGGCCGAACACCGCGATGCACATCAGGCCGATGCCCTTGGACTGCATGCGCAGCGTATGCTCGAAAGATCCTTCGACCACATCGGCGTTGCCGCCGATCAGGTTTTGCAGCGCGGCGGTGCCGGATGCGAAGGCGGTTGACTCGACTTGAAGCCCCTCCTGCTCGAAATACTTGCGGTTCAGCGCGACGAAATACGCGATCTTGTTCATCTGGCTGATCGATCCGCCGACCGAGAGCGAGATGCGGCTCTTCTCGAGCTTGGGTGCCTGTGCGCGTGCGGCGTCGCTTGCGAACACGAGTGTGCTTGCGAGTGCGAGCAAGGCAACGCGCTTCATCGAAGGTCCTCCCGCGGTGTTTGTTGCAAGCGAGTGTGTCAGGCGAGGGGAGGGCTCACAAGCGACCGCCACTCGTATCACGTTGTCCCACGCTGTGCGGCCGTACGCGCGACGGGCTAGCGGGCTTTCGCCGGTAGCATGCCCATGCGGCCTTGCACCTCCGCGGGCACGCGATAGTCGCGCATGACCTGACGGGAATCGCGCAAGCCGAGCGCTTCGCGTTGCACGACGAACAGCCACAGCGCATGGCCGGCTTCCGCCACCAGAGCGCGCCGCTCGTGCCGTGTCTCGGGCGTTAGCTCCACGATTTGCGCATCGAACGACTGAAGGGTTGCGAGAGCGGCCTCGAGCCCGCGCCCGAGCCGCCCGAGGGCGGATGCCTTCTCCTGCGCGATCTCGTATTCGAGCGCACCGACCGGGTTGGCGGTCCAGATGTTGGTGATCTTGGGCGCGAGGCGCGGCGGTCTGACGCTCATGCCTTTGAAATAAAGCTTCAGGTGCCGCTCGACAATTCCTTGTCGATTGCAGCAATCACGCGCGGATCGGTCGGCTCGACCTGTGTGGCGAAGCTCGCCGCGATGTGGCCGTCACGGCCGATCAGGTATTTATGGAAATTCCAGCGCGGCAGCTCCAGTGGCTTCTCAGCCGCCGCCCACTTGTAGAACGGATGCTGCTTGGCTCCGCGTACCTCGGCCTTGGCGGCAAGAGGGAAGCCCACGCCATAGCCGCCCTGTGCCGTGTGCTCGATGTCGGCCGCGCCGCCCGGCTCCTGCCCGCCGAAATCATTCGAGGGGACGCCGACGATCATCAGGCCACGCTCATGATAGCGCGTCCAGAGCTGCTGCAGCCCGGCATATTGCGGGGTGTAGCCGCATTGCGAGGCCGTATTCACAACGAGGATCGGCTTGCCGGCATAGTCCGCGAGCGTGATGGCGCCGCCCTTGAGGGCTTCGAACGTGAACGCGTACGCCGTCATGCGGGTCATTCCGGTTTGTGCGAGCGCGGGAGTTGCCGCCAAGACCGCAAGCGCGCCCAAGGTTTGTCGCCGGTCGATCATGCCTTGCTCCCGCAACAGCCGCGGCAAATCTAGCCGATTTGCCCGTCCTGACGATACGCTTTCCCGCAACGTCCGGTTTCGGCCACGCTTCACGTCAGCGTGAGGGCAGAAACCTACGGTTTCGCGCGCAGTATCTCCTCAAGTCAGGAGGGACGCATGAGACTTTTGATCATTGGGACATGTCTCGCCTTCGCGAGCGGGGCCGCCGCGCAGGAAGACTACGGCTCCTGGCGGCTGCACACGCCGACCTTCCCGAGCACCGGGGGCGGTGGCGTCATCATCGGTGAGTACAAGCCGGTGATAGCCGGCGACAAGTGCATGACGGATTTCACCGCCACGCTTTCCGACGGCAAGGTCTACCACAACAGCGTCGAGTTCGACGCGGTGCCGGCGCAAGGCGGCACGCTGTGCACGAACGGGCGCTGGCGCGCCAAAGACGGCAGCGCGAGCGGGACCACGCCATATCAGGTGTTCTTCCGGGACGGCGTCGTCCGCGGCGCTCCGTAAGGGCCGGTCGGGGCAAGTTCCTCGCCTGGCGGCACTATTCGGCGCTTGGGCGCTTCTGTTGGGTGGCCTAAAATCCCCCCGTGCGCACCGGAATCTTCATATCGGCGGTCAGCCATGTCGTGCTGGTGGCGTTCGCGCTGCTGGGAACGCCGAAGCTGTTCGAGAGCGTCCCGCTCCAGACCATCGAGGTCGATCTCGTGCGCGCGCAAGAGGTTGAGCCCGAGCCGCCTCAGGAGCCTGAAAAAAAGCTTCCAGAGAAGCCCGCCGAATGGAATCCGCTGCCGGAGGCATCCGCCGCTCAGGCAAAGCCTTCCGTCCCTGAGGCCGCCAGCGCCCCCGCCAAGGCGAAGCAGCCCCCGATGCAACAAGCGCGCGCGCCGCAACCGCCCGCCGATCCTCCTCGGCCGACTCCGCAGCAGTCCCCGGACCTTCCGGCGCAATCGCCGCAGCAGCCTTGGATTTTCGATCCCGTGAACATCCCGGCCTTGATGAATTTGCCGAACGCTCCGCAGTCCGGCTTCGACTCCGAGGCCACAGCAGCCGCGAACCTGTCTGCTGACGAAAAAACCGCATTCAAGGCGCACCTGAAGAAATGCTGGAAGCTGCCGGACGGGATGTCGGCGACACAGACCACGCGCGTGACTTTGCGAATTTTTCTCAAGCGGGACGGAGGTCTTGCGGCCGAGCCGATGCTCATCGAGGCGAGCGCCTCGCGTGAGGGGCCGCTGTTGATGCAGGCCGCTATTCGCTCGGTGAAGGAGTGCCAGCCGTTCGCTCTGCCTGCGGACCGGTACCGCGAATGGAAGACGCTCGATGTCAGCTTCTCGCCGCAGGAGATGGCTGGAGGGTAGTGCGGGCGCGCGGCGTTTGGTCTGCAGCCCTCAGGTCATCGGGTGTAGTATTTGCGTCAAAATTAGACTGTATGGTCAGGCGTTTGTCAGATATTGTGCGTCGCACAAATTGCTTGCTGCAATGCGGAACTTGTCCGATAATCCCATTGGACCCGGGGTTGCCGAAAGAAGGACAGAACAATGAGCACGACCTGGAACACCAAGTACGGCGCCCGCCGGGTGCGCCATGACCCGCCGACGCTCGAGGAAGCGATCTTTGCGGCGCGTGGACTGACCGACGATGTCGAGCAGCAGATTGAGATCGCAGCTGGCTTGATGGAAGCGAGCGCGGACGACGTGCGCGCGGCGTTGAAGAAGTCGCCCCCGCCACGCAAGCCGGCGGCGACGGTTGCCTTCACCAGCCGCGGCGGAACCGAGCGTTCGGTCGTGGTGGAACGCAAGACCCCCCGCCGCACGCTGTCTCGTCCGGCCGGCCGTTCCTTCGGCTGAGGCTGCTGGCGAGCGCGCGGCCCCCGCGGTAAGTTGGCGGTTCATTGGAGCCGCCAATGAAAACCAACACGCTCGATATCCGCCCGCTGTCCGGCGCGCTCGGCGCCGAGATCCTCGGGATCGACCTCGCGCAGGAGTTCAGCGATGAGACCGTCGCGGCGATCCGCGCGGCGTGGCTCGAGCATTGCGTGGTGTTCTTTCGCGGCCAGACACTCGCACCCGAGCGATTCCTGCATGTCGCAAGCCGCTTCGGTGAGCCGATCGAATATCCATTCGTGAAAGGGCTCGACGGATTCCCGCAGATCACGCCGGTGATCAAGCTCGAGCACGAGAAGATCAATTTCGGCGGCCTCTGGCATTCAGACACTGCCTATCTCGAACGTCCGCCCATGGCGACGATGCTGATCGCGCGCGAAACGCCGCCGCGCGGTGGCGACACGCTGTTCGCCAACATGTACCTCGCCTACGAGACCCTTTCTGAGGGCTTGAAGCGGATACTCGATGGCCTGGCTACGGTGAACTCATCCGCGAAGGCTGATGTGACGCGGACGCGCGAAGACCGCATCAAGGACAGCGGCAAGACCGAAGCGAAGAAGGAGTACGTCGCCGAACATCCGGTGGTGCGCACGCATCCCGAGACCGGACGCAAGGCGCTCTATGTCAACGGCGGACACACGCTGCGTTTCAAGGACATGACCGTTGAGGAAAGCGCGCCGCTGCTGAACTACCTTTTCCAGCATGCGACGCGACCCGAATTCACCTGCCGCTTCCGCTGGGAGCCGGGTTCGATCGCGTTGTGGGACAACCGCTGCACCCAGCACAACCCGGTGAATGATTATCACGGCTATCGGCGCGTCATGCACCGCGTGACGCTCTCGGGCGACGTGCCGCGGTAGCAGCGGCCTCGAGCTTGCCTTGCCCTAAAACGCGCAAGCCTGCCGCGTGAAGGTCCACCTCTTCACCGCAATGCCGCCCGCGAAGATGAAGCGCAGAACGCACGCGTTGCTCGTATCGACACCGGTAGCCCTGCCGCGGACGAGGACCACGGCGCCACTCTTGGCCGGCGGCAATTTGCGCCCGCTCAAGGTATAGGTGCGGCCGTCCTGTGCGTGCAGGACTTTGCAGGCCCCGCCCGAGTGGTCCGTCACGCAGCCTCTCGCCTCGAACGGCTGGGTACGTGCTTCATGACTGAGCAGAACCAGGGCGCAGACGAGCAACGCAATTCTTTTCATGGCATCCTCCCGATTGAAATGAGCCGTAGGCCCAGCCCGCAACCATACTGCACGGCACCGCCAGGATGCTACTGCCTCCCGCTTCCGTCGTCTCCCGGACCGTTCGATTGAGCTGGCGAGGCACTGACTCGACTGTCTCGACGTATGCTAATTTTGAACCTGCACGCTAACGGATGAGGCTCCCGATGAGCCAGCAAGCCGACACCAAGCCCCGTACCAAGACCAAGCCGAAGGTCGAACGGCCGAAGCTCTGGAAGGTCATTCTGCTCAATGACGACTACACGCCGCGCGAGTTCGTCGTGATGGTGCTGAAGGCCGTCTTCCGCATGAACGAGGAGCAGGCCTACAACGTGATGATGACCGCGCACCAGCGCGGCGTCTGCGTGATCGCGGTCTTCACCAAGGACGTTGCCGACACCAAGGCGAAGGAAGCGACCGAGTTCGGCAAGAGCAAGGGCTATCCGCTATTCTTCACCACGGAGCCCGAAGAATAACCGCTAGTGATGCGCCGGCAGCATGGCGCGCACGGTGAGCGTATCTGCGGTCGTTGTGAACACCTTCGCGGAGCTCAGCTTGGGTGCGCTGGCCGAGGCCATTCCAAACAGAACGGTCGACTTGCCTCGTATCACACCATCGCCCGCGCAAACCAGCTGCTGGAACGTGAACGCGATGACGCCATCGGTTTGAGTTGCCGAGCCAAGCAGGATCTCGCCGGCGGCAACAATCTGGAAAACATCATCGACCGGACCGGTGTTGTTGTATTGCAATTTGACGATCGGCCCGAAGTCGATCTCCAAGCCTGTGAAGCATGTCGAATCCGAAAGTGTCACCAGCTGCGACAGGTCGAGCTTGAACTCGTAGCCGTGTCTCAGGGTTTGACCCAGCTTCGCCGTGAAGGTGCGCTGCTGCAATTGCGCGGTCCCCAGGGCGCCTGGAACGGCGAAGTTGGTCTGCCCGCTGGCCACGGTGAACGTGCAATCGACTTCGAACGCGCAATTCACCTGCTGCGCAGTCGCCGTCACGATTGTCAGGCCGGCGGCATTGGCGGCCGCCTGCATCGACACAAATGCTATTCCGACAATAAGCGCGCGAAGTGTTTTCACGGGTGCCTCCCCAGCCAGTTCGCACTGGGGTTGAGCTTATCGGAGCGATGGAACTTCCGTCCAGACGGCGGCAGGCGGGCATTCTGCTAGGGTGGTGCATGGCAAATCCATCCGATGCCGAGATGATGCGGCGCGCGATCGCGCTGGCGGTGCGCTCGGGGGAAGAGGGTGAGTACCCCTACGGGGTGGTGATCGCTCGCGATGGGGCGGTTATCGCCGAATCGATCAACCGCGTCGCGCACGAGCGCGATGTCACGCGCCACGCCGAGGTGGTGGCGATCTCGGCGGCGCAGAAGGCGCTCGACACCGTCAGCCTCGATGACTGCACGATCTATGTCAGCGCCGAGCCGTGTGTTTATTGCTCTTACGCGATCCGCGAGAGCCGCATCGGCCGCGTGGTCTACGGGCTCACCGCGCCGCGCACGGGCGGCATGTCGAAGTGGCCGGTGCTGATCGACCGGGACATTTCCGATGCCATGCCCGAGGTATTCGCCGTGCCGCCGGAGATCCTCGCCGGCTTCATGGCGCGCGAGGCCGAGGAGGCGCTCTTGAAAGCAAGCCCCGTCATTGCCCTTGCCCTGAAGACGCGCGGCCTGTTCGTGGCGCCCGAAAGCGAGATCCACAAGACGCGATCGCTGACTATGCGCGAGCGCATCATGCGCTTCTTGCGCGGCGCGGTGTTCGATCGCTTCGGCCGCGGCTCTTAAGCTCAACCCTGCTCGGGTGCGTCGAGCCATTCCAGGATTTGCGGCCCGAAGGCCATCATGCCGCCGACCAGGAGCACGCAAATCGTTGTCGTGACGCCGAGCAAGAAGCCCTCCAATTCGTCCTCCATGCGGGCGGCACGGACGACTCAGCAGCCCCGCTGGAACTTTAGCACGGATGGAACGTGGCTGGCGGTAAAGCGACGCTCAAAGCGCCGTCCACCAGCCCCAGGCGAGCTTCGCGGCGGCGAACGCGATGACGCAGCCGATGATGCCGATGAAGATGGTGATCGCAAGATCGACCTGCTTTTTCGCCTCGCGCATCGCAGTGCCGAGCTTGGTCGGCCGCGAGCCCATCATCCGGCGCAGGAACAGGATCAGCGGAATTGCGGCCGAGAGGAGGGCGATGATCTTGAGCAGCATGGGTCGGCAATAGCACCGTAGGGCGGGCAAAGCATGCCCCCGCGAGGCGGGGGCGAAGCGTGCCCGCCGCCAGGTCGCGATGGCGGGCACGTCGCTATCGCTCCTTTGCCCGCCCTACGGCGCGCGCGCCGTGCTAGCATCGGCCAAATCCCACCACTAGGAGGCCGCCCATGATCACCGCGATCGTCCGCTTCAAACTGCCGGACAACGTCACGCTCGATGCCGCGACCGAGCTGTTCAAGGGCTCGGCGCCGAAGTACCAGAACCTGCCCGGCCTCATCCGCAAGTATTACCTTTACGGCGAGGGCCAGGGTGGCGGCGTCTATCTCTGGAAGAGCCGCGCCGACGCCGAGAAGGTCTACACCGCCGAATGGCGGGCGATGATCGCGAACCGCTACGGCGCCGAGCCCGAGATCACGTTCTTCGAGTCGCCCGTGATCGTCGACAACGAGACGCAAGGAGTGCAGGTCGCCGCGGAGTAGCTCACCGAACCGTAGGGCGGGCAAAGCGCGTCGCGCGTGCCCGCCACCGCGCATGATGGCGGGCACGCTTCGCTTTGCCCGCCTTACGTCGCCTGACTCGTCCGCCACTTGACATCCGGCCTATGCCCAAACTTCTAGAGCAGGCACTGCAGCAAGTCGAAAAGCTCTCCGAGAGCGAACAGGACGCGGCCGGCGCCGCGCTGATCGATTATCTCGCGCACCGCGACGACATGCGCCTTTCCGACGCGCAACTCGCGGAGGTGCGCCGTCGCCGCGCCGATCCGCAGCGTAAGCTTGTGTCGCACAACGAGGCGAAGGAGCGGCTGAGCCGGCTGCCTGGATGAAGCAGTCTTAGACGGATCGCTTGTTCGTTTATGCCGCCAGAAGGCGATGGACAGCGGTACCCAATTCCCTTCGGAGCTTCACGCCACCGGCAGCATCTTCGGTGTAGGTCAAGCGTCTCAGATGCTGTATGTCATAAGGAATGTCGGCGTTTGATACACCTTCCCGGCAAATGAGAATCACAGGCTTATTTGTTGCAATCGCCATTCCGACTTCCATCATGACATTCCGGTTCGAAGTTGTGATGTCGGCGATCACGATGGCGCAGTCGCACACTGCTTTGTGAATTTGATCCGTCACCGCCCCTGGTTCGATAAATTCATCCCCTCTGCAACAGAAAATCCCACACTCCTCGACAATCGGCTTGATCACGTTTCGATAGAACGGGACGAACTGAACATCAAAGTCCATTGCAACGAAGACGAATTTGCCCGAGTTGTGAACATTGATATTTGCCGCTTCATCGACAAGCGGCGCTTCGGGGTCATCAGAGGTCGTCCAGTTGAACGTTCCCTTTTCCCACCCGACATCCTCCTCGCCCGTACACCTTTTCAATTCCTTTACTCGAATTTTCGCTGCCTGCAGGCTGACATGAAACTTCTTCGCAATGTCGGCTGCTTCGTCTTTTGTCTCGATTAGGTGGGATGGCATCAAGAACGTGCTCGCAAATTTGTTGGCTTCCTTTTCGAATAGTCGGAAGATCCGTCGCACTCGCCCAGCTTCATCCTTTTCAAAAACCTTGATCGGTCTTCGAAAGTTCTTGGCATCATGCCTAAGGACAAGGTGTCCGATTTCGTGGGCAACCGTGAAGCGCGCACGTGAATTGTTGAACAGCAGAGCGTTGAAAACTCGTTCCGTTAAAAAAATTGTTCGAGCATTGACATCCGTCCAAGCTTCAATCTTTGGATAGCTTCGGTCCGAAACGATTTTCAATTTGAAATTAGGGACGGCGGAACTGAGTTTTCCTAAAACTTCCAGGAGGTTCGGAGTGTGATAGTTGTCGATTCCGAGAAACTGGCGGAGCCGGCGAGTCGTCCTGCAAAGTCGCCTCTTGGAGCTACGCTTGGCGGCCCCTAAAGCACCCGACCCGAGCATTGAGCCCCCGGTCGTCCTCGTCCTTGGGTCAATCAGTTACTCAATGACACTTGTATGAAAGAGTACCCGATTCGCGGGCAAAATCAACATTTTGCGTCAAAGTCGTGCATTTTCGCCTTCAGCACGCTATCTCTAGGGCGTCTTTGGCGGGGTCAATCACCCTTGCTGCCCCTACTTCACCGTCAGCGCGAGCCCGCTCAAATCGAAGCTCACGATCAGCCCGGTCTGCGTGCCGGAGAGCTCCAGGATCGCGCCGTTCTGGTTGGTGAGAATGACGGCCTGGCCGCCCTTCACGATGGCGGCGCCCGCGCTTCCCGCGCCGTAGACGCCGTTCACGTCCGCTGCGTTCCGGATGTTGCGCACGCGGCCCTGCAGCGTGGTCTGCGAGCCGCCGAAGGTGAACCCATAGGAGAGGCCGCCGACCTCGAGCGAATACTGCTCGCCGCGGAAGGTCATGATGCCCTTGCCGAATGCGCCGCCGATCACCCAGCCGGCCTTGAAGAACTGGATGGTGACCTGGCCGTCCTCGGCGCGGGCGGGGGAGGTGGCGAACGCGAGCAGCGCGGCGAGGGCAAGGAGGATGGTGCGAAGCTGGAGCATGGCGGTCCCTGATGCGTGCGACTCGGGTCGCATCCGTCCTGCATCCTTCGCGATGTCGCGGCGCTCGGCAAGCGGCCGGGCCGGACCAGCGGCGCAATGCCGTCACGCCCATGCCCCGCGGCCGTTCGCTCGCTCAGGTTGAGACAACCTCGACGACGATCTTTGCTATCTCACAGAGTTTGATTGACTCGCAGGCCGCAGTATCGTTCGTTGCGTTCCCATAAGAATACGACCAAAACAATTGACGCCCTCAGCCTGTAAATTCAACAATTCAGCGAGGCCCGGTCGATGCCGGGCGGGAGGAACGTTCGATGTCAGACGCCAACCTGAAGCCTTCAGCCGATGACGGGCCGATCGTAGCGGGCGACAAGCCCAACCCGCTGCCCGCCGGAAAGATCATCAAG
Organism: Xanthobacteraceae bacterium; assembly: GCA_049698215.1. GTDB lineage: Bacteria > Pseudomonadota > Alphaproteobacteria > Rhizobiales > Xanthobacteraceae > PALSA-894. Next base: position 2,031 of record JBAVXH010000011.1, on the reverse strand, counting down.
ACCGATCCGACCAAGTGGTACTATCTCAAGGTCAACTACACCGACAACAAAGGGAACCCGGCCGTCGACTATGCCTGTCCTGTGGCCAAGAACGCAGCGACATCGTTCTGGGATTACGTGGTCCTCGGCGGCGGCACGGCCAGGTTACGTTTCCAGCCGCAGCCCGCGGACGCCGGTTGGTATCATTGGAGGATCCACGACGACGACTACAACGCCGGCTACCATCTGGACTGCAAGGCCACCGGCTTTCCGTACCGCACCAACCTCTACAACACCTGGTGGCAAATCGTCGACAGCAGGCTGTACTGCAGCTACTGGACGACCGGCGTGCCGTGCGGCAGCGCCTACTATTCCTTCTTCGTGCCCGCGGGGGAGTATATCGGGATGGGCTTGACCCCGTTCACCTGCGAGCTGGTCGAGGCATAGTCGACGCAAGAACCCCGCAAGCGATCGGCGGCGTTCGTCGATCGCACCTTGCGATGTCGTGGATGCCCTGACAGGCGCGAAGTGGACGCTTCGCGCCTGCCGAGTGAGGAGTTACCGTCTCGGCACACAGTGGCGCGTACGCTTCCGCGTGTCTCCGCCCGCGATGACTTGCTTGATCTGGCCCGCGGGGCAGGAGCCGTCATCGACGAAAACCATCTGGCCGCGCCGGAGCGAACCAGACGGCGGCTCCTGCTTCACGATCGCCTGCGCGGCGGCGGCCTGCGTCAGCGCGAGGAGGGCGGTAAAAGCGAGAGCGAGGGTACAGAGCGCGTCAATCTCAGTCTCCGTCATGGCCGGGCTTGTTGTACAGCCCGGAGACATCCCCGACGGGTGTTCGGGGACATGACCGACACATCATCATGGCATGGATTCGATTGCCAGGGAGGCGATCCCATGCCGTGGCACGCGGTGTCGATCATGGATGAGCGACGGGAGTTTGTTCGGCTTGCGAACGTAGACGGTGCGAACCGGCGAGAGCTGTGTCGGCGGTTCGGAGTTCACCCCTCGACGGCTTACAAGTGGCTTGACCGCTGGTCGGCCGATGGGAAGCTTGCGGATCGTTCCCGCCGTCCCCATTCGAGCCCGAGGCAGACGGATCGGGTAATCGAGGGGCGCATTCTTACCCTGCGCGATGCCCATCCGGCTTGGGGCGCACGCAAGCTTGCGTACTGCCTTGAACGTGACGGATTGAGCGTGCCCGCGGTCTCCACCGTGCACGAGATCCTGCGCCGGAACGGTCGCATTGTTGCGCCGGTGGGTGGCGCTGCGGTCCATCAGCGCTTTGAGAAGCCTGCTCCGAACCTGCTCTGGCAGATGGACTTCAAGGGTCATGTGGCGCTCACGGATGGCAGCCGCTGTCATCCGCTGACCGTACTGGACGACCATTCCCGCTACAGCCTCTGTCTGCAGGCCTGTGCCAATGAGCAGGGCAGCACCGTGCAAAGCCGGCTCGAGGCGACGTTCCGCCGCTATGGGCTGCCGGAAGCCTTCTTCGTCGACAACGGCACGCCATGGGGCGATGCGTCCGGGCAGCGCTGGACCAGGCTCGGGGTGTGGCTGCTCAAGCTCGGCGTTACGCTGCTGCACAGCCGGCCCTACCACCCGCAGAGCCGCGGCAAGAACGAGCGTTTCCATCGCACGCTCAACGCCGAGGTGTTCGCGCTGCGCCGCCTGCGCGACCTTGCCGAGGCGCAACGCGCCTTCGATGCCTGGCGCACAATCTATAATCTCGAACGCCCGCACGAGGCGCTGAACCAGCAGGTCCCAGCCAGTCGCTACCAACCAAGTCTGCGCTCCATGCCGGATCGCCTGCCGCAGGCCGAATACGACGCAGACGACATCGTGCGCACCGTCCCGACCACTAAGGACTACATCAGTTTCAAGGGACGCCATTGGAAGGTGCCGCAGGCCTTTCGCGGTGAGCGCGTCGCAATCCGCCCACTCACAGCCGATGGACGCTACGGCGTCTTCTTCGCAGCCCACCAGATCGCAACGATCGACTTGACCAACAACAAAACTGTCGGTGATGTCTCCGAACAGGTGTCG
>JBAVXH010000010.1:0-33617 GCA_049698215.1 Xanthobacteraceae bacterium | reverse complement strand
ACTGATGGCGGATGCGCCGCCGGACTGCGGCATCGTGACGGTGTGCGACGCGCATCCCGCGACGCTCGGCTGGCTCGGCGCGATCCACGGCCACCGCACCCGTGCCCTCGGCGTCGAGCACTTTGGGCAGACCGGCTCGATCCCCGAGCTCTATCGGCACTATGGCATCGACGCGAACGCGATCGTCGCGGGCGCGGAAGCGATCGCGCCGGGACGGCCGATCCGCTATCTCAAGGCGCTGCCGTAGCCCGTCCTACGCGAACCCGAAGAGGCGCGCGGGCAGGAGAAGGATCAGGCCCCACACGATGATCGTGCACACGATCACCGCCAGCAGGTAGCCGAGGGCCTTGTCTTGCGGTGTCCGCATCAGGATCGGAAGCCCGACATAGAAGAGATAGAAGCTGTAGAGGCCGAGCACCATCAGAACGGCGAGGATCGGCAGCGCGGTGAACACGCTCGCGACCCAGGCGGCGGTCGGCGCATACGCGGCGACCTTCATGGCGTTCGGGAAACTGCTCCGCCCGCCGAACTTGTCGGCGAGGAAATTGACCAGCCACGCGACGACGAAGACACCGATGATGGTCAGCACGTAACCAATGATCGCGCTGACGATCCCCGAGATGAACGGCGTCCGGATTCCTCCGACGCCGATGATCGAGGCGCCGATGAACCCGCAGACTGCCGGGATCGCCGCCAGGATCGCGACATAATTCTTGATGAGATCGCCGGGGCTCGTCTGCTCGCCCGCGATCACGACCCACTCAGACTTCGGATCGAGCAGAAGCCTCTTCACGCGGCCGACGAGATCCATGTCCCCCTCCACGGCTTCGCATGGCGCGATTGTTCCGGTTCAGGGCCGGGCTGTCACGGGGGCAAAGCGCTCTATCAACCGCTTTGATCGGCCAGCACCATCTGCGCGCCCTTCTCGGCGATCATCATGGTGGGCGAATTCGTGTTGCCGGACGTGATCGTCGGCATCACCGATGCGTCGATCACACGCAGCCCCTCGATCCCGAGCACGCGCAGCCGCGCATCCGTCACGGCATTGGGGTCGCTCGGCAGCCCCATCTTGGCGGTGCCGACCGGATGGAAGATCGTGGTGCCGATATCGCCGGCGGCCTTCGCGAGCGATTCATCGTCATCACCGACTTTTTCACCGGGCAGCGTCTCGACCGGCTTGAACTTCTGCAGCGCCGGCTGCGCGACGATGGCGCGCGCAACGCGGACCGAGTCGGCAGCAACGCGCCGGTCCGCATCGGCCGTCAGATAGCGCGGCTGGATCACCGGCTTGTCGGCCGGATCGGTCGAGCGCAGCCGCACGAAACCGCGGCTTTCGGGCTGCAGATTGCACACACTCGCGGTGAAAGCCGGATAGGTGTGCAGCGGATCGCCGAACTTGTCGAGCGAGAGCGGCTGCACGTGAAACTGGATGTTGGCGCGCTCGCGCGAGGGATCGGAGCGCGTGAACAAGCCAAGCTGCGAGGGCGCCATGGTGAGCGGTCCGCGCCGGCGCAGCGCATAGTCGAGCCCCATCAGGGCGCGGCCGAACAGCGAGTGATAGCTCTCGTTCAGCGTCTTCACGCCCGAGACCTTGTAGATCATGCGCAGCTGCAGATGATCCTGCAGGTTCTGCCCGACACCCGGCCGGTCGAGCACCACCGGAATGCCGAGCTCGAGGAGATCGCGGCCCGGTCCGATGCCGGAGAGAAGCAGGAGCTGCGCGGAGCCGATCGAGCCCGCCGAGAGGATCACCTCGCCTTTCGCCCGTGCGGTCCTGCTCACGCCATTCTGCCGCCAGGTCGCGCCGGTTGCGCGCCAGCCGTCGAACTCGACGCGCTCGGCGAGACACCCGATCTCGACCCGCAGGTTCGGCCGGCTCATCACGGGCTTCAGAAAGCCGCGCGCCGCCGACCAGCGCCGCCCGCGCCGCTGGTTGACATGGAAATAGCACGAGCCCTCGTTGTCGCCGCGGTTGAAGTCGTCGATCGGCTTGATGCCGTATTCCTCCGCCGCGGTGCGGAACGCATCGAGCAGCGCCCACTGCACGCGCGGCGCCTCGATACGCCATTCGCCGCCGATGCCGTGGTGCTCGCTCTCACCGAGGAAATGGTCGGTCTGCTTCCTGAAGAACGGCAGCACGTCGCTCCAGCCCCAGCCGGCGAGGCCGAGCTGGCGCCAGTGGTCGTAGTCGGCGGCCTGCCCGCGCATGTAGATCATGGCGTTGATCGCCGAGGAGCCGCCAAGCACCTTGCCGCGCGGATAGTTCAGCGCGCGTCCGTTCAGTCCCGGTTCCGGCTCGGTCTTGAACATCCAGTCGGAGCGCGGATTGCCGATTGCGAACAGGTAACCGACCGGGATGTGGAACCAGATCCAGTTGTCGTCGCCGCCGGCTTCGAGCAGCAGCACTCGGTTCGTCGGGTCGGCGGAGAGGCGATTGGCGAGCACGCACCCGGCCGATCCCGCGCCGACGATGATGTAGTCGTATTCGCCCTCGATCGGCGTTGCCTCATTCATCCGGCACCCCTGTCGCGCCACCCATTAAAACGCATCGGACGGGCGTGACAACATGTGCTCGCGGGCCACGGCGTTGCGGTTTGACGTGGTGGGACAGATCACTAGGATAGGGCTTGCGACGCTCGGCGCGCGTCACCGCGCCCTGCCCCCGTTCCGGGATGCGCTTCCGGACTTGCCGCTAAGAACCACGCAATTGCGCGCGGAACCGTTCCGCGTGCACGGCACGTCATGGACGCTCGGCATGAAACTCAGCGCGCGCAATCAGATCAAGGGCAAGGTCGTCGAGGTCAAAACCGGCGCGACCACCGCGCATGTGCGCGTCAAGATCGCGGGCGGGCAGATCGTGACCGCATCGATCACCAATGAGGCCGTCGCCGATCTTGGCCTCAAGGCGGGTTCGCAGGTGATCGCCGTGATCAAGGCGTCCGACGTGATGATCGCGACCGACTAAACGATCCTGGAGAACCAGCAACATGATCCCGCGACGCCAGCTTCTCGCACTGCTCGTTGCCACCGGCCTATGCTCCGGTTCGGCTGCGCCGACCCGCGCACTAGAAAAGACCCTGACGGTTTTTGCCGGAGCCTCGATGAAGAACGCGCTCGACGATATCAACGCGGCGTTCCTCAAGGCGACCGGCACCAAGGTGACGGCGAGCTACGCGGCCAGCTCCGCGCTTGCACGCCAACTCGAACAGGGCGCTCCGGCGGACGTGTTCGCCTCGGCGGACCTCGAGTGGATGGACTACTCGGCCCAGAAGAAGACCATCAAGGACGACACGCGCGTCAACCTGCTCGGCAACAAGCTGGTGCTGATCGCGCCGAAGGATTCCAAGATCAACCAAGTGACAATCGGACCCGGCTTCGATCTCGCCAAGCTGATCGGCGATGGACGCATCACCACCGGCGAGGTGACCTCGGTGCCGGTCGGCAAGTACGCCAAGGGCGCGCTGGAGAAGCTCGGCATCTGGGCCTCGGTGCAAAACAAATTCGCGATGGCCGACAACGTGCGCGCCGCGATGGCGCTGGTGTCGCGCGGCGAGGCAGTGCTCGGCCTCGTTTACGAAACCGACGCCAAGGTCGATCCGAACGTGAAGATCGTCGGCGCGTTTCCGGCCGACTCGCATCCGGCGATCACCTATCCGGTGGCCGCGACCGTGAACGCCAAGCCGGAGGCGGCAGCGTATCTTTCGTTCCTGCGCAGCAACACCGCGAAGGCCGTGTTCGAGCAATACGGCTTCACCTTCCTGGTGCGGCCGACATCCTAAGTGTTCTCGCTCACCCCCGATGAATGGACCGCGGTCTTCCTCTCCCTGAGGATCGCGGTCGTCGCAACGTTCGTGGCGCTGCCATTCGGCATCGCCATCGCGTGGCTGCTGGCGCGCAAGGATTTCTGGGGCAAGGCGCTCCTTGACGGCCTCGTGCATCTGCCGCTGGTGCTGCCGCCCGTCGTCACCGGCTATCTGCTGCTGATCGCGTTCGGGAAGCGCGGCATCTTCGGCGCGTTCCTCGCCGACATCGGCATTGTGTTCTCGTTCCGCTGGACCGGGGCGGCGCTTGCCTGCGGCATCATGGGGTTTCCGTTGCTGGTGCGGGCGATCCGCCTCTCGATCGAGGCGGTCGATGCGAAGCTCGAGGACGCCGCGTGGACGCTCGGCGCGAACCGCTTTCTGGTGTTCGCCACCGTGACGCTGCCGCTCGCGCTTCCCGGCATCATTGCCGGCATGGTGTTGTGCTTCGCCAAGGCACTGGGAGAATTTGGCGCGACCATCACCTTCGTGTCGAACATCCCCGGCGAGACCCAGACGATCTCGGCCGCGATCTATACCTATACGCAAATCCCCAATGCGGATGCGCAGGCCGCGCGGCTCGTCGTCGTGGCCATCATCATTTCGCTGATCGCATTGATCGCATCCGAATGGCTCGCGCGCCGCGCCGGCACGCGCTTTCACGGCGAATAGCATGCTGGCGGTGGATGTCGAAAAGCAGCTGGGGACGTTCGCGGTCCAGGCGAAATTCGAGGCGCCGGACGGCGTGACCGCGCTGTTCGGCCCCTCCGGCTCTGGCAAAACCTCGATCGTCAGCATGGTGGCCGGGCTCGTGACGCCGGATCGCGGGCGTATCATGTGCAACGGCGCACTGCTGTTCGATTCCGCCGGCCAAGTCAGCCAGCCACCGCACCGTCGCGGCATCGGTTATGTGTTTCAGGACGGCCGGCTCTTCCCCCACCTCACCGTGGCGCAGAACCTCGATTATGGACGGCGGATGTATCGCCTGCCGATCAACGCATCCGAGCGCGAACGCGTGATCGAGATGCTCGACATGGGCCCTCTGTTGACCCGGCGGCCCGGTCACTTGTCCGGCGGTGAGCGGCAACGCATAGCCATCGGCCGCGCACTGCTGATGCGGCCGCAACTGCTGCTGCTCGACGAGCCACTCGCGTCGCTCGATGCGGCGCGCAAGCGCGAAATCTTTCCGTATCTGCTGCGCCTGCGCGATGAACGAGTACCGATGATCTATGTTAGTCACCACGCCGCCGAGCTGCGGCGTATTGCGACGACCATCGTACGCGTCGATGACGGCCGGGTGACCGGCGTCGGCGGTACGGAACTCCTCGAAACGGCTGACGCCGACGCCCTGTAACGCTTGCTGCGCGGCCCCGATCGGTGCACCCTCTCGGGCAAAATCCGGGAGGAGCTATTGCGCGCAGTTCACGCCGCGGCCGCGGCGCTCTTGATCAGTTTGTCGCCGGCATTTGCGCAGACCGCCCCGCCCCCGCCCATCGAGGCGCTGCGGGTTACGCGCACCGGCGATAACGGCGAGGGCTCGCTGCGCTGGGCGATCGAGCGCAACAACACCGCTCCCGGCCGCTATCGCATCGAGATCGACCCGGAAGGCACCGCGCCCTTCGTCATCAGGCCGAGTTCGCTGCTTCCGCCGATCAAAGGGCCAGTTCGTATCGAAGGTATGCCGTGGCGGCGGACCGGCGAGCTCGTCGCGCTCGACGGATCCGGTTTCATCGAGGACAAGGGCCAGCGCACCTGCGCGGGCGCGACGGACGGTCAGTTCGGCGCGAACGTGCGCACCCTCGCCAATCCGGGCCTCGCCATCGTCGACACCCAGGGCGTCGAGATCCGGGGCCTGGAAATCCGCAGCTTCTGCATCGGCGTGCTGATCCATCGCGCGAGCGGCAACGTGGTCGAGGACAGCCGCGTCGTGGGCAGCCGCGGCGGCGCCGGAGTCATGCTGACGGGCGACGACGGCAATGGCGGTTCGACCGCGACCACCACGATCCACAACAAGGTCCAGCGCAACGAGTTCATCGATAACGGCGACGGCCTCGAGCTGACGCGGGGTGCCGCCTTCAACCTGATCGCGCGCAACATCTTCCGCTCGGTGGGCGCGAACCCCGAGCCCTCGCAGGGCATCGAGATCCTGCTCGGCCATGACAACGTTCTGGTGAACAACCGCTTCGAGGGCTACTCGGACGGCATCCAGGTGAACGGCGGGAACCGCAACTACATCGGATCGAACGTCTTCTCCGACAACGCGCTCGCGCTCAGCATGACCGGCGAAGGCAACGTGATCGACAGCAACACGATCGTCGGCAACGCGGTCGGCGTCGCCCTGCGCCCCGCCGCCCGCATGGGCCTGACGCGGGTCACGCGCAACACGATCCACGCCAACGGCAAGGACGTTGTGCGCTGCTGGTCCGGCGGTTCCTGCGACCCCCACCTGCGCCGCGGCGGCATCATTTTCGGCGTCCCGGCGCAGGAGCACGCGGCCTATGTCGGGGAGCGCGGCGGCGGCGTGCCGGTCGATCCGTCAAAGCTCACGAAAATCTGTCCCGAGGGCGAGCCCGCGTGCCAGGGCCCGCCCAATCACGGCATTGCGGCGCCAGTGATCGAAAAAGTCGTGCGCGATGGCACGAAATTGACGGCAACCGGCCGGGTGCAGATGAGCGTGCCGCTCGGCACGACGATCGAGCTGTTCGGCAACCGCAACACTGGTGACACGGAAGGCGAGATATTCCTCGGCGAAACGCGGATCGCCGCAAGCGGCCAGTCGACCTTCACGATCACGGTGGACGCGCCGACTGGCGCCGTACCGACCGGCTTCACCGCCACGGTCACGACTACCGATGGCGTGACATCGGAGTTCAGCCGCCCGATCGGCCTGTCCGACTGATATGATCGGGCGATGTTCCCGCCCTCGCGCATCATCTGCCTAACCGAAGAGACGGTGGAGACCCTGTATCTCCTCGGCGAGGAGCAACGCATCGTCGGCGTGTCCGGCTATGCGGTGCGCCCGCCGCGGGTGCGGCGCGAGAAGCCGCGCGTCTCGGCATTCATCTCGGCGGACTTCGAGAAGATCATCGCGCTCAAGCCTGATCTGGTGCTGACGTTCTCGGACCTGCAGGCCGACATCGCGGCCGAACTGATCCGCCGCAACATTTCGGTCCATGCCTTCAACCAGCGCGACGTCGCGGGCATTTTCGCGATGATCCGCACGTTGGGCGCATTGGTGGGAGCGGTCGAGAAGGCTGAAGCGCTCGCGGTTTCGCTGGAGGACCGGCTCGATGCAGTACGCGAGCAGGCCGCCGCTCTACCGCAAAGGCCGCGTGTCTATTTCGAGGAATGGGACGAGCCGATGATCTCGGGCATCCAGTGGGTCTCAGAACTAATCGAGGCCGCGGGCGGCATCGAGGTGTTTCCCAAGCTCGCGGCAAACAAGAATGCAAAGGATCGCATCGTATCGACCGCGGATGTGATTGCGGCCGCGCCCGACATCATCGTCGGCTCGTGGTGCGGCAAGAAGTTCGTGCCCGCGAAGGTGACGGCGCGGCCGGGGTTCGCGGCGATCCCGGCGGTGCGCGATGGCGCCCTGCACGAGATCAAATCGGCGCTGATCCTGCAGCCGGGCCCGGCCGCGCTGACCGACGGGCTCGATCAGTTGGTGCGGATCGTCGGCGGCTGGGCGGCGAGCCGCGTCAGCAGTGCCGCGAGATAATCGAACGCCTCGATCAGCGCCGCGCCGCCGCAGATCGTGTAGCGCGGCGGCAGCACGATGCGCCGCTGCGGCGGATACAACGCGGCGAGCGCCGGATGACTCAGATTGTAGCTGCCCTGGTCGGACTCGCGCGGCAGGTTGTTCAGCACAACGGCATCCGGGCGCAGCATGAGGAGCTTTTCGAGCGGCACGTAGCCGCCATAGCCTAAGGGCGCACCGGGAGGAGGGTTCAGTCCGGCCTCCGCCAGCAGCGCCGCCGCGAGGCTCTTTTCGCCGGCCGTGTAGCCGCCGCGATTGACCAGCAGCGCGGACCGAAACTGCGGCTTGGGCGCGGCGTGCAGGCGCGCGCGTGCCGCATCGAGCTCGGCGAGCAGTTTCTCGCCGCGCTCCGGATGACCGAGCACGGCTGCGACCTCGACGATCTGGCGGCGCGCCGCATCCAGATCGGAGATCAGCGCGATCTCGTAGAGCCGTAGCCCCTGCGCCCGCAAAATGTGCTTGGTCACCGGCCGGTCGTTCTGGCCGATCAGCACCAGATCGGGCTGCAGAGCGATCGTCGATTCGGCTTGCCAGTCGAGCCTTGGAAAGGCCTTCGCCTTCTCGGCGACCGCCGAGAGCGACGGGTCAGCCGCATAGGGCGAGAGACCAGCAATCTGCTCCGGATCCGCGAGAGCCAGCACGAGCTGGTCGCCGCATTGATTGAACGAGACGACGCGGCGCGGTGCATCGGCCTGTGCTTGTGCAGATGACACCACTATCGCAATCGTCATCGCCCGCAAAAGCGGGCGACCCAATAGACACCGCAGAATCTGTATCGCTCCTGAGCGCACCATCACGTTTCGCGTTTACTGGGTGCCCCGCCTTCGCGGGGCATGACGACCGCGAGGGATTGCCCGCAATCCCGTTGGACCGCAAGCCCAGAGCCTGTAGGAAAGTGGCGTGGGACGCTTTCGCATCGAACTCATCCTCGCGGCACTGATCGTGACGCTTGCCGTGCTGTCGCTGATGATTGGCCCGGCGGGTCTGTCGCCGCGGGCCGCCATCGCCGGCCTTTTCTCCGGCGAAGGTCCGGCCGGCATCATCGTGCGCGACATCCGCCTGCCGCGGACGCTGCTGGCCGCGCTGATCGGCGCCACACTGGGGCTCTCGGGTGCTGCCCTGCAAGGGCTGCTGCGCAATCCGCTGGCTGAGCCCGCCTTGTTCGGCGCGCCGCAGGCTGCAGCCGCGGCTGCCGCGCTGGTGATTGCGTTCGGCTTTGCCCCCGTCACTTCGTTCGCCGTGCCGGTCGCGGGCATCCTGGGCGCGACGATCTCCATCGCCGGGCTGGTCGCGATCGCGGGCCGGCACGCCAGCCTGACCGTGACCCTGCTCGCAGGCCTTGCACTCGCAAGCTTCGCGGGCGCCGCGACTGCGCTGATCCTCAACCTCGCGCCGAATCCGTTCATCGCGCTCGAAATCGCGTTCTGGCTGCTCGGCTCGCTGGAGGATCGCTCGGCCGATCACCTCGTCATTGCGGCGCCGTTCATGCTGGCGAGTTGGGTCGTACTCGCGAGCCAGGCGCACGCGTTCCGCGCGCTTACGCTGGGCGAAGATGCCGCGGCCTCGCTCGGCGTGGATGTTTCGCGCACGCGCGTCATGGTGGTGGTCGGCGTTGCGCTCGGCGTGGGAGCCGCGGTTGCGGTGGCAGGCGCCGTCGGCTTTGTGGGCCTCGTTGCGCCGCATCTCGTTCGCCGCGCGGTGGGCTCCGATCCAGCCCGCGTGATGCTGCCCGCCGCGCTCGCCGGCGCCGGGCTGGTGCTTGCCGCCGACATCGCGATCCGGCTGGGGCCCTCGGCGGTCGAAATCAAGCTCGGCGTGGTGACGGCGCTGATCGGCGTGCCGATCTTCCTCTCGATGATCTTCCGCGAGCGCCGCCTGCTCGAGGGGGCGGCGTCATGAGCGCGCTGTCCGCTGGCAGCGTCAATGTGAGCATCGGCACGAAGGAGATCGTGCGCGACGCGAGCCTTTCGATCAACGCAGGCGAGCTGGTCGCGCTGGTCGGTCCAAACGGTGCAGGCAAGACCACCCTGATGCGCGCACTCGCCGGGCTCGTGCCCGCGCGGGGTACCATCGTGCTTGCCGACAAGCCGCTCGGCAACCTGACCCTGCGCGAGCGGGCGCGCATAGTGTCGTATCTGCCGCAAGGACACATCTTCCACTGGCCGATGAACGTCGAGTCGATCGTCATGCTGGGGCGCGCGCCGCATGCCGACGCGTTCTCGGATGCCACACCGCACGATCGCGCCGCTGTGGCACACGCGCTGGCGGTCACCGAGACTCAGGGCTTCGCGGAGCGTCCCGTCACCACGCTCTCCGGTGGGGAGAAGGCGCGCGTCGCGCTCGCCCGCGCGCTGGCGACGCAGGCGCAGGTCCTGCTTGCGGATGAGCCGACGGCCGCGCTCGATCCGCGGCACCAGCTTGTCGTGATGGAATTGCTCCACAGTGCAGCACGAAACGGAAACGCGATCCTTGCCATCATGCACGACCTGACGCTGGCGGCGCGCTTCGCCGATCGGGTGCTGGTCATGAACGAGGGCCGCATCGTTGCGGAAGGGCCGCCTGCCGAGGCGCTCGCACCCGAGCTGCTCGCGTCTGTGTTTGGCGTGGAGGCCGTGACTGTCCCGGTCGGCGACAAGCTCGTGCCAATCGCAGGCCGCGCGTTGTAGGCTTGTCCAATGTTCGACCTCATCGTGCGCAATGCCACGCTACCCGACGGGCGCAGCGGTCTCGATATCGCGATGCGGGACGGGAAGATCGCGGCGATTGAGCGCGCGATTGCTGGCGAGGCCGCGCGCGTCATCGACGCGCAGAATTGCCTCGTCTCCCCGCCGTTCGTCGACATTCATTTCCATATGGATGCGACGCTCTCGCTCGGTATTCCACGGCTCAACCAGTCCGGCACACTGCTCGAAGGCATTGCGCTGTGGGGTGAGCTGAAGCCGCTTCTGACACCCGAAGCCGTCGCTGAGCGCGCGCTGCGCTACTGCGACCTCGCGGTCTCACAAGGCCTGCTCGCGATCCGCAGCCACGTCGACATCTGCGACGACCGGCTCATCGCGGTCGACGCGCTGCTCGACGTGAAGCAGAGGATCGCGCCCTACATCGATTTGCAGCTCGTCGCGTTTCCGCAGGACGGCTACCTCCGCTCACCCAATGCGGCGAAGAACCTGGAGCGCGCGCTGGACAAGGGCGTGGATATCGTCGGCGGTATCCCGCACTTTGAGCGCACCATGGAGGACGGCGCGCGCTCGATCGAGGTCTTGTGCGATATCGCGGCCGAGCGCGGACTGATGGTCGACATGCACTGCGACGAGACCGACGACCCATTCTCGCGTCACATCGAGACGCTCACCGCCGAGACCCAGCGGCGCGGCCTGCAGGGCCGCGTCACCGGCTCGCACCTCACCTCCATGCACAGCATGGACAATTACTATGTGTCCAAGCTCTTGCCGCTCATGGCGGAAGCGCAGGTGCACGCCGTCGCCAATCCGCTGATCAACATTGTGCTGCAGGGCCGTCACGACACTTACCCGAAGCGGCGCGGGCAGACGCGCGTGCCGGAGATGCGTGCTCACGGCATCAATGTGGCCTTCGGCCACGACTGCCTGATGGACCCGTGGTATTCGCTCGGATCGGCCGACATGCTCGATGTCGCGCACATGGCGCTCCATGTGGGGCAGATGACCTCGCGCGAGGCGATGCGCTACTGCTTCGACGCGGTGACGACGAATGCCGCGAAAATCATGGGCCTGGAAGGCTACGGCCTCGATGCCGGCTGCAACGGCGATCTCGTGGTGCTGCAGGCCGCCGACCCGATCGACGCGATCCGGCTCAAGGCGCGCAGGCTGCTTGTCGTGCGGCGCGGCAAGGTCATTGCGGAAAGCGCGCGCGCCGTGACGCGTCTCGATCTGCCAGGACGGCCGGATGAGGTCGATGCGGCGAGCTATGCGCCCGGCGGCGCCGGCTGACCTTTTTTGTGCGCCGCCAACGCCGCAAGCCGCTGGTCGCGCCAGCGCGTGAGTTCGGCAAGCTGTTCGGGCGTGGCCTGCTTGCCCCACTCTTTCAGGATGTTCGCAATAGTAGCGTCGTCATAAACCTCAGGTCCCGCGGGCTTTGCCTGCAGGCGCTTGTAGAAGCCGGTGTAGCGCGCGCAATAGTCGGCAATGCCGCCCGGCGCGTTCAGTTCGATCGTGGCGAACGGGCCCATGAACGACCAGCGCAGGCCGAGCCCGTCCTTGATGGTCTTGTCGAGGTCCTGCGGCGACACATAGCCCTCGCCGACCAGCCGGAACGCCTCGGCCAGCAGCGCGCCCTGCAGGCGGTTGAGGATGAAGCCTTCGATCTCGCGGCGTACGACGATCGGCACCTGATTGATCGACTCATAGACCTGCTTGGCGCGCGCGATGGTCTCGGGCGCGGTCCACGGCGCGCCGAGTAGCTCCACGATCGGCACCAGATGCGGCGGGTTCACAGGATGCGCCACGAGGCAGCGCGCCCGGCCGGCAAGATTTTCGCCGAACAGACTCGGCACGATCGCCGAGCTTGAGGAGGCGAGGATCGCGTCGGGCACGGCGAGCGCGTCCATCTCGGCGAAAATCGCACGCTTCGCCTCCACGGTTTCGGGAACGTTCTCCTGCACGAAGCTTGCGCCATCCAGCGCATCCGCCACGCTTTTCGCGGCGCGCACGCGAGCCGCGGACCCCTTGGGGTCCGCCACGAGCCCGTGCTTTGCCAGCTCGTTCAACCCCTCCGCAACGAGTCCCAGCGCCTTGTCCGCGACGCCCTCGACCGCGTCGTACATCGCGGCGTCCCAGCCGGCGCGCGCGAACACCATGGTCCAGGCGCGGCCGATCAGGCCCGATCCGATGATAGCGACGCGGGGCATATTTCCTCCCTTACATCCACAGCTTCTGCCGGCGCAGCTCAAGATCGTCGCGCAGCAGCTTCGAGGCGCCGGCCCAGGTCACCGACCCACGCTCCAGGATGACAGTGCGATCGGAGAGCGCGAGCGCAAGATCGAGATGATGATCGACAATCACGATCGCGATCTCGTAGCGCAGCCGGTTGAACGCCTCGAACAGCTCCTCGGTGATTGCCGGCGACAGGCCCTCAAACGGCTCGTCGAGCAGCAACAGCCGTACATCACCCGCAAGTGCGCGCGCGACCGCGACCATCTGCTGCTCGCCGCCCGACAGATAATCGGCCGGCGTGTACCAGCGCTGGGAAAGCCGCGGGAAAACCCACACGATCCGCTCGTCATCCCAGTGGACACCCTTGCCGGTCTGGCGCTTCAGGCGGCCGAGCGCGAGGTTATCGGCGACCGTCATGCCGGCGAACAGCCCCCTGCCCTGTGGCACATAACCGATGCCGCGCCGTGCGATCGGCGCGGACGGCAGCCGCCCGATCTCCTCGCCGGCAAGCGTGATCGAGCCGGTTTCGGGCGGCGCGATGCCGATCAGCGTCTTGAGCAAGGTCGATTTACCGGCGCCGTTGCGGCCGAGCAGCGCGACGATCTCGTTCTCGGAGACATCGAGCGACACCGAATTGAGGATGTGGCTCTTGCCGTAGAAGGTATCGACCTTGTCAACGGCGAGCAGCGTCACGGCGCCCGCGGCGGATGGCGGCACTTCAGCCGTCACGTGCGCGGTACCGGAGCCGATGTAGATCTCGCGCACCTTCGCGTTGCTGCGCGCGTCTTCCACACTGCCGTGCACCAACACGGCGCCCTCGTTCATCACGGTGACCACATCGGCGATCTGGAACACGCGGTCGATATCGTGCTCGACCAGCAACACGGGAATTTGCTTCGAGATCGTCTTCACCAGCGCGGCGACACGCGTGCGCTCGGCGGCGGCGAGACCGGCAAGCGGTTCGTCGAGCAGCAGGATGTGCGGCGCGGTTGCGAGCGCAAGGCCCATGTCGAGCAGCCGCTGTCCGCCATAGGAAAGCGACGCCGCCTCCGCGCGCTCCATGCCAGTCAGCCCGAGATACGTCATGAACGCCGCGGTCTCGGCATTCACATCGGAAAGGCCTTCCGCGGACGACCACCAGGCGAAACGTTTCGGGCTGCGCGCCTGCACGGCGAGGCGCATGTTCTCTTCCACCGATAGCCCGCCGAACAGATTGGTGATCTGGAACGAGCGGCCGACGCCGGCGCGCGTGATGTCCTCGGGCTTGAGCCCGCCGACCGCCTTGCCGGCGACCGTGATGAAGCCCGTGTCGGGCGGAAACATGCCGGAGACCAAGTTGAACGCCGTGGTCTTCCCCGCGCCGTTCGGGCCGATCAACGCATGGAGCGTGCGGTCATGCACGATGATCTCGGCGTTGGCGACCGCATGAATGCCGCCGAAGCTTTTCGAAAGCTCGCGCGCGATCAGTACCGGACCGTCCGCAGCGGCGCGCGTGAGCGCGGCGGGCGCAGGCGCGTCCTTCGACACCTCGCGGCCGGCCATCGCGGCGGCCTCGACCTGCCGCTTGCGGAACGGCGTGAGCACGCGCTCGGCGACGCCGACGAGCCCAGTCGGCGAGAACACGATGAATCCCGCAAACAGCAGACCGAAGTAGAGCAGCCAGTTGGCGGTCCAGATCGAGAGGAATTCCCGGAACAGGATGAAGAACAGTGCGCCGAGTGCAGGCCCGAGGAACGAGCGCATGCCGCCGATGACCACCATGGCGAGCAGTTCGCCGGAGAACTGCACCGAGATCGGCTCGGCGGAAGCGAAACGGTGATTGAACACCGAGAGCGCGCCGGCAAGTGCCGTGATCGCGGCCGACGCCGTGAAGGCAAACAGCTTGTAGCGGTCAGTCGGATATCCGATGAAGCGCGCGCGCTGCTCGTTTTCGCGGATCGCGACCAGCACGTGGCCGACCGCGGAGCGGTGGAAACGCCAGAGCAGATAGACGGCCGTAAAGGCGAGCGCCGCGACGAGCCAGTAGTAAGTCCAGGGGCGTGCGAGATCGATGCCGAGCACAACCGGGCGCACCACACCGCCGAGCCCGCTTTCGCCGCCGGTGACCGCCGTCCAGCGGAACGCAATGGCAAACAGCATCGCTGAGAGCGCCAGCGTCAGCAGCGAGAAATAGACCCCGCGCCGGCGCAGGATGAGAAAGCCGGCGAGGAAAGCGAAGACTGCGACGAACGCAATCGCGAACAGCAGCGGGATGATGATCTCGCCCTGAAACCAGTAACGCTGCGATAGTGCCGCCGCGTAGCCGGCAAGGCCAAAGAACGCGCCGTGTCCGAACGAGACCAGGCCGGTGTGGCCGACCAGGATGTTCAGTCCCATGCAGGCGATCGCGAAGATCACCACGTCGGTCGCGGTGGTCAATGTCAACCCGACCGCGAGCAGCGCGAACGGCAAGGCCACGAGCACCGCGGATGCGATGAGCAACGGCCTGTATTTCGGCGGCACGGGCATCGTGCTACTCGAACTTCTGAATACGTTCGCCGAACAAGCCACGAGGCCTGAACAAAAGAACGAGAACCATCAGCAGGTACATCGAGGCTTCGCTGGCGGGCGGCAGGAAGTAGCTGGTGAGCCCGCGCACCACGCCAACCAGCAACGCCGCGGCAACCACGCCCCAGAACGAGCCGAGCCCGCCGATCACGACCACCACGAACGCGGCGGTGAGGATTTCCTGCCCCATCGCCGGATGGATGGTGACGATCGGCGCGAGCAGCACGCCGCACAGGCCGGCGAGGCCGACGCCGAGCGCCGCGATCGCCATCATGTAAGGCTCGAGCGAGATGCCGAGCGCGCCGACCATCTCGGGGTTCTGTACGCCCGCGCGCACCACCCGGCCGAACGGCGTGCGATAAATCAGCAACCAGGTAAGCGTCACGGTGACGACCGCGACCGAGAGCATCATCAGCCGGTAGTACGAATAGATGAAGTCGCCGATGAACACCTGCCCGCGCAAGACGGAAGGCATCGAATAAGGCAAGGGCGACGCGCCGAAGATCATGCGCAACGCCTGTTCGGCGATCATCGCCAGCCCAAAGGTGAGCAGCAGCGAGAGGATCGGATCGGAGCGATAGAAGCGGCGGAACAGAAACCGCTCGATCACGATGCCGATCAGTCCGACCAGCACCGGCGCCACAATGAAGCTGCCGATAAAGCCAATGCGGTCGGTGAGCAGAAACGCCAGATAGGCGCCGATCGCGTAGAACGCGCCGTGCGCCAGATTGACGATGCCGCCGAGCGAAAAGATGAGCGACAGCCCGAGCGCGATCAGCAGGTAGTAGACGCCGATGAGCAGGCCGTTGAGGACTTGCTCGAGGATGAAGATGAATTGCATTTACCCTCCCCCTTGCGGGGAGGGTCGGCCGGTCGAGGGCCGGTCGGGGTGGGGCTCGTGGATGCGGACCACGACTCCACCACCCCCCTCCCTAACCCTCCCCCACAAGGGGGGAGGGAGCGCACCTGCGATCGGGGAGAGGGATGTCATTCCCACCGCATCACGCCATGTTGCACGCACCCCGCGGCGGCGCGATGCTCTCAAGATCCTCGCTCGCTCCCGGCACCGTGCCGAGGGACTCGTAGATGTCCCACTGGTCCTTCATGTCCGCGGCCTTCTTGGCGCGGACCGCGTACATCTCCATGACCATCTGGTTGTCATAGGCGCGGAAGTAACCCTCGCGCGCCTTGCCGATGTCGAACTTTGCGCCCTTGCGCAGATGCTCGGCGAGCTTGATCGGATCGGTCGACTTCATCTCGGCCATCGACTGCGACACGATGCGCAGCGAGAAGTAGTCGCCCCACGACTGGTTCTCGGGCGGCTTGCCGTACTTCTTGCTGAAGGCCTCGATGTATTTCTTCGAGGTCGGCGTATCGACGAGGTGATGCCACACCAGCGGCCAAACGCCGGAGAAGTTACCCTTGCCGAGGCCCCAAGCAACCGCGGTGTCGAACGCGAAGCCGACCACCGGGAACTGTAGTCCGTATTCGGAATACTGCTTGAGGAAGTTGGTGATCTGGTTGCCGGCGAGATTCGAGATCACGATGTCGGGCCGTGCCTGACGGATCTTCAGCAGGAACGGCGAGAAGTCCGAGATGTCGGTCGGGATCAGCTCGTCGGCCGCGAACTGGCCGCCGTTCTTCTCCATGAACATCTTCGCGACCTTCAATAGGTCGTGGCCGAACGCGTAGTCGGCCGTGAGCGAATACCACTTCTTGCCTTTGACGAGATTCTCCTTGAGCAGGTAGGTCCCGACCGCCTGCACGTACATTGAGTTCGCGCCCTCGATGTGGAACATGTACTGATTGCAGTCGGAGCCGCGCAGCGCGTCCGAGTTACAGCCGGTGTTGATGAATACCGTCTTGGTGCGCTTGGCGACCTGCCCGATGGCGAGGCCGGACGCTGACGAAATCTCGCCGATCAGCATCGCGACCTTGTCGCGCTCGATCAGACGTTCGGCCTTGGCGGAGGCGGTTTGCGGATTGACGGAGTCTTCCAGCACCAGCTCGATCTTGCGGCCGTTCACGCCGCCGGCCGCATTGATCTCGTCCGCCGCAAGCTGAATGCCCATCACGGCATAATCGCCGAGGGGTCCGAGGAACCCAGTGCGCGGGGTCAGGTGGCCGATTTTGATCGAGTCACTCTGCCCGTACGAGATCGCGGGCATGCCGAGTGCGAGGGTTGACCCCGCGGCGCCTTTTACGAGCGCGCGGCGGGACAGTGTCGGCTTGAGAAGCATGCGTTCCTCCCGTGATTTTTTCGGCCGCGGTGAGCCGCTTGCCGGCTTTCTGGATGACGATTACGGTCGCGCGCTGGGGAGACAAACGCAAGTGGCTTCAAGGACGCGCATGGCTGGTCCGCCGGGCTGCGTGATGCGGCGCAAGCTGATGCTGACGGCACTTTCCGGCGTAGCCGCGCTGGCGCTTGGCGCGCGCGGACTTTCGGCGCAGCACAATTCGGCGCAGCAGAAAATGACCAGGAAGCAGGCGGAGTATCAGGACGAGCCGAAGGGCATCCTGATGTGCGGCACGTGCACGCTGTTCGTTCCACCGGCCGAGTGCAAGGTGGTGGAGGGCTACGTCGCCATCACCGGCTGGTGCAATGCATTCGATCTGGCGGATTGAGACATGAACCTCGGCATCAAAAACCTGAAAGTCCTCGTCACCGCCGGCGCGGGCGGGATCGGGCTCGAGATTGCGCGCGCATTCGTCGCCGAGGGCGCGCGGGTACATGTGTGCGATGTCGACAAGACGGCGCTGCGGCGGCTCGCGAAGAGCGATCCAAAGATCATGCGTTCGGTGTGCGACGTGTCCGACCGCAAGCAAGTCGCAAAGCTGTTCCGCGAAGCGCTTGCCGCGCTGAAGGGCCTCGACGTGCTCGTGAACAATGCCGGCATCGCGGGCCCGACCGGCAAGGTGGACGAGATCGCACCGGAGGAGTGGGACCGCTGCCTCGCGATCGACATCACCGGTCAGTTCAACTGCACGCGGCTCGCCGTGCCGCATCTGCGCAAGAGCAAGAACGCCTCGATCGTGAACCTGTCGTCGGCGGCGGGCCGGCTCGGCTTTCCGCTGCGCACGCCTTATTCGGCCGCGAAGTGGGGCGTAGTCGGCTTCACCAAGGCACTTGCGGCTGAGCTCGGGCCCGAGGGCATTCGTGTCAACGCGATCCAGCCCGGCATCGTCGAGGGCGAGCGCATTCGCCGCGTGATGGAGAACAAGGCGAAGGCGCGCGGCATCAGCCCGGAGGCGATGCTGAAGGAGGCGCTGTCGGTCGTCTCGATGCGCACCATGGTGACGCCGCAGCAGATCGCCGACCAGATTGTTTTCATCTGCAGCGAGTGCGGGCGGACCATTTCGGGGCAGGCAATTTCGATCTGCGGCGACACCCAGATGCTGCCGTAAATGTCCAGCTAACCCACTGAACTTTCATCAGAACTGATTCTTTGGCGAATCTCGTGAACCCGGTCGCGAGAGCACGCGACTAATGGACATGAACGGGCCCACGGGCCGCACTCAAAATCCAGGGAAGGGAATACCAATGACCAAGTTTTCGAAGCTCGCGGCCGGCACGCTTGCCGCTCTCACCCTCACCGCCGGCGTGCTCGCTGCGCCGAGCCAGGCGGAAGCCAAGTGGAAAGGCGGCTTCTGGGGTCCGGCAGTCGGACTCGGGATTGCGGGCGGCATCATCGCCGGCGCGGCTTACGCGACCTCTGGTCCTGGCTACTACGTTGGCGGCCCGGTTGGGTGCCGCTGGGTTGCTCGCACCGACGCATGGGGCAACTACCGCGGCTCCGTGAAGGTCTGCGACCTCTACTAAGTTTCCTGGGGCAAGAGGTTCAAAGCTCGATCGGCGCGTCCGCCCCCCTTCCACCCCCGCGCCGGTTGAATCGGCCCGCTCCGACAGTCCCCGTCGGAGCGGGTCGTACTTTTTTGGAGACCTCGTCCTTCGAGACGCTCGCTGCGCACGCTCCTCAGGATGAAGCCTCCGCTACGCCACCTTCTCCTGCAGGCCGCCGCCGAGAAAGAGCTGACCGATGCGCGGGTCGGTGAGGATGTTCCGCGCGGTGTCCGCAATACGCGTGCGGCCGAGCTCCAGCACGATGCCGTAGTCGGACGATTCGAGCGCGCGCTTCGCGTTCTGCTCGATCAACAGCACCGTGGTGCCGCGGTCGCGCATTTCGGTCAGGATCGCGAACAGTTCGTTGACCATGATCGGCGAAAGCCCGATCGAGGGCTCGTCGATCAGTATCAGCTTCGGCTCGAGCAGGAGTGACCGCGCGATCTCCAGCATCTTCTGTTCGCCGCCGGACAGCGTGGAGGCCTGCTGATCGGCCTTGCGGCGCAACACCGGGAAGCGCGCCATCGCGGCGTCCATGCGGCCCGCGAGATCGAAGCCCGCCGGCGCCATCACGGCGCCAAGCTCCAGATTGTGCCGCACCGAGAGCTCCGGGAAGATGTTGCGGCCCTGCGGCACATAGGAGATGCCGCGCGCCAGTAAGTCGCGCGGCGCCAGATTGGTGATCTCGGCGCCTTCGAACAGGATGCGGCCGGAGCGCGCCGGCAGCATGCCGAACACGGTCTTGAACATGGTCGACTTGCCGGCGCCGTTCGGGCCGATCACCGTGGTGATCGCGCCCCGCGCGACCGAACACGTCGTGCCATGCAAAATGGTCATCTTGCCGTAGCCGGCGACGACCTCTTCGAGCGTGAGGATGTCAGTGGCCAAGGTACGCCTCGATGACTTTGGGATCACGCCGCACGGTCTCAGGGCTCCCTTCCGCGATGACGCGGCCTTCGGCCAGCACCACGATGCGCGAGCAGAGTGACATCACGAATTCCATGTTGTGCTCGATCACCACGAAGGTCGCGCCCTCGCGGTTGATCGCCTCGAGGCGGTCGCGCAGGTTTGCCAGCATCGTAAGATTCACGCCGCCGGCCGGCTCATCGAGCAGCACGAGGCGCGGGCCCGCCATGAACGCCATTGCGGCGTCGAGCAGCTTCTGCTGTCCGTAGCTCAAGCCTCCCGCCTTGGCATCGGCAAGATGAGAGAGCCGGAAGAACTCGATCATGCGGTCGGCGTCGCCGGTGAGGCCGACGTCGCGCGCGCCGAACAGGCGCGAGAGCATCGACCCTTTGTGCTCCTGCGCGGCGAGGATCAGGTTTTCCCGCACGGTGAGTTCGGGAAACACCTGCAGGAGCTGGAACGTGCGGCTGACGCCTAGCCGGTTGAGGTCGCATGGGCGCATGCCGGTGACGGCGCGTCCGTCGAGCCGCACTTCGCCCGCACTCGGCTGAAGCTGGCCGAGGATGCAGTTGAACAGCGTCGACTTGCCGCTCCCGTTCGGCCCGATGATGCCGAGGATTTCGCCCTCGTTCACGTCGAACGATACGCCTTCGACCGCGTGAATGCCGCCGAACTGCTTGGAGAGATCGCGAACTTCAAGGACGGCCATCACGCCACCTTCACTTGCGAAGCGGGTGCGGACGGCGGCTCGATCTTGCGCGCGCTGGTGAAGCGCTTCTCGAAGAAGCCGATGATGCCGCTTGGGCTGAACACGAGCAGCAGCATCACGAAGAGCGCGTAGGCGACCAAATAGTGCTTGGCGACATACTTCAGTGCGGCGGGCGGCAGCACGGTGCGCAGCACATCCGAGAGCGGGCCCAGCGCATCGTAGAGCTTGTCGGCCGACTGCAGCCATTCGGGCAGCAGCACCGCGACGACCGCACCGACGAACGGGCCGAAGAAATAGCCGGAGCCGCCGACGATCACCATCAGCAGCAGGTTGAGCGAGAGCAGGAGCGAGAACGGCGTCGGGTCGATGTACTGCACGAGCGGTGCATAGAGCACGCCCGAAATTCCGCCGAGCCCCGCGCCAAGCGCGAAAGCCATCAGCGTGTAGCGGCGCGTATCGACACCGAGCGAGAGAGCGCGCAGCGGATTTTCACGCAACGCCACGAAGGCGCGGCCCCAAGGCGAGCGAATCAGCCACCATGCGGCGAGCGAAACGATCGCCAGATTGGCGAGGCAGAAATAATAGAAGTCGCGTGGCGTGCGTAGCAGATAACCGAACAGGCTGGGGCGCGGGATGTTGCTGATGCCGTAGATGCCGCCGGTGATCCATTCCTCGTTGCGGAACACAAGATAGAGCAGCGTCGAGAACGCCAGCGTCACGAAGGCAAGGTAATGGTGCTGCACGCGCAGCGCCGGATAGCCGAGCAGCCATCCGATCGCGAAGCACGCGAGCGCGGCGACCACATAAGCGGACCCGAGCGGCCAGCCCTGCGTGGTGAGCAGCGCGGCCGCATAGGCCCCGATGCCGACGAAGGCGCCCTGCGCGAGCGAGATCTGGCCCGCGTAGCCGAGCGTCAGGTTCAACCCGATCGCCGCGATCGCGGTCACCGCCCAGAGCGTGAGGATATAGATGCCGTAGGGCTTGAGCCCGAACGGCGCCGCGATCAGGCCCGCCACGATGACGAGGCCCGCGACAACGCCGAGGACGCGCCGGTTCATACGGTGCGTTCCTCAAGCCGGCCGAGCAGCCCCTGCGGACGGAACAGGATCACGACGATCAGCAGCAGCAGCGGAATCGCGGCGCGGTACTGCGCCGAGAGATAGGCCGCCGCGAAGTTGTCGATCACGCCGAGCAGGAGCCCGCCGACGATCGCGCCGCGCACCTGGTTGAAGCCACCGACGATTGCCGCGATGAAGGCCGCGATGCCAAGGTATTCGCCGTTGGAGAATTTCGCCAGATAGATCGGCGTCACCAGCGTGGCGGCGAGCGCCGCCAGCACCGCGTTGATGACGAAGGCGAGCAGGATCATCCGGTCGACCGGGATGCCGAGAATGCGCGCAACGGTCGGGTTCTGCGCGGTCGCCTGCATGCGGCGGCCGGTCTGCGTGCGGTTGAGGAAAAGCTGCAGCGCGATGACCGCGCCGAGCGCAATTGCCAGCACGATCAGGCTTTGCAGCGCGACGGTCGCGCCAAGGAGCGACACATTGATGTCAGCGGCGAGCGGCGGGAAGGGCTGCGCCTCGGCGCTGTAGAAGTCCTTCACGGCCTCTTTGAGAAACAGCGCGAGCGCCATGGTGGCGATCGCGAGCGGCAACACGCCGTGGCGGATCATCGGATCGACCAGTAACCGCTTGAACAGCACGCCGAGCACAATCGCGGAGGCCAGAATGCCGATGGCAACCGCGCCCCAGAAGGGCACGCCCGCACCCATCGCGATCAGGATGAAGAACGCAGGGAGCATGACGAACTCGCCCTGCGCGAAGTTGATGGTCTGCGAGGTCTGCCACAGCAGCGTGAAGCCGATTGCGACCAGCGCGTAGATGCCGCCGGTCGCGAGCCCCGCCACGAGAAGCTGGATGAAGTCGGCCATGGCCTACCCGCTCCGACTGTCATCCCGGAAGCCGCCGCAGGCGGCTATCCGGGACCCATCTCTCCCACGGAGTATGCTGAATCATGGGTCCCGGCTCTCGCTCCGCTCGGCCGGGATGACGTCTGTTTATGCGGTGCGTACGTACACCGAACTTCACTTCGCCAGCTTCGGCAATTCGCTGGTGATCGTCTGTTTGCCGTTGACGACTTCGGCGATGTAGCTGATGCGATCGATGTCGCCTTTGGCGTCCCAGGTCGTCTCGAGCAGGATGCCGGGCTCATCCTTCGGCGAGATCGTCATGCCATGCAGCGAGGCGGCCACCGCCTTCTTGTCGAACTTGCCGAGCTTCTTGGTCGCATAAGCGATCGCGTAGACGCCGGTGTAGCCTTTGATGCCGTTGTGATCGGGCACGTACTTGAAGCGTGCGTTGAACTTGGTCTTGAACTCCGCAACCGCCGGCACGGGGATGTCAGCCGAGAGACCGACGTGGCCGCGCGCTCCGTTCGCGGCGTCGCCCGCAAGATCGATGACCTTCTGACCGAGCAGCGTGGTTTCGCCGATCAGCGGAACACTGACGCCCTGCTTGCGCGCCTCGCGCAGGAAGCGCGCGCTCTCTTCCTCGTTCGTATAGACGAAGATCGCTTCCGCGTTTGCGGCCTTCGCCTTCACAACGTCGGCGGCGAAGTCGGTCTGGCCGGACTCGGTCGACAGGTCTGCGACCACCTTGATGCCGCGCGCATCCATTTCCTTCTTGAAGTTGTCGCGCCCGCCCTTGCCGAAATCGTTGTTCACCCACACCACCGCGACGTTCTTCGCCTTCACGACATCGCGCATGTAGTTCGCAATCTTCGGCATCGAGACCTGCTGGCCGAACGAGGTGCGGAACAGATACTTCGCGCCCTGCTGCGTGAGGTCGCTCGCCTCGCCGCCCATCACCATCGGGGTTTCGGCCTGCTCGGCGAGCATCATCGAAACTTTGACGATGCCGGAGAAGATCGGGCCGAGCACCACATAGGGCTCCTCGTCGATCGCCTTCTGCATCTGCGAGCGCGCGGTGCCGGGGTTGGTCTGGGTGTCGTATTGCTTGAGCTCGATCTTGCGTCCGAGCAGCCCGCCCTTGGCGTTGATCTCATCGATCGCCATCAGCGCGCCATCGCGGAAATTGGTCGAGGACACGGCGCCCGCGCCAGAGAGCTCGCCGATGAACGCGAAATTCACCGGGCCGGATTGCGCCAGCGCGCTGCCGGCAATCGCGGTCGCAAGCACGGCCGCGATGAACATCCTTCTCTTCATTCATTCCTCCCTGATGACGTTGTGTTTGAAAGTAGCTTAGCGAGGCTCGCCGCGCTTGGCGATAACGGCGTCGAAGGCCGCGCCGATGCGCTCCAGCGAGCCTTCCAGCCCGGTGAACAACCGAAAAGCGTCCGCGGCCTGGTAGATGCAAAGCTCGCGGCCGGTCATGACCCGGCAGCCTTTCGCGCGCGCCGCTTGCAAAAGCGGGGTCCACAGCGGCGTGTAGACCGCGTCCGCAACGAACAAACCGGCGTGCAGCAATTCGGATGGCACCGGGCTATCGCGATTCGGCAGCATGCCGATCGGCGTGCCGTTGATGACGCCGCCGGCGCCTTCGAGCGCCTGCGCGACATCGTGGCAAACGCGCACCGCCATGCGGGCTTCGAGGCGCGCCGCCAACGCATCCGCCTTCGCGGTATCGGAATCGAAGATATGAAGCGCGCGCGCCCCAAGCTCGGCCAGCGCGAACGCAATCGCCCGCCCGACACCGCCGGCACCGATCAGCGCGACGGGCTTTTCGCCGGGGTTGCCGAGGACAGCTTCGAACGCGGCAGCGAAGCCGGTGGAGTCCGTGTTGTGGCCGGTCAGCTTGCCGTGACGAACGACCACCGTGTTCACGGTCCCGATCGCGGTTGCGGCCGGGCTCAAGGCGTCAAGCAGCGCAACGACCACTTCCTTATAGGGGAAGGTGACGTTGACCCCGGAGAAGCCGAGCAGGCGCACGCCTTCGAGCATGGCCTTCAGCTTGTCCTGGTCCGCGCCGGGGACATCGATCAGGCGGTAGTGTGCGCTTAAGCCGAGCGCTTCGGCAGCAGCCTCGTGCATGGCAGGTGCGGCCGAGCTCATGATCGGCGAGCCGATCAGGCCAAGGAGAAAGGGCAGCGCCGGTTTCTGAAACGCGCTTCCCGTCTCGACTGCGGCGCGAGCCGCCTCTCCCATAACGCCTCCCAAACTCGATCTTTATTGGGCCACTTACATTATCTCCTATATTTTCGTCAATCTCCTATTCTGCATCCCAGCTCGTCATTTTCGCGCCTTTCGAACCTTGCCGCGGCCAGCCTCATGCTCGGCATACATCTCGGCTCCCTTTGTGATGTGGGTTCCGAGCACGGACAAAAGTGTCTCGACATCGCGCGCAAGCGCCGCCTCCAGGATCTGCTTGTGCTCGCGCCGCGACTGGTCGCGCGGGAAATCCTTCACCCGAAAGGCCAGCATGCGATAGCGCAGACTCTGGTCGTACATCATGCGATGGAAATGCAGGAGCCAGCGCGAATTGCAGCCTGAGATCAAGGCGATATGGAATTCGCGATTGTAGCGCTCAAGTTGACCGGCATGCTTGTCGCCCTCTTTCGCGACCAGTTCTTCGGCCTTGGAAAGCTTGTGGTACGCCGCGACGAGCCGCGATTCCCATTCGAGATCGGCCCGTTCAACCGACAACCTGGCGGCATGGCACTCGAGCAGGCGGCGCGTCTCGGTGATGTCGATCAGGTCGGCGAGCGTGGCCGGCACGACCGTGAAACCGCGCTGCCCTTCCGCCTCGACCAAGCCATCGGCGGCGAGCCGGGACAGCGTCTCGCGTAGCGTATTGACGCTCACGTCGTAACGGTCGCGCAGCGCGTCGAGCTTCAGCTTCATGCCCGGCAGCAGTTCGCCGCCGAGAATGTCGGAACGCAGCCGGCTGTAGGCCGCGTCTGCGACGCCCATTGAGGTGTGATCGGTGATCGCGTCCATGCGCCGCTCCTCCCGGGTGCATGCGGGCCATTCCCAAACCGGTCTTATCAGGATAAGGAGATTTTGCAATAATCTCCTATGTTCCAGTTTTTATAGGATATCAGCAATGCTCCGCTCGATTGCCACCGTCTCGCTCGGCGGAACGCTGGTCGAAAAGCTGCAGGCGATCGCGGCTGCGGGCTTCGACGGCGTGGAGATCTTCGAAAACGATCTCTTGTATTTCGATGGCTCGTCTGCCGAGGTGCGCACCATCTGCGCCGATCTCGGCCTGCGTGTGCTTCTCTTCCAGCCCTTCCGCGACTTCGAGGCGGCGCCGCGCGGCCGCATGCAGAAGAATTTCGATCGCGCTGAAAGCAAGTTCGACGTGATGGAGCAGCTCGGCGCCGACCTGATGCTGGTGTGCAGCAACACGGCGCCGGATACGCTCGCCGAAGACAGTGTCGCGGCCGAAGACCTGCGTGCACTCGGCGAACGCGCGGCGCGGCGTGGCTTCCGTATCGGTTACGAGGCGCTCGCCTGGGGCCGACAGGTGAACAAATTCGGCCATGCCTGGAAGATCGTGCAGGGAGCCGATCATTCGGCGGTGGGACTTGTGGTCGATACGTTCCACACCTTCGCTGTGGAGGATGACGACGCGCCGATCGCGAAAATTCCCGGCGACCGTATCTTTTTCGCGCAGCTTGCCGACGCGCCGATGATGCGGCTCGACCCGCTCTCCTGGAGCCGCCACTTCCGCCTCTTCCCCGGTCAGGGCGCATTCCCGGTGACGCGCTTCACCCGCAACGTGCTGGCGAGCGGCTATAATGGGCCGATCTCGCTCGAAATCTTCAACGACGAATTTCGCGCTGCGCCGCCGCGGCCGACTGCAATCGACGCGATGCGCTCACTCCTCCTGCTCGAGGAGGAACTCGCCGGCGAAGCGGCCGCGCCTCGCGTGCTTGCTGCCCCTGCTCCACCCATCTGTGAGGGTTTCGAGTTCATCGAGTTCGCGGTCGACGCCGAGACACGACCGCGGCTCACCCAGATGTTCGACTCGATGGGCTTTGCCCACGTCGGCACGCATCGCTCCAAGGATGTCACCCTGCACCGCCAGGGCGACGTGAACCTGATCCTCAACGCCGAGAAGGACGCGTTCGCGCACTCGTTCTTCCTGCTTCACGGGCCTTCGGCGTGTGCGCTCGCCTTTCGCGTCGGCGACGCGCGCGGCGCGATCGAGCGCGCACTACGCTACAAGGCCCAGACGTTCCGCGGCAAAGTCGGCCCGAACGAACTGGTGATCCCGGCGATCCGCGGGCTCGAAGGCAGCCTGATCTATCTGGTCGACCGGACCGGCGCGGCAGGCACCATCTACGATGTCGATTTCGTGCCTGAGTCCGCCGTAGAGGCCTCGTCCTGCGGGCTCACGAAGATCGATCACGTCTCGCAGGTGATGCCGCGCGGCAAGCTGGACGGCACGCTGCTGTTCTACAAGTCGGTGTTCGGCTTCGAGGCGGAACCGGTGCACGAGCTGGTCGATCCTTATGGCCTGATCCAGAGCCGCGTGGTGGAAAGCCGCGACCGTAGCGTGCGGCTGCCGCTCAATGCCAGCGCGAGCCCGCGTACCGCGACATCGCGCTTCCTGTCGAGCTACGGCGGCGGCGGCGTGCACCACATCGCGATCGCGAGCGACGACATCTTCGCCACCATGGCGGCGATGCGCGCCAGCAACGTGCCGCTGCTCGATATTCCGGAGACCTACTACGACGGACTGTCGACGATGCATGACTTAAACGCCGACCAGATCGAGCGCATGCGCGCCTTGTCGATCCTCTATGACCGCTCCGCCACGGGCGAATTCTTCCACGCCTACACAAAGGCGTTCGACGGGCGCTTCTTCTTCGAGATCGTGCAGCGGCGCAACTACGAGGGATTTGGCGCGGTGAACGCGTCGGTGCGGCTCGCCGCGCAGGCCCTGAGCGAGCGGGCCGAGATGTCGCTCGATGTGCTGGGTGAGCTTGCGTTGTAGCCCCTTGCGCGCCGCGTGCCGAGCCGGTCATATCGGGTTGCCGGGCCGTTCCTGAATTGGGGCATTTCGAATGATCCTTCGACGCTTCGCTGCGCCTCTCATCCTGCTTGCTTCGGCGAGCCCGGCGTTCGCACACACTGGCCACGGGGCCAGCAGCTTCATGCAGGGTTTGGCTCACCCGCTCGGCGGGCTGGATCATGTGCTCGCGATGATCGCGATCGGTCTCTATGCGGCGATGATCGGCGGACGGGCGTTATGGCTGGTGCCCGCGGCATTTCTCGGCGCGATGGCGCTCGGCGGCACGCTGGGCACGATCGGCTATGGCCTACCTTACACGGAAGTCGGCATCGCGATTTCGGTGATCGTGTTGGGGCTTGCGATCGCATTGCGCGTGAGCATCCCAACGGCTGGTGCGATGACGCTCGCCGGCGTGTTCGCCATCGTCCATGGCCATGCGCACGGCACCGAGATGCCGCAGAGCGTCTCGGGCTATGAGTATGCGGCAGGCTTTCTGCTTGCGACCGCAGCACTGCACGGCGCCGGAATTGCACTTGGCATCATCCTTGAGAAGACTCGCTGGCGCCTCGTGCAAGCCGCGGGTGGCGCGATGGCGCTTGCCGGCCTCATGCTGCTCGCGTCCGCCGTCTAGGAGCGCACGTCATTTCCCCTGCGGATCAGTGGTCGGCCAAGCAATACACCGCGTTTGAAGCCGAGCGCACACGGCCGGTGCGCGACCTCGTCGCTGCGATCCCAAACCGCAACGTAAGAACTGCGATCGACCTCGGTTGCGGACCCGGTAACTCCACCGAAGTGCTGGCCGCCGCCTTTCCCGACGCGACGATCACTGGGCTCGACAATTCGTCCGACATGATCGCTGCGGCGCGCAAGCGGCTGCCGCAGATCCGCTTCGAGCTGTCCGATTTGACGACATGGGCTGATCCCGGCCCGTTCGACGTGATCCTGTCGAACGCCGTGATGCAATGGGTGCCGGGACACGAGACGCTGTTTCCGCGCCTCGTAGGAAAGCTCGGCCCCGGCGGCAGCCTCGCGATCCAGATGCCGGACAATGCCGAGGAGCCGGCGTTGCGGCTGATGCGCGAGGTTGCAGCGGAGGGACCATGGGCCGGCAAGCTTGCCAATGTGCTGCGGCCGGCGCGGCAGGATGCGCTCTGGTACTACGAACTGTTGAAGCCGCTGTGCAGCCATGTCGACCTGTGGCGCACGATCTACTTCCACGTGATCGCGGGCGGTGCGGGCGGTGTTGTCGAATGGTTCAAGGGCAGCGCGCTGCGCCCGATTCTCGATGCGCTCGATGAGGCGGAGCGAAAATCTTTCATTGCGCGCTATCAGGCCGAAGTCGGCAAAGCCTATCGAACGATGCCAGACGGGACCGTGCTGTTGCCCTTCCCGCGTATGTTCATCGTCGCGACGCGCTGATTCGCTCATGCCCGCGAAGGCGGGTATCCAGTTCTTGGCTCTGGGTCCCCGCTTTCGCGGGGACGAGCGGAGTGACTGTTAGGCCTCGTTCTGGATCGGATTGCGCAACACGCCGATCCCCTCGATCTCGATCTCGCAGATGTCGCCCTGCTTCATCCACACCGGATTCGGCTTGCGCGCATGACCGACGCCGGAGGGCGTGCCGGTGAAAATGATGTCGCCCGGCTCGAGCGTCATGCCCTGCGTGACGTAGACAAGAAGCTCGCGCACCGGAAACATCATGTTGTCGGTGTTGTCCGACTGCATGACCTGTCCATTGAGGCGGCTCTCGATCTTCAGCCCCTTCCCGGCCTCGGGCAGCTCATCGGCCGTCACCATCCAGGGTCCGAAGCCGCCGGTGCGGTCGAAGTTCTTGCCCATGTCCCACTGGGTGGTCTTGCGCTGGAATTCGCGCACCGAGCCTTCATTCGAGCACGAGTAGCCGGCGATGCACGATGTCGCGTTCTCCATCGTCAGATGCTTCGCGCGCTTGCCGACGATGAGCATCATCTCGGCCTCGTAGTCGAGCTGCTCGGAGGCCTTCGGCCGGATGATCGGCTGCTCATGCGGCACCATCGAGGTGAGGCAGCGCATGAAGATGGTGGGGAATTTCGGAATGTTGTCGCGCTGCGAGCCTTCCTTCACGTGCTCCAGATAGTTCAGCCCGAGGCAGAGGATCTTGCCCGGCCGCGCGACCGGCAGCCCGAATTTCAGCCCCTTCAGCGGACGGCGCGCAGAAGCCGGCGCGCGCTTTGCAACATCGGCAAGCGGCTTGAGGTCGCCATTGTTTGCGGCAAGCGCCGCGCCGAGATCAGCCGGCACCTTCGGATCGGCTGCCTGCAGATCGATGACCTGATCACCCTCGACGATGCCGAGCCGCAATCCACCGTCCGCCTCGAACCCAACGACCTTCATGGACACGTTCCCTGTTTGCCTGACATGTTAGCGCGCGATAAAGCATCGCATCGCCGTTCTGGCAACACGCACTTCCGACAGGCCCATCATGCGCATTTTCCTGACCCACGTCCCCGACATGCTGGAGAACTACTACGGGCCACGCGCGCTCGCCGAGATGCGCAAGCTGGGCGAGGTGCGCACAAACACCACCGGCAAGGTGCTGGACGCCAAGGCGCTGGCCGAGGCCGCGAAGGGCTGCGAGATCGTCGTCTCGGACCGCCAGACGCCGGGGCCCGCCGAATTCTTCCCGCTCGCGCCGGATTGCTGTGCGTTTCTGCGCGTCGCGGTCGACATCCGCAACATCGACGTGGATGCGGCAAGCGCGCAGGGCATCCTGGTGACGCGCGCAACGCCCGGTTTCATGGCATCGGTTTCCGAAATGGCGATCGGCATGATGATCGACTGTGCGCGCGGCCTCACCGACGCGACGATCCAGTATCGCAACGGGCAGGAAGCCGAGCCGCGTATGGGCCGGCAGCTCAACGGGGCGACCGTCGGTATCATGGGCTACGGTGCGATTGCGCATCATCTCGCGCCGATCTGTCTGGCGCTCGGCATGCATGTCATGATTTCGGATCCTCATGTGCAGGCTGAGGACTTTCGCTTGCGCCAGGTGTCGCTCGAAACACTCCTCACGGAGTCCGATTATGTCATCTGCCTTGTGGTCGCCAACGAGCGAACCGAGAACCTGATGAATGCGGCGAACTTCGCCAAGATGAAGAAGAGCGCCTACTTCCTCAACCTCTCGCGCGGCAATCTGGTGGACGAGGCGGCGCTGCTGGTCGCGCTGGAGAAGAAGCAGATCGCCGGCGCCGCGATGGATGTGGGCCGCGCCTTCGACCAGAAACCGTCGCTCGCGCTTGCACGGCGCGCCGACGTGATCGCGACGCCGCACACCGCCGGACTCACGCCTGATGCGATCGAGCATCAAGCCTTCGATACGGTGCGACAAGTCCGGGATCTTGTTGCCGGGCGAATCCCGCCGGAGGCGGTGAACCGGCAGAAAGCCACACGCCTGACGCGGCTCGGCATCAACGACCTGACTTGACGCTATGGCGGCACGCAAGTAGCCAAACAACCAACAACATTCGGGAGGACCGGCGTGGCGGCACGCAATCTCGGCATCATCATGAACGGCGTCACCGGACGCATGGGGCTGAACCAGCACCTGGTGCGCTCGATCATCGCCATCCGCGAGCAAGGCGGCGTCACGCTGCCGAACGGCGACCGCGTGATGCCTGACCCGATCCTGGTCGGCCGCAATGCCGAGAAGATCGGCGCTCTGGCCAAGCAATACGGCATCGCCCGCACCACCACCGATCTTGCCGCCGCGCTGAAGAACCCGGCCGACACGATCTTTTTTGATGCCGCCACCACGCAGATGCGCGCCGACCTGGTCACGCAAGCGATCAACGCCGGCAAGCACATCTACTGCGAAAAGCCGGTCGCGGACTCGCTCGACAAGGCGGTTGCGCTCGCCAAGCTCGCCAAGCAGAAGGGCATCAAGAACGGCGTGGTGCAGGACAAGCTGTTCCTGCCGGGCCTGCGCAAGATCGCGATGCTGCGCGATGCCGGCTTCTTCGGACGCATGCTCTCCGTGCGCGGCGAGTTCGGCTACTGGGTGTTCGAAGGCGACTGGGGCCAGCCCGCGCAACGCCCGAGCTGGAACTACAAGAAGGCGGAAGGCGGCGGCATCATCCTCGACATGCTGTGCCACTGGCGCTACGTGCTCGACAATCTGTTCGGCAAGGTGCAGGCAGTGAGTTGCCTCGGCGCGACGCACATCCCGAGCCGCGTCGATGAGAGCGGAAAAACCTATAAGGCCGACACCGACGATGCCGCCTATGCGACGTTCCAGCTCGAGGGCGGCGTGATCGCGCACATCAACTCGAGCTGGGCGACGCGCGTGCGGCGCGACGACCTCGTGACCTTCCATGTCGACGGTACGCATGGCTCCGCGGTCGCGGGACTGACGCGCTGCGTCACGCAGGCGCGTGTAAACACGCCGCGCCCGGTGTGGAATCCGGACGTGCCGCAGACGATGGAATTCGCCGAGCAGTGGGAAGAAGTGCCCGACAACATCACGTACGAGAACGGCTTCAAGATCCAGTGGGAGGATTTCATCCGCCATGTTTGCGCGGACACGCCGTGGAAATACGATCTCGTCGAGGGTGCAAAGGGCGTGCAGCTTGCCGAACTCGGCCTGAAGAGCTGGGCGGAGCGGCGCTGGCTCGATTTGCCGGCGCTGAACATCTGAGATGAGGCGGTTCGTGCAAGCTGTATATTCGGAGTGTCATCCCGGGCGACGGCGCGAAGCGCCGGAGAACCGGGACCCAGTAAACACCGACGGCGCGACAATCGCACTGCTGGTGGTTACTGGATCCCGGCTCTCGCTTCGCTCGGCCGGGATGACAACAGGAGCGTAGTTCATGGCCACCATTTCGCTTCCCACGAAAGATCGCAGCTTCGCACCCTACACCACCGGCGAGCCGATCGTGCTCCCAAAAGGCGCGCCCCCGAAATTCAATCGCGTCGCCTATGCGGCCGCGCATGTCGTCGCCGACCCGCTTGCCGACAACGATCCCTGGCTCGACGCATCCGTCGACTGGGACAAGACGATCGCGTTCCGCGAGTATCTGTGGGACCTCGGGCTCGGCGTCGCCGAGGCGATGGACACCGCGCAGCGCGGCATGGGTCTCGACTGGAACGGCGCGAATGAGCTGATCCGCCGCGCGCTCGAAGCCGCGCGCCGCCGCCCCGGCGTGAAGATCGCCTGCGGCGCCGGCACCGACCATCTCGACGCGAACGCGCGCGTCTCGCTTGACGACATCGTGCGCGCCTATGAGGAGCAGATCGAGGCGATCGAAGGCATGGGCGGCCAGCTCATCCTGATGGCGAGCCGCGCGCTCGCGCGCCTTGCCAAAGACCCGGAGGACTACGCGCGCGTCTATGGCCGCATCCTGCGGCAGGTGAAACAGCCGGTGATCATCCACTGGCTTGGCGAGACGTTCGATCCCGCGCTCGCCGGCTACTGGGGCTCCCAGGACCACATGGCCGCGATGGAAACGTGCCTCACGATCCTGCACGACCACGCCGCCAAGATCGACGGCATCAAGATCTCGCTGTTGTCGAAGGAGAAGGAAATCTCGATGCGCCGCCGCCTGCCCGAAGGCGTGCGCATGTATACCGGAGACGACTTCAACTACGCGGAGCTGATCGCCGGCGACGAGGACGGCTATTCGGACGCGCTGCTCGGTATTTTCGATGCGATCGCGCCGGCTGCGTCAGCCGGCCTCGCACGGCTCGCGAACGGCGACCTGCAAGGCTTCCACGGCATCCTCGAGCCAACCGTTCCGCTCTCGCGCCACATCTTCAAAAGCCCGACGCGCTTCTACAAGACCGGCGTCGTGTTCCTCGCCTGGCTCAACGGCCTGCAGGACCATTTCGTGATGATCGGCGGACAGGAAAGCGCGCGCTCGCTGTTGCATCTCGCCGAGCTGTTTCGCCTCGCCGACAAGGCGCGCGTACTGCACGATCCGGATCTGGCGGCGGCGCGGATGAGCAAGTTGCTAAGCGTGCACGGGCTGGGTTGATCGTCATTGCCGGGCTTGACCCGGCAATCCATCCTAAGGCCTGTTGAGATTCATCGGGAGTTTATCACGGCCGCGGCGAGATGAATGATGGCGGCGAAGCTCTGATCGGTTTTGTCTGCGCGCATGGCGATGCGTTTGAACTCCTTGAGCTTGCCGAAG
>JBAVXH010000009.1:0-10094 GCA_049698215.1 Xanthobacteraceae bacterium | reverse complement strand
GGATGGGTGCGGGCACCGTAGTCGTGGGCCGTGGAATCGATGCGGGCGGACGCGGCGGCACATCGATCTGAACCGCGCGCGTAATCCCGGACGGCGGCACCGCGCCTGGCGCCGGCGCGACCATATCCGAATTTCGCGTCGTGCCCTCGAATCCCCAAGCGGGCGAGAACCCGGACAAGAGTCCGAGCGCCGCCGCAATGAGGATGCGATCAGGCGTCCGCATAGCTGATCTTCTCGGCCTTGCCGCCCGGATGCGTGATCGCGCCGTTGACGGCGGGTCCGACTTGCTGGGCGTACTTCCACAAATATCCGGAGGTGAAATCTGTCTCGCGCGGCTTCCAGCTCTTCTTGCGCTCAGCCAGTTCGGCGTCGGAGAGCGCCACGTCGATCGTACCGTTGACGGCATCGATCGTGATCATGTCGCCGTCCTTCAGGAGCGCGATCGGTCCGCCGAGCGCTGCCTCAGGGCCCACATGCCCGATGCAGAAGCCGCGCGTCGCGCCGGAAAATCGTCCGTCGGTGATGAGGGCGACCTTGCCGCCGGTCCCTTGCCCGGTCAGCGCCGCGGTCGTGGACAGCATCTCGCGCATGCCGGGGCCGCCGCGCGGCCCCTCGTAGCGGATGACGAACACGTCGCCTTCCCGGTACGCACGCGTCTTCACGGCTTCGAAACAAGCTTCCTCACCGTCAAAGCAGCGCGCAGGTCCCGTGAACTTGAGGATCTTCATGCCCGCGACCTTCACGATCGCGCCTTCCGGAGCCAGATTCCCCTTGAGGCCCACGACGCCACCGGTGACGGTGATCGGATCGTTGGCCGGACGCACGACGTCCTGGTTGGGATTCCACTTCACGGACTTCAGGTTCTCGGCGATGGTGCGCCCCGTGACAGTGATGCAGTCGCCATGCAGGAAGCCGTGGTCGAGCAGCGTCTTCATCAGGAGCGGAATGCCGCCTACTTCAAACATGTCTTTGGCGACATAACGGCCGCCCGGTTTCAGATCGGCGATATACGGTGTCTTTTTGAAGACCTCGGCCACGTCAAACAGCGTGAACTCGATCCCGCATTCGTGAGCGATTGCAGGCAGATGCAACGCCGCATTGGTCGACCCGCCTGATGCCGCGACTGTCGCAGCGGCGTTCTCCAGCGCCTTGCGCGTGACGATGTCGCGCGGCCGCAGGTTCAGCTTGATCAGATCCATGATCTGTTCGCCGGCCGCCATGCAGAACCGGTCGCGAATCTCGTAAGGCGCCGGCGCCCCGGCCGAATAGGGCAGCGCAAGGCCGATCGCCTCGGAAACGGTCGCCATCGTGTTGGCGGTGAACTGGGCGCCGCAGGCACCCGCGGACGGGCATGCGACCTGCTCCATTTCGTCGAGATCCTCGTCCGACATGTCGCCGACCGAATGCTTGCCGACCGCCTCGAACATGTCCTGCACGGTCACGACCTGGCCGCGGAAATTACCGGGCAGGATCGAGCCGCCATAGATGAAGATCGATGGCACGTTGAGGCGCACCATCGCCATCATCATGCCGGGGAGAGACTTGTCGCAGCCAGCGAGCCCGACGAGGGCATCGTAGCCGTGGCCGCGCATGGTCAGCTCGACGGTGTCGGCGATGGCCTCGCGCGACGGCAGCGAGGCGCGCATGCCGGCGTGGCCCATCGCGATGCCGTCGGTGACCGTGATGGTGCAGAATTCGCGCGGCGTGCCCTGCGCGGACGCGACGCCCTTCTTCACCGCCTGCGCCTGGCGCATCAGCGAGATGTTGCAGGGAGCGGCTTCGTTCCAGCAGGACGCGACGCCGACGAACGGCTGGTGGATCTGCTCGGTGGTCAGACCCATCGCGTAATAATACGACCGATGCGGCGCCCGGGCGGGACCTTCAGTCACATGCCGGCTCGGCAAACGAGCCTTGATGTTCGTCTTGGCGTCCATCGAACCTTGGGGCCCCCCGGCCCTACTCACGCGAACCAACGCGCAACGCCAAACAGTTGCCCCGGCACCACAAGGCTTGTGGACCCATGGCGCCCTGGGCGGCTTGGCGTTCTGTCTGATGTCGTGGAGTTGTATGGCCAAATCGCGGCGTTTCAGCCGCGTGACGTTCGCAAATTGAGATTCATGTTAATCTGTTGCAGCGACGCCACAGAAAGCTTGGCGCGGGAGCAACACTCACGCAGCACAAAGGCGGGCCGCGATGGGCCCGCCTTCGGTCATGCGCGTCCAGACTTCGTAAACAGCGAGCGTCACTGTCCGCCTTGGTCGCAGGCCGTGTAGCGGCCGTAGCCTTCATCGGTGAAGCAGTCGTTCGGCGCCTGATAGACCGCGCCCGGGACTGGCGACCACGCCGGATGGATCGGCAGGCCGACGACGTCGCCGGAGGCCGCGGGCTGGGCCGGTGCGGCGCGCTTTTGACGGGTCGCTGCCGACGCGGGAGCAATCGCGCTTGCGGCGAACACGCCAACCATCCCGGCAACGGCGAGGCGAGAGAGGATCGAACGCATGAGGGTCAGTCCTTTTTCTGTTTCTGTCGCCCATGCGTCGCGCTCTACGCGCCGGCGCGATCACAGGCCTCTCAACTACCTGTGACAACCTGCCGCACCAAATTCCAAACTATTATGCGGCCAACGGAAATTCGATCGATCCTGCGCCGGGCGCGGGTCAGTCATGCGATCGTCCGCCGCGGCGCGCACCGAAAACGGCGCGACGCGCCTCCTTGCCTTTGCGATCACACTCGAACAGCAAGGAAGTGGCAGATGCTCTACCGAACGAACCTTCCCGTCTGGGAGCGTACGACCCGCGTCGTCGCGGGCATCCTCATGGGCTTGTGCGGCTTTCTCGGAACGGGACTGGCGGGCACGCCGGTCGGCCTCATCATCGCGGCGGGCGGCGGCGTCACGCTGCTGACCGGCTTCTTCGGTTTCTGCCCGGCCTGTGCAATGGCCGGACGCAAGCTGAAGGCGGAGACGGCGCGGGATGGCTGATGCCTTGACGCCCGAACTGGTCGCGCGCGCGACATCCGGCGAGGCCGGCGCAATCGAGGCGCTGCTGCGTGTCGCGCAGACCGACATCCGCCGCTACGCGCGACGCTCCTGCCGCACCACCAGCGACGCCGAAGAGGCGGTGCAGGAAACGCTGATCGTCCTCTATCGCAAGGTCGGCGCGCTGCGTCAGGTCGGCGCGATCTCGGGCTGGCTGTTCCGGATCGTGAACCGCTACTGCCTGCGCCTCGCGATGCGCCTTGCGCGAATTCCTTCTGCGGTCGACGCGGAGGCGGTCGAGAAGCACTTCGCGCGCGTGCCGGAACCGGACCTGCGCATGGATATCGCGCGGGCGATCCAGTCGCTGCCCGAGCACTACCGCGCAGTCGTGGTGCTGCGCGATCTGGAAGAACGCACCATCGACGAGATCGCGGTCCGCCTCGGCGCGACGCGCGAGACCGTGAAGGCGCGACTGCACCGCGCGCGCGGCCTCTTGCGCGAATACCTGATCGAGAAGGAATGAAGATGTTCGCAAGCCCCACGCTCATGAAGCACGCCGCGCGCGGCCTCATCGGCTTCGGAGCTTTTGCTGCTGCTATCGTTCTCGCGCAGTCGCCCGGCACGGCGAGCCTGATCGGCTCGGTCGTGCTCGCGCTCGGCGGGCTCGTCGCCCTGCGCGGCTGCCCGGCGTGCTGGACCGTCGGCTTGATCGAGACGATCCAGAAGCGTCACATGTTGAGGACGCGGCCGTAGGCGTCGAGCACCGCCTCTTTCATCGTCTCCGAGATGGTCGGGTGCGGGAAGATCGTGTGCATCAGCTCTTCCTCGGTGGTCTCGAGGTTCATCGCGACCACGTAACCCTGGATCAGCTCGGTGACCTCGGCGCCGACCATGTGGGCGCCGAGCAGCGCACCGGTCTTCTTGTCGAAGATCACCTTGACCAGGCCCTGGTCCTCGCCGAGCGCGACCGCCTTGCCGTTGCCGACGAACGGGAACTTGCCGACGCGGACTTCGCGCTTCTGCTCCTTCGCCTTCGCCTCGGTGAGGCCGACTGAGGCCACCTGCGGATGGCAGTAGGTGCAGCCGGGGATCAGGTTCTTGTCCATCGCGTGCGGGTGCATCCCCTTGATCGCCTCGACGCAGATCACGCCTTCGTGCTCGGCCTTGTGAGCGAGCATCGGGGGGCCGGCGACGTCGCCGATCGCATAGACGCCGGGCACATTCGTCTTGCACATGCCGTCGATCACGATGGTGCCGCGGTCCATCTTCACGCCGAGCTTTTCCAGCCCGAGGTTCTCGACGTTGCCAACCACGCCGACCGCCGAGATCACGCGATCGACGGTGAGCTGACTGTTTCCACCCTTCCCGTCCTCGATCGTCGCCGTGACGCTATCGGCCTTGCGGTCGAGCTTGGTCACCTTGGCGCCGGTCATGATCTTGATGCCCTGCTTCTCGAACTGCTTGCACGCGAAGGCGGCGATCTCGGCGTCCTCGACGGGCAGTATCTGCGGCAGCACCTCGACGATGGTCACCTCGGCGCCCATGGTTCGGTAGAACGAGGCAAACTCGACGCCTATTGCTCCTGATCCAATCACGAGCAGCGACTTCGGCATCTTGTCCGGGTTCATCGCCTCGAAATAGGTCCACACCAGCTTCTTGTCCGGCTCCAATCCCGGGAACACGCGCGGCCGCGCGCCGGTCGCGATGATGATGTGCTTGGCCTGATAGCTACCCGGCCCGAGCGCGCCTTTCGGCGCTTCGGTCTTCGAGGCCTTCACGGTGATCTTGCCGGGCGCGTCGATGAAAGCCTCGCCCCAGATCACCGGGATCTTGTTCTTCTTCATCAGGAAGCCGACGCCGTTGTTCATGCGGCCCGCGACCGCGCGCGAGCGCTTGATGATGGCCGCCGGGTCGAACGACACATCTTTCGCCGACAGCCCATAGTCCTTGGCGTGCTGCATGTAGTGGAAGATCTCGGCCGAGCGCAGCAGCGCCTTGGTCGGGATGCAGCCCCAGTTCGAGCAGATGCCGCCCAGGAAATCGCGCTCGATGATCGCGGTCTTGAAGCCGAGCTGCGCGGCGCGGATCGCCGTGACATAGCCGCCGGGGCCGGCGCCGATGACGATGATGTCGAAGGAGGTGTCAGCCATTGCGGGAATGCCTCGATTGACGTCGACACGTGTGCCTTGGTCATAAGGTAAATAGGCACTCCGACCAATAGAAGCCATTGCCTGCCGGAAGGACGCGGACTGCGCAACGCCGCGCGCGACGAGCGATCAACCATCCTTGGGGCATTCCGCGTCGGCCGCAATCGACGGCGAGCCTTCATCCGGGTGTGCGGCCTTCTGCGTCTTCTGCAACTCGTCGATCGATGTCCGCTCACGCGACAGAACGAACGGCAGGCGGCGCGACAGCCCAAAGACATCGCCCATTGCACGCTCGACGACTCTTCGCGCGTTGATGTGCGCCGGCCGGCACTCCCATTGGCCGCCTTGCTGCTTGGTCACCGGATTGTAGGTGTTTGTGCCGTACTGAAAGCAAATATCGACGCCGTGTTGCGGCGAGCCGTCGCCACGCGGCGTCAAGCGCCACTTGGACGTGACAATCACGGTATTGCCCGGATACCAGAGGAATTCCGTTCCGTCCGGCCGCATATAGTAGACCTGCGTACCGTGCCCCTGGTCGAATCTCACAAGCGTGCGACAGACAAAAAACCGCCGGGCCTCCTCCATGGTCATTGGGAATGCTGCAGCGGGCGCGGGAGAGGCCGATTGAGCGCACGCGGTGCTCACGGCAGCGACGCTCATCGCAGCAAGGAGCAGAAGGAAACTCAATCCACGTCGCCGCTGCACGACCCCGGTTCTCCAGTTTAACTTCATCGCTGCACCGCGCCCCCGGCAAGGCCGACCGTGATCTTTCTTCTTGTCACCTCGTGGTTCAAGGCCCCTGCGGCGCAAGGCTCTTTCGCCGCATCCGAGCCCGGATGCCCCACTCGATGAGCCCGGCCAGCAGCACAATACCGCCAAAGGCGAGCGCCACGATGAGCCAGAGGCCGCGAAACCAGTCTGTCACCGATTGCGTGACTGCGGCATCCAGGATCGCAAGCCCGATCGGACTCAGCATCACGACGCAGGCCGCGATGGTCGTGATCCACGGCCACGCCGTCCTGGGGTCGAGGTCCCGAGCCTGCAGCCAACGCCGCCGCACAAACCACCACTGCGTGGCGACCGCGAGCAGCATCGGGATCAGCAGGACTGTTTTGATCTTCGCGCTGCGTGGGCGCAGGACTACTTCCGGGTTCTTCGACTGCGCGGCGACGTGCTCTGCGAGGAACGGCGTTACGACAAACGCCAGCGCCGCCGCGGCAAGCCCGAGCGCCACCAGGCCCAACATGCGGCGCTCGCGCGCACGAGCATCCGCCACCGCGAAGACCATCGTGATGGCCAGCACGAAGCCCGCGACCGGCGGAATGAACAGGTCGAGATCCTCGCCGTACCAGAAATGCTCGGCGAGTCTCCATGCGGCGACCAGCGCCACGATGAGCGAGAGCCCAAAGGCTCCCGCAAGCGTCAGCCGCCGGTCCATGGCCGCTATTGCACGACGAGCTTGAGCTCTTCGACGAGCGGCTTCACGACCGCAACCTGTTCGCGCAGCACCTTGGCGAGTTCCTCCTGGGTCGAGCCCATGGCCTCGGCGCCGACCTCGCCGAGGCGGCGCCTCACGTCCGGGTCGCGCGCGGCTTTCGCCATTTCGGCCTGGATCGCCGCGACGGCTGCGGGCGGCGTCTTCGCCGGCGCGAAGAACCCGTTCCAGCCGAACAGCTCCATATTGGGGAAGCCCTGCTCGCGCACGGTCGCGACGTCAGGAAGCGGCTCGGCGCGCTTGGGCGAGAGCGTCGCGAGGCAGCGCAGTGCGCCGCCGCGCACATGCGCGAGCGAGGTCGAAATCTGGTCGCCTCCGAGCTGGATTCGGCCGGTGAGCAGTTCCTGCACCAGCGGTGCGGCCCCGCGGAACGGCACGTGATCCATCTTGATTCCGGTGTCGCGCTTCAAGGTTTCGGCGGAGAGATGCATCACGCTGCCGGGGCCGGTCGTGCCGTAGAACACGCCCTTGTCGGCGGCGTTTTGTTCTTTCGCGAACGCGACGAACTCTTTCAAATCCTTCGCCGGCACTGAAGGGTGGCACATCACGATCAGCGGCACGTTCGCGGCGAGCGAGACCGGCATGAAGTCGTCGAAGGTGTGGCGCGCGCGCCCCGTTGCGATCAGCGAGGACGTGGTGGTCGAGAACGTAACGTTGTGCAGGAGCAGCGTGTAGCCGTCGGGCGCGGCCTTCGCGACCTTGTCGGCACCGATCGAGCCACCGCCTCCGCCGACGTTTTCGACCACGACCGATTGGCCGAAGGCTTCGGTCAGCTTCTGCGCGAAGATGCGCGCAAGCAGATCGGTGGTGCCGCCCGCCGGGAACGGAACGACCCACGTCATCGTCCGGCTCGGGAATTTTTCCTGTGCGCGAACAATCGCCGGTGCGAGCAACGCCACGCCGGCTCCCAAGGTGCCGCGGCGCGTGATCTCATTCATGTGTCGCCTCCCCCGTTTGCCCTTGCGGCATTGAATATAGCGCGGTTTCGGAGTCTACTTTGCGGCAACACGACGCGGGGAGGCAGGTATGCGCACGGTGATGTCGGTGATGTTGGCGCTCACGGCGCTAAACGGGACCACCATGGCGGCGGAGCTGAAGATCCTCACCACGCCCGCCCTGACCGAAACCTGGGAAGAGCTTAGGCCCAAGTTCGAGGCGGCCGGACACAAGCTCACCATCGTTTATGCGCCGTCGGGCGCGATCGCCAAGCGCGTGTCCGAAGGCGAAGCCGCCGATCTGCTGGTCAGCACGCCGGCCGGCATCGACAGCCTGATCAAGGCCGGCAAGGTGCTCGACGGCACCAACACGCCGATCGCGAATTCGCCGATGGGCGTCGCGGTGCTCAAGGGCGCGCCGAAGCCGGACGTGTCCACGCCGGATGCATTCAAGCGCGCGCTGCTCGCCGCGAAGGCCGTCGCCTACACCGACCCCGCGAGCGGCGGCGCGAGCGGCGCGCACATGGCGAAGGTGCTCGACCGCCTTGGCATCGCGAGCGAAGTGAACGCAAAGGCGAAACTCGGGCGCGGAACGCCGGTCGCGAATTTCCTGGTCAGCGGCGAAGCCGACATCGCGATCCAGCAAATGCCCGAACTGCTGCACGTGAAGGGCGCCGAGGTGATCGGCCCGCTGCCGGGCGACTTGCAGAACGTCACGACGTTCGCGGCCGGCATCCCGTCGGGCTCCGCACAGGCCGAGACCGCGAAGGCGCTGATCCGCTTCCTGCAGACGCCCGAGTCAGGCGTCGTGATGAAGAAGTACGGCCTCGATCAGGTGCCGGCCGCCGCACCGCCGAAGGCGTCGTAGGCTCTCATTCGTTCGCGCTGAACTCGGGAGGATACAATGAAAAATGCTC
This sequence comes from Xanthobacteraceae bacterium, assembly GCA_049698215.1. Classification (GTDB taxonomy): domain Bacteria; phylum Pseudomonadota; class Alphaproteobacteria; order Rhizobiales; family Xanthobacteraceae; genus PALSA-894. The sequence continues at coordinate 1,623 of JBAVXH010000009.1, read as the reverse complement.
GTCATTCGATAGCCGGAGCCATCCTGGGGTTGCTGCTGGCAAGCACGACTTCGGGAGCGGCCGAGATCAAGGTGTACGCCACAATCGGAATGGGGTCCGTGCTCAAGGAACTGCAGCCCAAGTTCGAGCAAGCCAGCGGCCACAAGCTCGACATCACCTGGGGTCTTGCTGGGGCGCTCACCAAGCGTGTCGCGGACGGAGAGACACCGGACGCATTGGTCGCCATCCGGGGTGGCGTTGACGGCCTCGTGACGAGCGGCAGGATCGCGCAGCCTTCGGCGGCGACGCTGGCACTGTCCGGGGTTGGCGTATCGGTGCGCAGCGGCGCTCCGAAGCCCGACATCTCGACGCCGGAAAAGCTCAAGGACGCGCTGATCGCCGCGAAGGCGATCGCCTACAGCGATCCCTCGAAGGGCGGCGCGAGCGGCGTTCACTTCGCCAAGGTGGCCGAGCGCTTGGGCATTGGCGATCAGGTCAAGGCGAAGGCGAAGCATCCGGAGGCCGCGGGTCTTCCGGGAAAATTCTTGCTCGACGGCTCGGCCGATCTGGCGATCGCGCAGGTTCCGGAATTGCTCGAGGTTCAGGGGACCGACCTCGTCGGGCCGTTGCCAGGCGACCTGCAGAACATCACGACGTTCGCAGGCGGCGTGGTGAGCGGCGCGAAGCAGCCGGATGCCGCAATGGCGTTCCTCAAATTCCTGCAGACGCCCGAAGCCGCCGCAACCATCAAGGCAAAGGGGATGGAGCCGCCTCCGCCTTCGGCAAAGGGGTCGTAAAGCCCGCGACTACACCACCATCATCACCGGGTTTTCGATCAGCGCCTTGAACGCGCCGATCAGCTCGGCCCCGAGCGCGCCGTCGACCGCGCGGTGATCGCACGAGAGCGTGACGCTCATCACGGTGGCGGCGACGATCTGGCCCTTGCGCACGATCGCGCGCTCCTCGGCCGCGCCCGCCGCCAGGATCGTCGCGTGGGGTGGATTGATGACGGCGGTGAAGTCCTTGATGCCGTACATGCCGAGGTTCGACACGGCGGTGGTGCCGCCCTGGTACTCCTGCGGCTTGAGCTTGCGCGCACGCGCACGCGCGACCATGTCCTTGAGTTCGTTTGAGATCGTTGAGAGCGATTTGGTCTCCGCGTTGCGCACGATCGGCGTGATCAGCCCGCCCGGCAACGCAACCGCAACGCCCACGTCGGAATGCTTGTGCTTGAGCATGCCGCCTTCGGTCCAGCTCACGTTAGCGTTGGGGATTTTCTGCAGCGCGACCGCGAGTGCCTTCACGACGAAGTCGTTGACCGAGAGCTTGTAGGCGGGCTTGCCTTCCTTGTTCTTCGGCGCCGACGCGTTGATCTCCTCGCGCGCCGCCATCAGCTTGTCGATGACACAGTCGATCGTCAGATAGAAATGCGGGATGTTCTGCGTCGAGGCGGTGAGCCGCTGCGCGATGACGCGGCGCATGTTGTCGTGCGGGATGACCTCGTAGGAGCCTTCCTCGTAGAGCGCGCGGATCTTGTCGTCGGCGGGAAGCTGGAACGTCGCGCCGCTTGGCGCCGCGGCGGCTGCGCCGGGCGCAGCGGCGGATGCCTTCAGGCCCTTGCCTTCCTTCGCGGCCGCGATATCG
>JBAVXH010000008.1:0-18108 GCA_049698215.1 Xanthobacteraceae bacterium | reverse complement strand
GGGCAAGGGCGCCGGTCCGGAAATCGCCGGGACCGAGCTTTCGGCGACGTTGTCATCGGACGGCTCTGATGCCGGCGCCGGGATCGTCGCCGTCGTCTCGGCCTGCGGCGCGGCGGGCGGCGGAGGCTCATTCGCCGGAGCCGTCGTCATCGGCATCCAACGGTCGGCAATCGAATTCGCCGTGCTGGGTTGCTCGGCAGGTGCGGCTTGTTTCGCGGGTGGGGCGCCTGCCGGCGCCGCCTCGGCCATGGCGGGCGAAACCGCGGGCCTTGGTTGCGAAATGCTTCCCGTGGGCTCTGGTGCGGCCGCAGGCGCCGGCCGCGGGACCGGCTTGCTGTCGAGGGAGGCCAACGCCAGCGCTGGCGAGATCGTCACCCGCGGGGGTTCGACATAGGAGCGGATGAACCAGACGATGGTCCAGAAGGACCCGAGCACAGCGAAAATAGCGACGCCGAACGCCAGCACCTTGGTGCCGACCTTGGCTCGCCGATCCTCCGCCCTGTCGCCAAACGTCATCGTTGACAATCCGATGACACAACTGGCGGAATGATAGTGAAAACCCCGGTCCCGCGAAAGCTGTATTCGCGCCGGGCCGACGAGAATGCCTAGGTGTGGCTTTTGAGTTTCTCCGCCGCCATCGGGGCGAAATAGGTCAGCACTCCGTCAGCGCCCGCGCGCTTGAAGGCGGTCAGGCTTTCCAGCATGGCGTGCTCGCCGTCGAGCCAGCCGTTCTGCGCCGCCGCCATGATCATCGAATACTCTCCGGACACCTGGTAGGCGAAGGTCGGCATGCCGAAGGCGTCCTTCACGCGCCGGACGATGTCCAGGTAGGGCAGGCCGGGCTTCACCATCACCATGTCGGCGCCTTCCGCGATGTCGAGCTCGACCTCGCGCAGCGCCTCGTCGGAATTGGCCGGATCCATCTGGTAAGTGCGCTTGTCGCCGATGAGCGTCTTGGATGAGCCGACCGCGTCGCGGAACGGGCCATAGAAGGCCGACGCATACTTGGCCGCGTAGGCCATGATCTGCACGTCGGTGTGCCCGGCCTCGTCGAGCGCGGCGCGGATCGCGCCGACGCGCCCGTCCATCATGTCGGAGGGCGCGATGATGTCGCAGCCGGCCTCCGCCTCGACCAGCGCCTGCCGCACCAGCACCTCGACCGTCTCGTCGTTGACGATCTCGTTGCCGCGCATCAGGCCATCATGGCCGTGGCTGGTGTAGGGATCGAGCGCGACATCGCAGAGGATGCCGATATCGGGCACTTCCTTCTTGATGGCGCGGATCGCCTGGCAGACCAGATTGTCGGGGTTGAGCGCTTCGCTGCCGCTCTCATCGCGCAGGTTCGGATCGGTGTACGGAAAGAGCGCGATGCACGGGATATGGAGCTCCGCCGCACGCACCGCGTCGCGCACCGCCTGGTCGACCGAGAGCCGATCCACGCCCGGCATCGAGCCGACCGGCACGCGCACATTCTTTCCCGCGACGACGAACAGCGGCCAGATCAGGTCGTCCGCGGTGAGCACATTCTCGCGCACCATGCGCCGCGCCCACTCGGACTTGCGGTTGCGCCGCATGCGCGTGGCGAGGTCGAGCGGCGGTGCGCTGTGCGCCGGCGCTTCCACCTCGACAGGACGCGGGCGGTAGTCGATCGGGCGGCCGTATTTGATCGCCATGGCGGTTCTCCGGAACGGCACGTTCTGCCCTCATCCTGAGGAGCCGAGCGGAGCGAGGCGTCACGAAGGATGGCCCGAAACTCAGAGTATGCGGCCATCCTTCGAGACGCGGCCTTCGGCCGCTCCTCAGGACGAGGGCTGAATTGACTTTCTACCCGCTCCGGCCTGCCACGGCCAGTGTCAGGCGGCGCGTTCCATCGCGATCTCGGCTTCCAGTGCGTAGGGCGGATTAGCGAAGCGTAATCCGCCAAGTCGGCTCGACAGTGCAAGCAGAGAAATTTGGTCTTCGGCTGATCCACCCTACAAAGCTTCACCGAACTCGCCGTCGGCTCGAACATCGCCTGCCCAATCCAGGGGGAAAATTCCCCGTTCCACGTCGCGGTGAAACGACGAATGTGGCCAATCGCGCACGCGTGTGACGAGGCCATGTTTCACGGGGTTGATATAGCAATACTCGATGTGCCGAGCGTAATCGGTCTCATCGCGAACCACGTGCTCCCAAAACCTCCGCTGCCAGATGCCGCGCTCGTTGCGCGCCTTCCGGACGGCACTCAGTCGTTCCTGCTTCGGCAACGATTTCGCGAAGGAGGTCTTGATAAGGCGCCAGCGGGTGGAGAAATCCGCGTCGCCCGGCGGCAGCGTCCAGACGGCGTGCAGGTGATCCGGCATTACGACGAAAGCGTCAATCTCGAAGGGATACTTGTGGCGCGTCTTAGCGGTCGCCTCGCGGAGCGAGTCGATATGATCGACCAGAAGCGTTCTTTTCCGCTCCAGCAAGTTGACGGTGAAGAACCAGCATCCGCCTGGGATGAACGCGCGGCGATAGTTCGGCATGACCGGGAAGGTATCACCCTAGATGAGGATCGTTGGCGGATTACGCTTCGCTAATCCGCCCTACGGACTGGATCAGGCTGCCCGTTCCATCGCGATCTCGGCTTCCAGGCTCTCTCTGTCGCGGAAGATCGAGGCGACGGCCAGGGTCTTGCCGCCGCGGCGGTAGCGCAGCACGCAATCCTTGCCCGCGATGTCTCCCTCGATCGCGATATCGTCCCATTTCTCGGCGTGCCCGACGTAGTTGATCGGAATGTCGTAGTGTTGGCTCCAGAAGAAGGGCACCGCGGTGTAGCGCTGGCCCATCCCCAGCATGTTCAGCGCCGCGGTCTGACCCTGCCGCTCGGCCACCACCCAATGCTCGACCCGGATGTTTTCACCCGTATGCGGGTCGGGCCAGCGCGCGGTGTCGCCCGCCGCGAAGATGTTCGGCGCGCTGGTTCGCAAAGTGGCGTCGACCGTCACGCCGCGGTCGATCGCAAGGCCGGCAGCTTCCGCCAGCGCGATGCGCGGGCGCACGCCGACGCCGACCACCACGAGATCGGCGTCGAGTGTGCCGCCGCTCTTGAGTTTAACCTGCTTCGCAGCGATGGCCTCGGACGTGTCCTCCAGATGGAAGATCACGCCATGCTCTTCATGCAGCTTGCGAATGAAGTCGCCCATCTGCGGCCCGAACACACGCTCGAGCGGACGCTTCTCGGGCGCGACCACGTGCACCTCGAGCTTGCGCGCCCGCAGCGAGGCCGCGACTTCGAGGCCGATGAAGCTCGCGCCGATCACCACCGCGCGCTTGGCGCCATCGGCGGCCTTGATGATCGCACGGCAGTCGGCGAGCGAGCGCAGCGTGTGCACGTGCGGCAGGTCAGCGCCCGGAATTGGCAGCCGAACCGGCTCGGCGCCGGTTGCAAGCAGCAGGCGGTCGTAGGGGACGCTGCTGCCGTCCTTGAGCGTGACGGCGCTGCCCTTCACGTCGATCTTGCCGACCTCGGTTTTGAGCCGCAGGTCGATGTTGTTCTCCTGGTAAAAATCATCCCCGCGCAGCGGCAGCCAGTCCTCGGGCGCGCTCCCGGCGAGATAATCCTTCGATAGGTTGGGCCGGTCGACCGGCGGTGCATCGTCGCTGCTCAGCAGCGTGATGCTGTTTTGACATCCCTGCCGGCGCAGCATCTCGGCGGCCGCAAAGCCCGCCGCGCCGCCGCCGGCAATGACGATACGGTCGGGCGCCGCCGATGCCGATGCTTTGCCGCGCGGACGCGGCTTCGGCTGCGCCATCTTCTCGCGGACCGTGATGGTGTCGCCCTGCCGCTCGACCTTCCAGCAGGCGACCGGGCTCAGCGCCGGCGCGTGCAGCGCCTCGCCGGTACGCAGGTCGAAGCAGGCGTGATGCCAGGGGCAGCGCACGGTGCCGTTCGTGACGACACCCTCGGCAAGGGGCCCATGATAGTGCGTGCATTCAGCGCCGATCGCGAACACTTGCGCGCCTTGCCGCACCAGCAGCACGGCGTCGTCGCCGACATGCCCGAGCAGAAAGCCGCCATCGGTGATCGAGGAGAGCGGGACGCCTTTGGTGAGGTCCGGGCCCGCGGGTTTCTTCTCGTCGGCCATGGGGAGTTCCTCTCGAAGGCTGCGGCCATCTTCTAACGTTTCGCGCCCGGTTGCGATCCGCCGCGCGGGCCTGATAAGCCGGGCCTATGGACTTTGAGCTTTCCGAAGAGCAGCGCGCAATTCAAGACACCGCGAGGGAATTTGCGCGCGCCGAGATGGTGCCGCATGCGCGCGAGTGGGACGAAAATTCGACCTTTCCGGTCGAGACTTTGCGCAAGGCGGCGGCGCTCGGCTTCGGCGGCATCTACGTGAAGGACGATGTCGGCGGCTCGGCGCTGACGCGGCTCGATGCGACGATCATCTTCGAGGAACTGGCGCAGGGCTGCACCTCAACCGCCGCCTATATCTCGATCCACAACATGGCGGCCTGGATGATCGACGCCTTCGGCGGCGAGGCGCCGCGTCAGCGCTTCCTGCCGAAGCTGACCACCATGGAGCACTTCGCGAGCTATTGCCTGACCGAGCCGGATTCGGGCTCGGATGCCGCGAGCCTGAAAACACGCGCGGTGCGCGACGGCGATCATTACGTGCTCAATGGCGCCAAGGCGTTCGTCTCGGGCGGCGGCGTGTCCGACGTTTATGTGTGCATGGTGCGCACCGGCGAAGGCGGGCCGCGCGGCATCTCCTGCATCGTGGTGGAGAAGGGCACGCCGGGCCTCTCCTACGGGGCGCAGGAGAAGAAGCTCGGCTGGAAGTCGCAGCCGACCGCGATGGTGAATTTCGAGAATTGCCGCGTGCCGGCCGCAAACCTGATCGGCACGGAGGGGCAGGGGTTCAAGATCGCGATGGCGGGACTCGACGGAGGCCGGCTCAACATCGCGGCCTGCTCGATCGGCGGCGCGCAGTTCTGTCTCGACCGCACGATCGAATATATGCGCGAGCGCAAGCAGTTCGGCACCCGGCTCGCGGATTTCCAGGCGCTCGCATTTCGGGTCGCGGACTATGCGACCGAGCTGCAGGCGGCGCGGCTGATGGTGTTTTGCGCCGCCAGCGCCGTGACCAACGCAACGCCGGGCGCGCCCCGCCTCGCCGCCCAAGCGAAGCGTTTCGCGACCGATGCCGGTTTTGAGGTGGTGAACGGCTGCCTGCAGCTGCATGGCGGCTACGGTTACCTGCGCGATCATCCGATCGAGCGCGTGCTGCGCGACGTGCGCGTGCATCAAATCCTCGAAGGCACCAACGAGGTGATGCGGCTGATCGTGAGCCGCGAACTCCTCGGCAACTGACCAGGGCGTTGGGAGCTGAGGTATTATCTTACGCGGGTGAGGGTGCGGGCGTCGATCAGCCCAGTTGTGACCTTTGACAGAAACGCACCCCAGTCCTTTCCTTGAGAATGCCGATGATCATTGAGACGCTTGGCACAACGGTTTGTGAACGCGTAAGGTCGCGCTGCCCACAATTCCGGACCATCAAAAATGGGAGTGTTGGCAAGCGTTGCTGCTTGGTCGATTGCCTTCGTGTTCATGACGAGCACATTGGCGGCGCAGCCATTACCGCAATCGGTGCTCATACTTGATCAATATGCCGCGTCACTTCCCTGGGTTGGCGCTCGCAACAGCGCATTTCGGGCGCTGCTCAACGCGGGCCGCGTGGTGCCGGTCTCGATCTACGAGGAAAATCTCGATTTCAATCGATTCGCTGGCCCCACATACAAGGAAAGCCTGAATCTTCATTTCCGTGAGAAATATCGCGACAAGGCCATCGGTTTGATCGTTGCTTTTGGCCCGTCGGCTCTCGAGTACGCGGTTGATATGCGTGCCGGTCTATGGCCAAGGGCTGCCGTGGTTTTCGGCGAGATTGCCGAAACAGCCATTTCGCGGTCCAGTCTTCCCGCTGCCGTGACTGGCACCACCATCAACATCACGTTCGGCGAAATGATCATTGCTGCACGGGCGTTGGTACCGGAGCTCAAGCGCATCGCCATCGTGGGAGATTTGCTGGAAAACCTGCCCGCCTATCGCCATTTCAAGGATGAAATCCCGACTGCCGCGCAAGGGCTGGATCTAATCGATCTTACGGGGCTGGCAATGGAGGACCTGAGAAGCCGGGTGGCGGTCCTCCCCGGTCAAACGGCAATCATCTATACCACCATCAATCTGGATCGTGCCGGTGTGTCGTATGTTCCGGCCGAAGCGCTCGCGCTTGTCGCCCAGGTCGCCAATCGGCCGATTGTGATTTCCACGGAGACGTTCCTGGGCCGCGGCGCAGTTGGCGGCTTCGTCGTGACTCCCCAAGCCGTTGGCCAGGACGCAGCACGGTTGGCGCTGCGTATTCTCAACGGTGAAGACGCTTCGAAGATCGCCGCCAGCGTCAGCAGCGTCAACAAACCGATATTCGATTGGCGTCAATTGCAGCGATGGAGCATCAGCGAGTCGGCCCTACCTCCGGAGAGTGAAGTTCGCTTTCGTGAATTGACTGCCTGGGAGCAATACAAGTGGCAGATCACGGTAATCGTCGCGGCGCTCATGCTGCAGGCAGGACTGATCTCCTGGCTCGTCTACGAGCACCGGCGGCGATCGCTTGCCGAGGTTCATTCGCGGAACGCCATGGCTGAGCTCGCCAATATGAATCGCCTGGCGACGGCCGGCCAACTGTCGGCGTCGATCGCGCACGAAATCAACCAGCCGGTGACCGGAATCGTGCTGAAGGCGAGCGCAGCCTTGCGCTGGCTGGCGGCCGAGAAGCCTGACATGGAGCGCATTCGCAGTGTGCTGACAGACATCGTCGGGGCCGGTCAGCGGGCCGGCGACATTGTCAACAGCGTTCGCTCGATGTTCAAAAAAGACGATAGCGCGAAAGCCGCGATCAATCTTAACAACCTCGTCAACACCGTTCTTGTGCTGTTACGCGTCGATTTGCAGAAAGACGGTGTGCGGGTCGAGACGGAGCTCGACGAGAACCTTCCCGCCGTGATCGGCGATGCAGTCCAGCTTCAGCAGGTGATCCTCAATCTGATCGTCAATGCCGCGGACGCGATGCGCGATGTGCCGCCGCGCGTGCTCAAGGTTCAAACCAGTTGGAGTCGGTCCGGCGTGGTGCACGTGTCGATCGAGGACAGCGGAACGGGGATCAGCGAGTCCGATCGAGAGCGCATCTTCGCTCCGCTGTTCACGACCAAGGCCGCCGGGATGGGGATGGGGCTTTCGATCTGCCGCGCGATCATAGAGAACAACCACGGTCGGATCTGGGTCTCACCTGGCGTTAACAGAGGCTCGATTTTCCATTTCGAGCTGCCGACAAAATCCGACATCGCCAGCGTGGGCGCGATAGCGGCTTAGGGTCAAAGGGCGACAGCGCATTCCGTGCCGCGTCCCCAAGCGGACATCCCTGCGCGGCTCGTGAGTACGCGCCCTACGCGGCATCGCGCCGGCGGCGCGGCTCGGCGTCCGTGGCGGTTGGCGTTGCGGGCGAAGCGGCAGCAGGGGCTCGCCAGCGCTTCATCAAAGCCGACACGATGCTGATCGGCGGGGCGACCACCTCGCCGGTGATCAATTTAGCACCGCCCTTGCGCCGGATCAGGTTCACCTTGCGCTCGTGGAAGGCTTCGAGCTCCGGCCGGTGGCCGACGCTGATGATCGCCGTCTTCGGCAGCCGCTCGCCGAGCTTGGCCATCAGCATTGCCTGGCTCTCCGGATCGAGCGCGGAGGTCGCCTCGTCCATCACCACGATGTCGGGCTCGTGCAGGAACAGGCGCGCAAAGGCGAGGCGCTGCTGTTCGCCACCCGACAGCGTGCGGTCCCATTTGGCCTCTTTGTCGTCGAGTTTCTCGGTGAGATGCTCGAGACCGACCGCTTCCAGAACTTCGGTGATTTTCTTGTCCTCGAAATCCTTGGCCTGCTGCGGATAGGTGACGGCGCGGCGCAGCGTCCCGAGCGGGATGTAGGGCTTCTGCGGCATCAAAAACATCTTGGCGCCGGGCTTGAGCATGATCTCGCCTTCGCCCCAGGGCCAAAGTCCCGCGATCGCGCGCACCAGCGTGCTCTTGCCGGTGCCGGACTCGCCCGCCACCAGCACCTTCTCGCCGAACTGCACCGTGACATCGGCATCGTCCACCACCACGGTGCCATCGCTGAGCGCGACCGATACATCCTTCAGCCGGATTGCGGCGCCTTCGTCCTCGCCCCGGCTGATCGCGCCGATCTGGCTGTCCTCCACGTGATCGAGCCCGTCGATCGCGACCAGGAGGTTCGAGGCGCGCCGCGCGGACGCGGTCCATTCCGCGAGGCGCGGGTAGTTGTCGACAATCCAGTTGAACGCGTACTGCACCTGGATGAAGGCTGCCGCCGCCTGCATCACGGTGCCGAGCGTCATCTCGCCCGCGAGGTATTTCGGCGCGCACAGGATCACCGGGATCACCGAGGCGATCACGAAGTTGCCGTGCGACACGAACATCGTGCGCATGTACTGCCCGGCCATCTTCGCCCAGGTGACGATGACCTTGCTGAGCAGCTTGTCGAGGCCTGCGCGCTCCTCCTTCTCGCCGCCGAGGATGGCGATGCTTTCCCCGTATTCGCGCACGCGGGTCAGGGAGGCGCGGAATTCCGCCTCTGTCTGGTTCTTCGTTTCGGCGGTCGGCACGAAACTGCGTGCGATCACCATCATCAGGCCGCTGATAATGACGCAGTAGATCAGCACCGCGATGACGAGATACCCCGGGATAAAGAACGGGGTGCCGCCGAGATCGATGGTGAGATTGCCGCCGACCGACCATAGCACGCCCATGAAGGTCGCGGAGGTGAGCACCGCACTCAAAATGCCGACCGCGAAATCGACGGGCTGCTCGGTGGCGATGCGGATGTCATCCGCGATACGCGCCTCGGGGTTCTTGTGATCGCCCTCGATGAGGTTGAGCTGATAGTAGCGGCCCTTGGCGAGCCAGCGCGTCATGGTGTGCTCGGTGAGCCAGGCACGCCAGCGGCGCTGCGTGCGCATGCGGGCATAGACGACGCAAACCGCGACCGCGATGCTGCCCGCCGCGAGCGGAATGAAGATCATCGCCTGGCGCAGCACGGTCGCGCTGTCCTTCTTCTCGAGCGCGTCGAAGATGGCCTTGTTCCAGATGTTGAGCTGGTACTGGAAAATGAGCTGCCCGATCACCAGCGCGACCAAGCAGGCGGTCATCAGCCAAGCGACCTTCCAGCTCTTTTCGGAGGACCAGAAGCCGCGCGCGGTACGCCAAAACCGGCGGACCAGCGGTTTGGCCTGCTCGCGCTCGACCTGTTTCTTGCTGGACTTCTTCTTCTTGGCCATAAAAACCGTTGTCCCGCGCAGGCTTGCCGAGCACTAACGCGGGAAAGTTCCACAAAGTTCCACTCTGAAGCTAGGTACGGATTTCTTTGTGGGGCTTCGTCTAGAATGCGGGCGCAAAAACGGACGACGTTATGGCGATTGAGCCGCTCGTTGCAGCACTTGCGCTAAGCACCGCCGCGGCCTTTGCGGGAGCTGCCGTCTACGTCAACGTCGCCGAGCAGCCGGCGCGGCTCACCCTCGACGACAGCGCGCTGCTGACCGAGTGGAAGCCGAGCTACCAGCGCGGCAAGGCCATGCAGGCGACCCTCGCGCTCGTTTCCACGCTGCTCGGCTTATGGGCGGCCTACCTCACCGGCGACTGGGTCTGGGTGTTGGGTGCCGCGCTGATCCTTGCGCCGTGGCCGTGGACGCTGTTCGTGATCATGCCGGTCAACAAGGTGCTGGAGGCGACGCTGCCCGAGCAAGCGGACGCGCAGACCCGTGCGCTGATCGAGAAATGGGGCAAGCTCCACGCGGGCCGCAGCGCGCTCGGCCTCGCGGCGACGCTTGTCTATCTGTGGGCGATCCTCTAGCCAGCCTCAAATGGAGTCTTCCGACATTCTGCTCGAGCGGCGCGGGGCGGCCGGCATCGTCACGCTGAATCGTCCGAAGGCGCTCAATGCGGTGACGCACGACATGGTGCGTGCGCTCGCGCGGCAGCTGAAGGCCTGGGAGAGCGACGCGGCAGTGACGCGCGTAATCATACGGGCGGAGGGCGAGCGCGCGTTCTCGGCGGGCGGCGACATCCGCGCGCTCTATGAGATGGGCTGCGCGGGGCGCCAGCAGGAGATGCTGGCGTTCTGGCGCGACGAGTACCCGCTCAACGCCACCATCAAGCGCTATCCAAAGCCCTACGTGGCCTTGATCGACGGCATCGTGATGGGCGGCGGGGTCGGCGTGTCGGTGCATGGTTCGCACCGCGTCGCGGGCGACAAGTTCTCGTTCGCGATGCCCGAAGTCGGCATCGGCTTTTTCCCAGATGTTGGCGCGACCTGGTTTCTGCCGCGGGTGCCGGGCGAGCTTGGTACCTGGTGCGCGCTCACGGGCGACCGGCTCAAGACCGCCGACGCGGTCGCGGCCGGCGTGGCGACGCATCACGTGCGGTCGGATCGTTTTGGCGATCTGACCGATGCGCTGTGCGGCAATGTCTCCGTCGATGCGACGCTCGCGGCATTCGCGGAGCCGGCCGGTGGTGGGCCGATGAGCGGGCAGCGCGCCGCCATCGACCGGCTGTTCGCCAGCGATCGTGTGGAGGATATTCTGCAACGGCTCGATGCGGAGGAGGGGGAGGACCGGAAATGGGCCGCGGCGATCCGTACCAAGTCGCCGCTGAGCCTGAAGATTGCGCTCGCGCAGGTGCGGCGCGGCAAGGGCTGGTCGTTCGAGGAGTGCATGCTCTGCGAATTCCGCATCGTCTCGCGCATCGTCTATGGGAACGACTTCTATGAGGGCGTCCGCGCCGTGATCGTTGACAAGGACAATGCGCCGCGCTGGAACCCGGCAACGCTCGCCGACATCACGGACGCGGACGTGGGAAGGCACTTCGCCTCGCTCGGCACGGATGAATTGGTGTTGCCATGACCGACCAGGCCGCGCTGCACGCCCCGGAGCCAGACCGGCGCCAGACGCCGTGGACGCGGCGGCTGGTGCTGTTCCTGCGCATCATGGCGCTGATCTCGCTGACGAAGGGCATCTATCACTGGTCGGTGGTGCTGGGGATCGGCGACGGCAACGGCTCGACCTTCGAACAGGCCGGCATGCCATGGCAGGCCGCAACGGTGTTCTTCGCGGTGATCGATCTGGTGGCCGCGGTCGGGCTTTGGCTTGCCGCCGCATGGGGCGGCGTGGTGTGGCTCACCGCCGCCATCTCGATGGCGGCGATCGAGTTGTTCTTCCCGCAGGTCTACGGCGGACGGCTCTGGATCGCGATCCCGGAATTCCTGGCGATCTTTGCCTACATCGCGCTCGCGCTGATGGCCGGACGAGAGCGGCCGGAGTGACGTGATCAGCTTGCGGTGTGCGCGGCCTTGCTGTCGCTCGGGGCTTGCGCGCGGTCGTTCATGCCGTAGTCGCGGATCACGCTGGCAATGCGCAGCCGGTAATCCTTGAAGATGCCGCCGCGGCCCTTCGCTTGCGCGACGCGATGCTCGGCGACGTTGCGCCAAGCCTCTACGGCGGCCTCGTCGCGGAAGAAGGAGACCGAGAGCATCTTGCCTTTCTCGGTCAGGCTCTCGAACCGCTCGACCGAGATGAACCCGTCGATCTGCTTCAGGTGCGGGCGAAGCTCAGCGGCGATGTCGAGATAGTCCTCGCGCCGGTCCGGCCAGACCTCGAAGATCACGGCGATCATTTAAGCCTCGCTATTCGACCCGGCGCAGGAATGTGCGCTCCTCGGCAAGGATGAAACGCTCTTTCTCGGCGAATTGGAAGTTGGCCATTCCTTCTGAGTCCTTGCGTAGGCGTGCCCGATACGCCTCGTAGGCCGCAAGGCTTTCGAACGAGATGAGGGCGAAGGCGATGTTGTTTGTCCCCTCGTGCGGCATCCAGTAACCGACGAGGTCGCCGCCGCACTTCGGAATGAGGGTCTGCCAGCTCTTCGCATACTGCGCGAACTGGTCGCGTTTGAACGGGTCGAGCTGATAGCGGATGAACACCGTGATGGTCATGACGCGCCCTCTCTTGTTGGCGCGACCATGCATCGAATCCAAACGGAGATGTTTCGGTGGGCGCCGAAGTCTGCATGGCTGAAGTGCCGCAGACCGTCTTGCCGCGGGTATCCGAAGGGCGCACGCTTCACGCAACCAGCAGGGGAGGGGCGCATGACGGACTTTGGCCGCCGCGATTTCCTGAAAGGCGCGGTTGCGGGAGGTGTCGCGACCACAGGCCCGCTCGTCGCCGAAGCCCAGGCACAAACGCCCCCGCCGGTAACTCCGTTAGCCGCAGCCCCCACGGTGCCCGGCTATGCGTTTCTCAATCTTGATGAGGCTGCGTTCGTCGAGGCACTGGTCGACCACATGGTGCCGGCCGACGACCTGACGCCGAGAGGCACCGACATCGGCATCAATGTCTACATCGACCGCGCGCTCGGCGGCGCATGGGGCAAGGGCGACCGGCTGTATATGCAGGGGCCCTGGAAACCGGGCGTGCCGAGCCAGGGATATCAACTGCCGCTGACGCCCGCGCAGCTTTATCGCGCCGGCATCGAGGCGACCAACACGCACTGCCGCAAGACCTATGGCAAGACCTTCGACCGGCTAACCGAGCAGCAGCGAGAGGAAGTCCTCCTCGGGCTTTCGAGCGCGAAAATCACCTTCGACAATGGCCTGCCGGTGCGCCCGTTCTGGGCCATGCTCTATCAAACCGTGATGGAGGGGATATTCTCCGACCCCATCTACGGCGGCAATCGCAACAAGGCCGGCTGGAAGCTGATCGGTTTCCCCGGCGCGATCGCGGTGCATCGGGAGAACATCGAGAAGTACAAGGACAGGAAATTTCCTGCCGCCAATCCACTCAGCATCGCGGATATGAGTTAGCGCACGTCCCGGAAAAGTGGGCACCGGTTTTCCGACAAGGACATGCGCGAAAGATAAGAGGCGGCGATGGCAACGAAGCTCAAGGAAGTCGATGTCGTTGTGGTCGGCCTCGGCTGGACCGGCGGAATTCTGTCGAAAGAGCTCGCAGAGGCCGGACTGAAGGTCGTTGCGCTCGAACGCGGCACGATGCGCTCGACCGAGAAGGACTATTCCGTCCCCAACATCCGCGACGAGCTGCGTTACGTGGTGCGCCACGACCTGATGCAGAACACCGCGCGCGACACGATCACGGTGCGCAACAATCCGAGCCAGGAAGCGCTGCCGATGCGCCGCCTCGGCTCCTTTCTGCCGGGCGAGGTGGTCGGCGGTTCGGCGGTGCACTGGAGCGGCCATACGTGGCGCTGGACCGACATGGAATTCAAGGTGCGCTCCGAATACGAACAGCGCTACGGCAAGAACTTCATTCCTGCCGACATGACGATCCAGGACTGGGGCATCACCTACGACGAGCTCGAGCCCTACTACGAGAAATTCGAATACACAGCCGCGATCTCCGGCAAGGCCGGCAACATCAAGGGCGAGCTCCAGCCGGGCGGCAATCCATTCGAGGCGCCGCGGGCGCGCGAGTATCCGCTGCCGCCCCTCACGCCAATCCTCGCGAGCGAGATGTTCACGAACGCAGCGAAGAACGCCGGTTACCATCCGTTCCCGCGTCCCTCGGCGAATGCGTCTCGCGCCTACACCAATCCGGACGGGTCGAAATTCGGTGCGTGCCAGTATTGCGGCTACTGCCAGCGCTTTGGCTGCGAGGCGAATGCAAAGGGCTCGCCGCACATCACGGTCATTCCGATCGCGATGAAGAATCCCAACTTCGAACTGCGCACCCATTCGTGGGTGACAAGGGTGCTGAAGGATTCAGGCGGCAAGAAAGTGACCGGCGTTGCCTACACCAACATCCTGAACGGAGAGGAATTCGAGCAGCCGGCCGGGATGGTGCTGCTCTGCGCCTACGCGATCAACAATGTGCACCTGATGCTCTTGTCGGGCATCGGCGAGCCCTACGATCCGCTCGCGCAGAGGGGCGTCATCGGCAAGAACTACTGCTACCAGACCGGCGTGGGCGCGACGCTGTTCTTCGAGGGCCGCCATTTCAATCCGTTCATGAACGCCGGCGGCTCGAATGCCACGATCGATGACTTCAACATCAACTGGAATTTCGATCGCGGCTTGCACAAATTCGTCGGCGCCTACAACGTCTCGGGTGGCTTCAATACCGTGCTGCCGATCGGCTACCGGCCGGTGCCGCGCGGCACGCCGGCCTGGGGCAAGGCTTGGAAGGCCGCAACCGCAAAATGGTACCAGGCCGCGATGGTGATTAATGCGAGCGGCAGCGTGATGGCGAACCGCTACAATTGCTACGATCTCGATCCGACTTATCGCAACGCGTTCGGCCAGCCGCTGATGCGTATGACGTTCGACTACCAGCCGAACGAGCACCGCGTGGGTGAGCATGCCGCGAAGGTCGTGAACGACATCGCGAAGTCGATGAATCCGACGCGCCTCAACGAGGCGACCGCGCGGACGCAGCCCTGGACCGTGGTGCCGTATCAGTCGACGCACAACACCGGCGGCACCATCATGGGCACGAATCCGCGCGACAGCGCGGTGAACAAGTATCTGCAGAGCTGGGATTGCCACAACCTGTTCGTCGTCGGCGCCAACGTGTTTCCGCACAATGCCTCGTACAATCCGACCGGGCCGGTGGGCGCGCTCGCCTACTGGACCGCGGACGCGATCAAGAAGTACGTCAAGAATCCCGGGCCGCTGGTGGCCGCATGAAAGCGATCGTCTGGGCTGCCGTCGTAATATTGGCGGCGAGCGCGGCACGCGCTGCTGGTGATGTGGCGCGCGGCGAAAAGCAGTACGAGGAGTGTGTAGCGTGCCACGTACTTGAGAAGGGCAAGGAAAGCGTTGGGCCGGACCTGCACGGCTTATTCGGCCGCAAGGCGGGCGAGGCCGCCGACTTCCGCTATTCGCCGGCACTCAAGCGCAGCGGCATCGTCTGGTCGGAGCAGACGGTCGATACGTTCATCGCGGACCCTCAAGCGGTCGTGCCCGGAAACCGCATGCCGTTTGCCGGCATTCCGGAAGCTGCCGCGCGCGCCGACCTGATTGCTTATTTGGTCAAGACGTTTAAGTGACTCCCTCAAAAGCAGGGAGGATCGCATGGCACGCATCGGATTCATCGGGCTCGGCAACATGGGCCTGCCGATGGCGCAGAACCTGATCAAGGCCGGCCATCAGGTCGAGGGCGTCGATGTCACGCAGGCCGCGACCGACAAGCTCAAGGCCGCGGGCGGTGCGGTCGCCGAAACCGCCAAGATCGCCGCCGCGCGCGCCGACGTCGTGATCACGATGCTGCCCGCCGGACAGCATGTGCGCGAGGTCTACCTCGGGCCCGGCGGCATCGTCGAGAACGCGAACGCCGGCACGCTGCTGATCGACTGCTCGACCATCGATGTCGAGACCGCGCGCGCCGTCGCATCTGCCGCCGAGGCGAAAGGTCTTCTCATGCTCGACGCGCCGGTGTCGGGCGGCGTCGGCGGCGCCACCGCAGGCACGCTCACCTTCATGGTCGGTGGAGCTGAGCGCGCCTACGAGCGTGCGCTCTCGATCCTGCAACAGATGGGCAAGACCATCGTGCACGCCGGCGGCTCGGGCAACGGGCAGGCGGCAAAGATCTGCAACAACATGATCCTCGGCATTTCGATGATCGCGGTGTGCGAAGGATTCGTGCTTGCCGAGAAGCTCGGGCTCGACAAGCAGAAGCTGTTCGACATCGCGTCGAAGTCGTCCGGCTCGTGCTGGTCGATGGTGAACTATTGCCCGGTGCCAGGTCCCGTGCCGGCCTCGCCCGCCAACCGCGACTATCAGGCGGGCTTTACCGCCGCGATGATGCTGAAGGATCTCGCGCTCGCGCAGGAAGCCGCCAACGCGGCGCGTGCCGCAACGCCGCTCGGCGCGGAGGCGGCCGCGCTCTACCGTCTCTATGTGGGGCAAGGGCAGGCGGCCAAGGATTTTTCCGGAATCGTCAATTTTATCCGTGGCGCTTGAGACTCTTCCGCTCGTCCCCGCGAAAGCGGGGACCCATTATTTTCTTTTCCTGGCTCTGGATGCCCGCTTTCGCGGGCATGAGCGGAGTGATGGATGCCGCATTCCGTTCCCGAACTGTCCGTTGCGCTTGGCGCTTGCCTGCCACCCGCGCGCAAACTCTGTTCCGCACTGAAACAGATTTGCCGAAAATCGGCGCCGTCACGGTGAACGGGACGTAACGAATACCGCTTACATTGGATGCTCAATAGAGCGTTCACCGTCCCAAATAAACTCTATGTTTATCCTGCAATTTAAGCTGATCTTAGACCATCGGGCGTAAGTTGGCCGCATAAGGAACGGGGAAACAGGGCCTCGTTACCAACACAAAAACGAAGCCAACAGGGGCGTCACGATGAAGACCGTCGCGAAAGCGATCGAGCCGGCCGAGCGTCAGGCGCGCTTCGATCACATCCAGCCGCACTATCTCGAAGCGCTGACGTTGATCGAGCGGCTGCATCGCCGCTTGCTCGACGTCATCAAGGACGAATTCGACCGCCGGGGCCGGGCCGACATCAACGCCGTGCAGGCGTTGCTGCTGTTCAACATCGGCGACAAGGAGCTGACCGCGGGTGAGCTGCGCACGCGCGGCTATTACCTCGGCTCGAACGTCTCCTACAATCTGAAGAAACTCGTCGAGATGGGCTTCCTCGATCACCAGCGTTCGCGCGTCGACCGCCGTTCGGTTCGCATCAAGCTGACCGAGAAGGGCGCCGACGTTCGCGAGACGGTGCGCGCGCTCTACGAGAAGCACGTGCGCACGGTCGAGCAGGTGGGCGGCATCTCGGCCGACGAGTTCGCCGGGCTCAACAAGGCGCTGCACCGGCTCGAGCGCTTCTGGACCGATCAGATCCTGTATCGGCTGTAAGCCGATCTCGGAGCAAAAATTCACCGCCCGGTCCCAAGCCGGGCGGTTTGCTTTTGGGGTGCACACGCCGGGAATAGGTTAGACGCTACGCGTACCGATGCGTTGGTGCCGCAGTCAGAAACCGGCAAAATCAACTGCGTCCGTCTTCCCCATTGTGGCCGGTTGCCACCCGGCGGTGCGAACGACAACGGTCCCTCCTGCTGAAAGTTCAGTTGGAACCGAAACCTCCGCTCGCGACTTCCTCGCCGCAGAGGAGAAATCCATGAGCGTTGGCACCATCATCCTGATCATTCTGATCATCGCGCTGCTCGGCGGCTTCAGCGGCATTGGCGGCGGCCCGTTCTACGGCACCGGCTATTACGGCGGCGGCGGGCTAGGCCTGGTTATCGTGATCCTTCTCATCCTTGTGCTGATGGGCCGCCTCTAAGACCATGGCGAAGAACCCGGACGACAAGGATCAGACTCTCCCGAAGTCACAAGGCGAGAAGGAAAAGCCCGAGCGGCCCGGCAAGGGTAGCAAACCCCAGAACGAGGCGGATCGGCCGTAGTGACTACTTGGCGTAGCCTTGGGAACGCAACCATTCGACCTTGCGGGCGCCGTTGAGCCAGTCGTAGCAATCCTCTCGGCTCGTGAGGCCCTTGATGAAGCGGTCCTCGTGGCCTGGGCAAGCGGCTACAATCTGCCAGTTGCCCTCGTCGATACGAGTCGGCCTGAAGTCTACTTTTGCTTTTGCCATGCCGCCTTATGCAGGCATTCGATCGCAAAGCAAAGGCGCACCGATGATGTTCGGCCCCGAGCTTGCCGCGCTCGCCTTGGGGGTGGTGCGAACGAGGCGGACCGGCCGTAGGATGGCGTGGTTCCACGCCGCGTTGAGAGGCATGGCCCGCCGTGCTAAATCGCCGCCCACATGACGTTCAAAGTCCGATCCGTCCGCGGCCTGAGCCGCCGTAGCGTGCTTGCCGGCCTCGCCGCCGGCGCCGCGGCCACGCGCGCCTTCGCGCAGGCCCAAACCGAAGACCCCCTGCAGCAGCTGATCGAGCAGAACCAGCGCGGCGATCTCGGCCAAGGCTTCGACTCCGCGTCGCGTACGCTCAAGATGCCCAAGGCGTCGCTGCCGACGCTCTCTCCCGCGAACGTCCCGACCACGGAGGCCGCGAT
>JBAVXH010000007.1:0-10975 GCA_049698215.1 Xanthobacteraceae bacterium | reverse complement strand
CGCCCCAGTCCGAGGCCCGGAATTGCCGGGCGCCGGCTGCCGGATTTGAGGACCTGTTCTCCGGCCCCGCCTCCGGCCTGCTCCACCATCACGACGCCTCTAGATGGCGCCCCTCGGCGAGCAGGGTACGTGACCCATGACATAAGTCCGATCCTAGGTCAAGGATTATTTACGCAATGTAGGGCGCAGTAAGCGAAGCGCACTGCGCCTCTCGGCCATTGTCGCGGATTGCGCTTCGCTTAATCCGCCCTACGGCATTACCGCGCGCTGACCCGATCCTCCAGCCGCAGCCGCGTGATGTGGCCGATCTCAATCAATGCGGCGGAGAATTCCGTCTCGGGATCGTTCCCGGCGCGCCGCTCGAACGCCGCGAGGATCGATTGCGCCGATTTGTGCAGCCGGACGCAGACGATGAACGGAAACCCGAATTTCCTCGCATACGCGGCGTTGGCGCGCTCGAAGCGCGCGAAATCCGCATCGCTCAGCCGATCGAGCCCGAGACCGCCCTGTTCGGATGTCGAGTCCGCCGTCATGGCACCCGCGCGGGCGACCTTGCCGGCAAGCTCCGGATGGCCGCGCAGGAAGGCAAGCTGCTGCGCGCGCGGCGCGGTGCGCACGGCCTGCATCATCGCGTCGTGAAGCGCCGCGATCGAGGCGAACGGCTGCGCCCCGTGAGCGCGCTCTGCCACCCAGGGCGCGTGCTCGAAGATGTCGCCGAGCGCCGCAACGAAGGCTGCGCGGTCGCCGGCGTTCAACTGGTCGAGCGTCATCACGGCAGGACCCTTGCGTCGCGATAGCGTTGCAGGTGCGCGAGCAGCATCCGTCCGCTGTCGATGGTTTCGGCGAATCCGGCACGCTGCAGTTTTTCCGGGCTGGAGACGACATCATAGCCCTGCGCCCAGTGAAAATCCGCGAACGCCCAGTCGGCCACGTCATCGAGAGGCGTCGGAGCGAGGCCGTGTTTCACGACGATCCTGTCCCAGACCGGCTGCTTGTCGCGCGACCATTCGTGCAAGCCAAACGGCCGCACGCCGCCCGCCGCGATGCCGAAGGAGTCCGCGATGCTCGCCCACAGGGAGCGCCAGGTCACGACATCGCCGTTGGTCACGTTGAAGGCTTCGTTGCGGCACGCAGGCGTCACCGCCATGAACGTCATCGCACGGGCGAGCAGCGAGGCGTCGGTGAGGTCGCGTTGCGCATCGAAGGCGGCCGCCGAGCCGGGAAAATCGAGCGGGAGGTGAAGCTCGCGGCAAAGCGCCGCATAAGCGCCGATCACGGCGACGGCGTTACGCGCGCGCTCCGGCGCAAAATCGTAGATGAAGGTCGGCCGCGAGGCTGACCACGCCCATGCTTTTCCGCGCGCGCGTTCGGCGAGCAGGTCCTGCTGGTCGTAGTAGAAGTTCGGAAAATCCGCACGAGGGTCGTCCTCGCGCGCCGGCGTGCGGAACGGGCCCAGGTGCATGCCGTAATATTTGGTCCCCTGCACCAGATGAATATGCTCGAGGCTGGTCGCGACCGGCTCGATCGCGTCGATCAGGTTGCGCAACATCGCGACATTGTCCGGCACGCTCTCGGCGCCGGTCTCGCCGTGCTTGGCGCGCGCCGTGTAGAAGACGTGCGTCACCGCGCGCTGTCCGGCGAGCGCGCGGCAGCAGCCGTCCCGATCGAACAGGTCCGCGGCGATCCAGCTGAGCCGGCCGTCGCTCCTGCGTGGCGTGCGCGCGAGGCCGATGACCGACCATTGGGGGTCGGCGAGCAGTACCTCGATGAGTCGTTTTGACGCAGCGCCGCCTGCACCGGCAATGAGGGCAACCTTCATCACGCGAACATCCCGCGCCGCCGCGGGACGGGTCAAGCGGTCAGGAGGCGCGCTTCGCTTGCTGCGCCACGATCTTGAGCGCCGGGGCTACGGCCGGCTCGATCTTGCGCGGGGTTGGTACCGCAAAATGCAGCATAGCCGGATCGACCCACGCTGATGCGGGTTTCGGCGGGCTGAACAGATAGCCCTGCAGCTCGCAGTTGCCCATCTGGCTCAGGAACGCGAACTGCTCGTAGGTCTCGACGCCCTCGACCGTGACCTCGAGATCGAGCTCGCGCGCCAGCACGAACATCGAGCGCACGATGGCCGACGCGCGGCGGTGGTTCGGAAGCTCCATGGTGAAGATGCGGTCGATCTTCAGCCGGTCGAAGTTGAGCCGGCGCAGATTGGCCATCGAGGTGTAGCCGGCACCGAAGTCGTCCATCGCCACCTGGATGCCCAGCGCGCGCAGTCGCGAGAACATGCTTGCGGTCTGCTCGAAGTCCTTGATGAGAACGTCCTCGGTGACCTCCAGCTCGATGCGATGGGGATCGAGGCCGCTTTGCTTGATGATGTCGCGAACCTGATCGACCAGCTCGCTGTTGATCTGCAGCGGCGACACGTTCACCGATACGCGCACGTCGTCCGGCCACTGTTTTGCGGCGGCGATGGCGTACCGCATGATCAGGTTGGTCAGCGGATTGATCAGGCCGTTTTCCTCGGCCAACCGAACGAACTCGGGCGGCGGGATTGCGCCGAACTCCGGATGGAACCAGCGGCCGAGCGTCTCGAACCCGACGACCCGCATGTCGCGTGCGCGGACCAGGGGCTGGAAGTAGGCCTGGATCTCGCCGTTCTCGATCGCGCCGCGCAACTGCTCGCTCAGCACCATGCGGCGCTGGCGCTCGTTGCCGAGTTCCTCGGTGAAGTGGCGGCAGCGGCCGCGCCCTTCGGCCTTGGCGTGGTAGAGCGCGAGGTCGGCGTTTTTGAGCAGATCTTCGGCGTCCGTCGCATCGTCCGGATAGACGGCAACCCCGATCGACGCACCCGAGACGAGCGATTTCTCCCCCACCTCGATCGGGCGGTTCAACAGCCGCCGCAGTTGTTGCGCGATCAGCCGCGCCTCCAGTGCGTCGTTGACCGGGCACAGAACGATGAACTCATCACCGCCGAGCCGCGCGATCAGCGTATCGGCCGGCATCTCGAATTTCAGTTTCTCGGCAACGATGCGCAGAATCTGGTCGCCGACGACGTGGCCGTGAATGTCGTTGATGTCCTTGAAGTGGTCGAGATCGATCCAGAACACCGCGAATGACGTGCCGCCTGCGGCTGCGTGCTCAATCGCCTCGGTAAGCCGCGCACGCATCAGCTCGCGGTTCGGCAAAGAGGTGAGGGGGTCGTGATGCGCCAGAAATGAGACGCGCGCCTGCGTGTGCTTGCGCTCACCGACATCGCGAAATTCGAGCAGGCGTGCCGCGCCTTCGCCGTAAGGGATCGTACGCGCCGCGATCTCGACCGCAATGGTGGCGCCGTCGCGGTTGGTGATGTCGGTATCAAGCCGCAGCTCGCCCTCACCGAGCAGCCGCTCGATGACGTCGGCTTCGGCGATGAACGAAGAAATCATCAGGTGCCCGACGTCATCGCGCTGGATGCCGATGAGACGGCAAAGGCTGGTGTTCACCGCGACAGCCTGCATGCCGGTGCACACGGCGACACCCTCGTCCAGCATGTCGAGCAGTGCATTGAGGCGCCGTGCCTCGTTCGCCGCATCGCGTGAGCGGCGCAGAAGGGTCGTCACCGCGGCGGCAACCGCGCCGAGAAACGACAGCGCGAGCGCCAAGCCGACCACCATGACAACCGGCGGGATGGATTCGACCGTGGCGCTTGCGGCGAGAGCCGGCACTGGCGCAAACGGGACTGCGCTGAAGGCGAACAGCCAGGCGCGCAACCACACGCCGAACCGACGGTTCGGCGGTCGCGGTTTTGAGCGCTGCCTCAGCGGGGCCGGCGGTCTCACAAGTCCCTCGTATCGGCCGGGGTCGTGCTACCCGCGATTCTAGGGTCGGCAATGCCGAGGAAGTGTTACCTGCGCGCGGGCAAAAACCTGAAAACCCGAAAAGGCTTAAGAGGCCCTGAAGATCGGCCGCCGCGGCTCGTTTTCCACGTGTGAGGGACGCTAGGTCCACAACCGGAAGATGTCGCCAGGTGGTAGAGTGCCACCCCCAGATCAAGGGGGTTTACGCTTCCTTACCGGATTTTCCTTACCCTCGCCGGCATCCATTGCAGAATCCTGAGAGGATGCCATGCCCCTTGCCACGCGCCTGCTGCTGGCCGTCCCCATCGCCGTTGTCGGTTGGACCGCCCACGCCGCGGACCTGTCCGTGGTCGGCACCGGCGACGGTATCGACCTCCTCCGCGCGCTCGGCGCCGCCTACACGGCCGATCACCCCGAAACGAATGTCATCGTTCCTCCGAGCATCGGTTCGGGCGGCGGTATCGCGGCGATCGGCTCCAACAAGGAAGTGCTCGCGCGCGCTGCGCGACCGCTCTCCGACTCGGAAAAAGAAGCCGGCCTGGTTGCGACTCCGGTGTTCCGGCTGCCCTCGGCCTTCTTCGTGCATCGCTCGGCCGGCGTGACGAGCCTCACCAGCGCGCAGCTTGCCGACGTCTACAGCGGCAAGGTCACCAACTGGAAGGACGTCGGTGGTCCGGAAGTGCGCATCAAGGTCGTGCGCCGCGAAGACGCCGATTCCACCCTGCAGGTGCTGCGTCAGTCGATGCCGGGGTGGAAGACTCTCGCGATCACCGAGAAATCGAAGACCGCGGTCACCACGCAGGACTGCATCGACACCGTCAAGGAAGTGCCCGGCGCGATCGGCTTCGGTCCGTTCACCAAGGCGCTCGAAATGGAGCTCTCGGTGCTCAAGATCGACGGCCACTATCCGACCGATCGGAGCTATCCGAGCGCCGTCACCCTGACGTTCGTGCACAAGGAAACGACCGTCACGCCGGAAGCGAAGCAGTTCATCTCCTACGCGAAGACCGGCAAGGCCAAGACCGTGCTGACCAGCATGGGCGGGGTCCCTGTCATCGAATAGGGACGCTCACGAGGACCAGCTTTGCCGCGCCTTTCATCGCTCAGTACCCGACTGATCATCGCCGTCGTCGCGACCGCGACGGCGGCATTTGCTGCGTCGTTTGGACTGACGATCATTCGGCTCGACCAGGGCTTGTCGCGGCAAGCCGAGCAGCTGAGCCGGCTCTCGGAAGAGAAGCTGTCGCAGAAGCTCGATGGCGAAGCGAGGCTTGCCGGCGCCCGCGTGGAGGCGCTGTTCAATTCGATTGGTTCGCGGCTCGAGAGCATTGCGCAGCGCGCCGACGTGGTGAAGGCAATCTCATCCGAAAACGTCGTGGCGATCAGCGAACTGCTCGGCCGCGCCGCGCAGGCCGCCGACATCGACGGCATCCTGGTCGTCGATACCCGGCTGCGCGTGTTCGGCGCGCACAGCGACAAGATCGACATTGTTGCTGCAAACACGGCGCTACAGGATGATGCGGTGGCCCAGGACATCCGGGCGATCGTCTCGGACAACGACCGCAAGCGGCCGCGCGTCGTGCGCCGCACCTTGGCGCTCGACGAAGACGGTGCGGCGGGGCTTGGCGCGCGCGACAAATCGCCGCTGACCTTCGTCGTGGCGGAGCCGATCTTCGATGACTTCGGCGATGTCTTCGCGGCGCTCGTTGCCCACCGCTCGCTGCGGCCGCGCGAGGCCATTCTCGAGGAGTTCTCCCGCCTCGAGGGAGCCGGGCTCGCCATCATGAACAATACGGGTTCGATCTCGACGGCGGGATTTGAAGGCCCTGCGGTGGAGATCGCTGCCGCGCTGGATGCGTCGCTGTTGCTCAGCAAAGATGGCCGGTTCTGGTCGCGCTGCGAACCGATATTCCAGCAGTGGCGCATCTGCGCGCTCGCTCCGGTGAGCGAGCTTCATGCCCTGCGCAACGAGCTGGTGCGCATCGGCGAAATGGAAGGGCGTTCGCTTGCCCTCTGGCTGATCGTCGCGGCCGTCGCCTCCCTGGTGCTCTTCGCCGGCATCATGTTCTTCCTCTCCCAACGCATCACCCGGCCGCTGGTGCAGATCACCGAAGCAGTGCGCGGCGTCGCGCGTGGTGACTGGAAGTCGGAAGTGACGGGCACCAAACGGCCCGACGAGGTGGGCGACATCGCGCGCGCCGTCATCGTGTTGCAGCGCTCGCTGCAGGAGCGCGACCGGCTGCGCTCCGACGTTGCGCACGCCGAAAGCGTCAAGAAGCGGCGCGAGGCGCTTGAGGACGCAATCCGCCGCTTCGACCGGATCATGCGCTCGGTCCTGCTGAGCGTGTCGAACAGCGTCGAGACGATGGACGAGACTGCGCGCGAACTGGCGCGCGTGTCGGCCGTCGCCGAAGGCGAGGCCGTGGAGGCGGCATTCGTCTCCGAGAGCACTGTCTCGAATGTCTCATCCGTGCGATCGGCGACCGAGCGGCTGAGTGCTGCGATCTCCGAAACCGTCGATGGCATCCGCCAGGCCGGTGACGTCATTGCGCTGAGCAGCACGGCCGCGCAATCCGCCTCGGCCAGCGCCGAGGGGCTCGCGCGCGCCACGGGCGAGATCGATGCAATCGTGCGCGCGATTGCGGAGATTGCCGCACAGACGAATGCACTTGCGCTGAACGCCACCGTGCAGGCCTCGCGCGCCGCCAGCAGCGGCAACTTCGCGGCGGTCGTCAGCGACATCAAGACGCTGGCGAACCGCATCGCGGCCACCAACGACGACATCACGCGCCGGCTGGGAGCAATCCGTGGCGCGAGCGGCGAAACGGTCGGATCGGTGCGGGGGATTGTCCAGAAGCTCGACATGGTGCTGCATCAGACACGGACGATCGCGCTGGCGATGGAGCGGCAGGACGCCGTGACGCGCGAGATCGCCGAAAGCATGACGGCCGCGGCGAACGGATCGATCAACGTGTCCTCGAGCGTGGAGCGGCTGAAGGCCACCATCGAAGACGCGCGCGGCGCCTCGATGAAAGTGGTCACCAAAGCGACCGACATGGCGGACGAGGCGCATCGCCTCGATTCCACCGTGAAGTCCTTCCTGCGCGAGGTAACTGCGTGAGAGCCGCGTTTTCCGGCGCGGTGCTCGCGGCGGCGGCGATTGTCAGTTCTCCGGTCGGCGCGGAAACGTTTTCAATCCGCTGCGACGCGCACGAGACGAAGAAATCCTACGTCCTGACCTTCGATACCGACAGCAAGCGCCTCGTCTATGAGAGCACGCTGGGAAATCTGCACCGCGGCCGGATAACGGGGATGCGCGATCCCTATGTCAGCTTCGCGGTCAAAGGCGACACCGAAATCGCCGGCACATGGGACGGAAAGCAGCGGTCGATGTACTGGCCGGGGCTCCCGGATGAGGTTCGGCCGACGCTGCACCACAACTGCACGGCGATCGAGCCGCGCACTGTCCTGTTGCCGCCCCGGACCGACTCCGGCCCGGGAGAGCGGCCGGCCGCGCCGTTTTCGATCCGCTGCAACAGCGAGCCCTTTCCGTCTCACTTCACGTTCGATCGCGCCTCCCGGCAGGCGCTGATGGAAAGCATGGCCGGCATCCCTTCTCGCGGTGAAATTCTGGAAGCGGACGGAAGCCGCATCCGCTTCATGGTCGAAACCGGTCACGTTCCCCCGTTCAGCATGACGTGGGACAGGCAAGCCGGTGCGATCACCATTGAGGGCGTGCCGGGCGAGCCCCCGCGGCCGACCACTGTCATGGCGTGCAGCGAAATCGCGCCGCGTTCGATTCTGGAAATGTACGACCGATTGCGCTGAAGCAGCTAGCGGCGCGAGGCCGCCTGGGTGCGCCGCGGTGCCGAGGCCGGCAGCGGCGGGATCGAGGAAGCCGGGGCCGGCTCGACCCGCCCGCGAGGTACCGCGACGGCCGGGACGATGGGACGTGGCGTCTCGACGGGGGCCGCTGCAGGCCGACGCAGCATCGCCATGACGCGGTCGATGAACGACAGCGGCTGCACGTTGGGCAGGAACGGATCGGCATAGCAACGTGCCGCAGCCGCCCGCGACTTCAGCTTGACCGAATCGACCAGCGGCGGAGGCCCGGCGACGTACACGGTGTCCTCCGGCCCGAGCGAGGGTAGGTAATGCGTCGGCCGCCCGCGCACCACCGGGTTGACCGCTCCGGTTTCGGCGGTTGCGATCACCTCGCGCACGCCGTCATCCTTCAGCCATTCGAGCGAACGGCGCATGTACAGCCCTTCGGCGTCACGGCTGCCCGCGATCACGATCAGCTCGCGGTGGCGCTGCTCACGCCGTGCCGCGGCGGCCACCGACCAGATCGGCGCCCAGCCGGTCCCACCCCCGATGAGGATGATCGGGCCATCGCCTTCGCGCAGAAATGCGCCGCCAAACGGCCCGCGGACTTGCACGCGATGCCCCGGCTTGATCGTCGCGCCAATTTGCGTGGACACGAGTCCGCCGGGGTAGCGCCGGATATGGAAGATCAGTTCGCCCGGCGCGGCTGAGCCGTCGAATCGCACCGTGGGGCTCAAGTCGCGCGCCGGGAAACCTGCGAACTTGACGCTCAGATACTGTCCCGGCCGCATGGTCACCGGCGTATCCAGCAGCACCGCCACTTCCACGATGTCGGAGGCGAGCTGGGAGATGCCGGTCACCAGTCCGGAGCGTTTCGAGACTTCGGCGACGTGCTCGAAGGTGATCGCCGCATTGCCGATGACCTTGGCCTGGCAGGCGAGCACCGTGTTCTTCTCGGCGGTGCCGAAATCATCGACCTTGCCGCTCACCACAGTCACGCGGCAGGTTTCGCATTGCCCCGAGCAGCAGTCGTGCGGGATGGCGACCCAGCCGGAGAGGCCGGCGTCGACCAGGGTCTCGCCGTAGCCGGCCTTAACGGTCTTGCCGTTGATGACGAGATCGAAGGAGCCGCTCATACTCGATACTCAACACTCTGGGTCGCGGTGTTATTCCTGCGTCACCACGCGCACCGGGCGCGGATGGCGCGTGTGGCGAGTCTGCACGTGGTCGTATGCGGCGACCCACATGTAGAGCGGTTTTCCGGGCACGAAGTCCTTGTCGTACTTGCTGCCGGTCTTGAGATTGCGGGTGAGCTCGAGCGTCCAGTAGCCATCGCGCCAGCGCGCACCACCGAGAAGGTCGCCGCGGTCGCCTTCGTATTTTCCGGCAATGAGCACACCCGGCATCACGGTGCCGACCGGGATCTTGGCGTCCTCTTCCTTGCTGTAGGGAATGACCTCATCCTCGAACATGTTCCAGCGGGAGTTCTCGTCATCGCTGGTGTCCGGATCGAAGGAAATCTTGCCGAGCTGCGCCTGCGTCTTCTGCCAATCCTTCGGCAACTTGATCACTTCCAGCGGTCCCGTGATGCCTTTTTTGAAGAACTTGAAATTGTACGAGTAAATCGTCTTGCCAGGGTCGTTCCAGTAACCGCCCTGATAGCGTGCCATGTAGGCGGCCTCGTCCTTACTTGGTTCGTAGGGCGGTCCCATGTACTGATCGTCGACGCGACCGAGCATGCCGCCGCGCGAGGCCTTCCACTGCCAAAGATCTTTGTAGCTGCCGTCATTGGTAAAATGGAAACCGCGCCCATTGAGCGGTCGTGGCTTGTCGGCCGGTAGTGGGGAAGGGCCGAGGTTTGAGACGCCCGACCCGCCGAGGTCTGCGGTATCGGAGAAAAGGATCGCAAGTTTGTCCTCATAGAAACCGATGACATCCATCATGCCACCGCGCGCGTCCATGACATGCCAACCGTCTTCCTTCTTGATCATCGGCAGGCGACGCAATGAGCGGCTCGGGTCGTTCCACTTGAGGGCGAAGAAGAGCTTATCGCCGTTGTGTACGGCGCGCACTTCAACGGTGGATTCGCCGGGGCCGCCAAAATTCTCGCCCTGCTGGGTGTGGATACGCACCGGACGCGCCTTGTTCCACAGCGCTTCGTCGAGGATGCCGTCGAGCTTCGGCTCGCCTTCGACCCGCGTGACGATCAGCGTGTCGCGTGTCGCCCAGTCGGTCGCGGCGACGCCGGCGGCAACAACAACGCCGACGGCCGCCGCGATCAGCAGCGGCCTCGGCTTGACCGCCGCGGTGAGCACCAGCTTGGCGGGGCGGAAGATGCGGAAAACCTGCCACCAGCCGCCATAAAGGTAGTGCGCGACGATGTGGATGAAGATGTAGGCGAGGCCGACGAAGGCGGTGTAGGAGTGCACCGAAATGAGCCAGCCGCCCCAGCCGAGATAAAGGAAGATGCCGGTCACCGTCATGATGCCGATCATCACGTAGGCCGCCCAGTGCAGCGCCACATTGAGGGCGCCGAAGCGCATCTTGGAGGCGACCGGCATCACCATCACGCGCGTCTTCTTCAGCGCGTTGCGGTTCGCGAGCGCCGCCCGCCAGGTGTAGATCGCGTAGGCCGCCGCGCAGAAGAACAGCGTCAGCCCGGCCAGGAAGTGCCAGGTCCAGATCTCGCCCTGCGGCAGGATCGGGTTGAGCCAGTGCGAGACCGGTGCGCTGAGCGCGTCGGCCGCGATGCGGATGCCGGTGAACAGGCTGACGAGAAACGCAATCGCGGTCGCCCAGTGCAGCACGAGGGTGCCGACATCGGTCCGCGGGGGCTGAGTGCCCGGCTGGCCTTTCGCTGCCGCGCGACCCGAATCTCGCGGGCGCGCTGCTCCGCCGGGGGTCAATTCATCACGGGCAGCGATGTCCGCCATGTAGTTCTCCTGTGGTGGCGGAACACCATTCGTGGCCCCCCGCCGCGTCGATGGTGAACGGAATGCGTAAACTTTTAACCAAGAGGCGCGATGAAGCACCTGAGGTAGCGCGCGACCGCCGTGCCATTACCCGTATAGGCTCCCCAAAGTGCCTGTCCATCCCGATTTTTACTAATCGTTAATGCTGGAAATGGAACTAAGCCGCTGAGTGCCCACGCGGATTCGCCGTCGTTATTATTTCTTTCACACTTTGTTAGCCTAAGGCCTGTTGAGATTCATCGGGAGTTTATCACGGCCGCGGCGAGATGAATGATGGCGGCGAAGCTCTGATCGGTTTTGTCTGCGCGCATGGCGATGCGTTTGAACTCCTTGAGCTTGCCGAAG
>JBAVXH010000006.1:0-1757 GCA_049698215.1 Xanthobacteraceae bacterium | reverse complement strand
GTTGAGCGACGATGAACGGGTGAGGGGTACCCCTCACCCGACCGAGTCCCCCGAGGGGTCGGAGATGCCCTCTCCCCCAAGGGGAGAGGGCACAGTTACTGCGACCCCGCGTGCGGATCATCACTGCCCCAGCCTCTCGAGCAACGCCGGGATGTGCACCTGGTCCGCCTTGTAGTTGCCGGTCAGCGTGTACATCACGATGTTGACGCCGGCACGGAATGCGAACTCGCGCTGGCGCGGCTCGCCCGGCACCATCGGCAAGAGCGGCTGTCCGTCCTGGCGCTGCGCCCAGGCGCCCGCGAAATCGTTCGACGTGATGATGATCGACGAGACGCCGTCGCCGCCGCGCGCCGGGCGCTCCGGCTCGTCGTCGTTCGCCGGCGCGATCGCCTCGACCCAGAGCTGACCCTGGCTGAAGCGGCCGGGGAAGTCCTTCAGCAGGAAGAACGTCTTGGTGAGCACGTGGTCGCGCGGCACCGGCTCGAGCTCGGGGATGTCGAGCGACGCGAGAATGTCGCGCAGCGCCAGCATGCCGGGCGAGCGGTTCTCACCGCCCGGGCCCGGCGGCGCCATCACGGCGTCGCGCGTATCGAACAGCACCGTGCCGCCTTGCTTCATATAGGTGTCGATGCGGGTGAGCGCTTCCCGCGACGGACGCGCGGCGGTCGGCACGATCGGCCAGTAGATCAGCGGGAAGAACGCAAGCTCGTCGCGCGCCGGATCGAGTCCGACCGGATCGCCGGCTTCGAGCGCGGTGCGTTGCGCGAGGAACAAAGTGAGCCCCTGCAACCCGATCTTGCTGACATTGTCGACCTCTGCGTCACCCGTGACGATGTAGGCGAGCCGCGTGTCGACGGTCATCTTCTGAGCGAAATCGCTCGCGAGCGGATCAGGCGCAGCTTGCGCGGGAGGCGTGCCCTGCGCGAGCGCGTGCGACGCAAGCAAGGTCGCGGCGAGGAAGCCGAACGCCAGCGCACTTGCCACCGCGCGTCTCCGCGGCATCAGCCGGTAGAGCCCGCCGGCGAGCCAGAACACCACCAGCGCATCGATCACCAGGAGCGCCAGCGCCGCCATGAACAGCGGGCCGCGCAGGTCCTTCGGCTCGCCAAGGCGATAGGCTTCGAGCCGCGCCGAGAGCGGCGCATAATCGAGCGGGGTGAGCCGGTCGGTGGGGATCAGCGTGTTCACGGCGAGGAGCCCTTCGGGTGGGCCATAGAAGCCCGGCGGATGGTCCGCTGTCGCGCGGAAACTGTAGCCGGCCGCCACGGGCCGCGCGGTGGAGGGCGGCGGTGTGAACGCGCCGAAGCCGTCGAGCACGCGGTTCGCCGGCACGGTTTCGCGTGCTGCCTGTGCTTCGAGCCTCTCGGCATTCACGTTGGAGCCGGCAAGCGCGACGATGCGCTTGAGCATGTCGACGAAGGCGCCCGACAGCGGCAGATCGGACCAGCGCGTGTCGGCGGTGACATGGAACAGCACGATCACGCCCTTGCCGCGCCGCGCCGCGGTCACCAGGGGCGTGCCGTCGGCAAGTGTCGCCCAGGTGCGCTCGGTCAGCCCTGAGTCCGGCTCGGCCAGCACCTGGCGTGTGACAGTCACGTCGTTCGGCACCGGCATGGTGTTGAACGGACTTTCGCGCGAGAACGCCGTGAGCTGCTGCGGCTGCTCCCACGAGAGCGAGCCGCCGAGCGTGCGCCCGCCGCGGCGCAGCTTCACCGGGATGAGATCGTCGTCGGCGGCCGCAAGGCGCGGGCCCGCGA
>JBAVXH010000005.1:0-8230 GCA_049698215.1 Xanthobacteraceae bacterium | reverse complement strand
CCCCGAAGGCGCCGCGCGCCGGTGCGCCGAAGCAGCGCGGCCGCCTCACGCTGACCACGGCCCTCAATGCCGACGAGGTGCGCGAGCGTTCGGTCGCCGCGTTCCGCCGCCGTACCCAACGCATGTCCGGTCATCGCGACAGCGAGCAGAAGGAAAAGCTCGTGCGCGAAGTCACGATCCCGGAAACCATCACGATCCAGGAACTCGCGAACCGCATGTCGGAGCGCGGCGTCGACGTCGTCAAGATCCTGATGAAGCAGGGTCACATGGCGAAGATTACCGACACGATCGACGCCGACACCGCCCAGCTCATCGCCGAAGAACTGGGCCACACGGTGCGCCGTGTCGCCGAGTCGGACGTGGAAGAAGGCCTGTTCGATGCAGCCGACGATGCCGCGACCTTGCAGCCGCGTCCGCCGGTCGTGACCATCATGGGCCATGTCGACCACGGTAAGACCTCACTGCTCGATGCGATCCGCCAGACCAACGTGGTGAGCGGAGAGGCTGGCGGCATCACCCAGCATATCGGCGCCTATCAGGTGACTTCGCCCAAGGGCGGCAAGATCACCTTTATCGACACGCCCGGCCACGCCGCGTTTACTGCCATGCGCGCGCGCGGGGCGCGGGTTACCGACCTGGTTATTCTGGTGGTCGCGGCGGATGACGGCGTCATGCCGCAGACCGTCGAGGCGATCAACCACGCCAAGGCCGCCAAGGTCCCGATGATCGTCGCGATCAACAAGATCGACAAGGCCGAGGCCAAGGCCGAGCGCGTGCGCACCGAACTGCTTCAATACGAAGTTCAGGTCGAGTCGCTCGGCGGTGAGGTGCTCGACGTCGAGGTGTCGGCGACCAAGAAGATGAATCTCGACAGGTTGCTTGAGACCATCGCGCTGCAGGCCGAAATCCTCGACCTCAAGGCCAACCCGAACCGCGCTGCGGAAGGCACGGTGATCGAGGCAAAGCTCGACCGCGGCCGCGGCCCGGTCGCGACCGTGCTGGTGCAGCGCGGCACGCTGCACGGCGGCGATATCGTGGTGGCTGGCGCCGAGTGGGGCCGCGTGCGCGCACTCCTCTCCGATACGGGTGACACGGTAACAGAAGCCGGCCCCTCGACACCGGTCGAGGTGCTCGGCTTCAACGGCACGCCCGACGCCGGCGACCGCCTCGCCGTGGTCGAGAGCGAGGCCCGCGCGCGCGAAGTGACCGACTATCGTGCGCGTCAGAAGCGCGAATTGTCCGCCGCCCGCCAGACCGGCATGCGCGGCTCGCTCGAACAGATGATGGCGCAGGTCAAGACCGCCGGCCGCCAGGAATTCCCGCTCATCATCAAGGGCGACGTGCAGGGTTCGGTCGAGGCCATCGCGGGCGCGCTCGAAAAGCTCGGCACCGACGAGGTTGCGGCGCGGGTCATTCATTCGGGCGTCGGCGGCATCACCGAATCCGACGTGACGCTCGCGGAGTCCTCCGGTGCGGCGATCATCGGCTTCAACGTGCGCGCCCACAAGGAAGCGCGCGAGGCCGCCGAGCGCACCGGGACGGAAATCCGCTACTACAACATCATCTACAATCTCGTGGATGACGTGAAGAAGGCGATGTCCGGGCTGCTCACGCCGGAGCTGCGCGAGACCATGCTGGGCAATGCGCAGATTTTGGAAATCTTCGTCGTCTCCAAGGTCGGAAAGATCGCCGGCTGCCGCGTCACCGACGGCAAGGTCGAGCGCGGCGCGAACGTGCGCCTGATCCGCGACAACGTCGTGATCCACGAGGGCAAGCTCAGCCAACTCAAGCGCTTCAAGGACGATGCGCGCGAGGTGGTGGCGGGCCAGGAGTGCGGCATGGCGTTCGAGGGCTACCAGGACATGCGGGCGGGCGACGTGATCGAGTGCTATCGCGTGGAGACGGTGCAGCGGTCATTGTAATTGCGTCATGCCCGGCGGTCGCACGTCGAAGACGGGCGTGAACGCCCTGATGGCCGGGCATCCACGTCTTAATGACATTGCGAATTGGAAGACGTGTGGATGGCCGGGACAAGCCCGGCCATGACGAATTGTTGGATTTAGGTCATGCCACGTCATCACCATCGCGAACAATCCTCCGGCCCATCCCAGCGCGCGCTACGCGTCGGCGAGCTGATCCGCCATGCGCTCGCCGAGATGCTCTCCCGCGGCGACATCCACGATCCGGTCATCGAAGGCCACATGATCACAGTGCCGGAAGTGCGCATGAGCCCAGACCTGCGGCTCGCGACCATCTACGTGATGCCGCTCGGCGGCAAGGACGAGCAGGAGGTTGTCGCGGCACTCGAGCGCAACAAGAAATTCCTGCGCGGCGAGATCGCGCATCGCGTTAACCTGAAATTTGCACCCGAGATTCGTTTTCGTGCCGACGAGCGATTCGGCGAAGCAGAACGCATCGAGAAGATTCTGCGAACACCCGAGGTCCGGCGCGATCTCGAATCGAAGCCGGACGACGAATCATGAGCGCGCCGAATCCGTTTCCCAATCCGGCGCTGCAGGCAGCGCAGCAAACGGGGCAGCGACGCCGCGAGAAGCGCGACGTGCACGGCTGGGTCGTGCTCGATAAGCCGGTCGGCATGACGTCGACCCACGCGGTCTCGGTCATCAAGCGATTGTTCACCGCTAAGCGCGCCGGCCATGCCGGCACGCTCGATCCGCTCGCGTCCGGCATCCTCCCGCTCGCTCTCGGCGAGGCGACCAAGACGGTCCCCTTCGTCATGGACGGCCGCAAGCGCTACCGCTTCACGGTGCGCTGGGGCGAAGAGCGCGACACCGACGATGCGGAGGGTCGCGTGGCCGCGACATCGGATGCGCGGCCGACGGCTGACGCGATCCGCGGCGCCCTCCCGGCCTTCACCGGCACGATCGCGCAGGTGCCGCCGAAATTCTCCGCCATCAAGGTCGAGGGCGAGCGAGCCTATGATCTGGCGCGTGACGGCCAGGAGGTCGCGCTGGTGGCCCGGCCGGTCGACATTCACGATTTTGCGCTGGTCGAGATGCCCGACACCGATCACGCGGTTTTCGAGGCCGAATGCGGCAAGGGAACTTACGTGAGGGCGCTCGCGCGCGATCTGGGCCGGGTTCTCGGGTGTCTCGGGTATGTCAGCGCTCTTCGGCGCACAACGGTCGGTCCGTTCGACGAAAGCGACATGATTTCGCTGGCGGAACTGGAAGGTTTGTGCCAGAAAGCCGCCGCCGGCGAGGGAAGCCTCGCCGACGCGCTACTGCCCGTTGAGACCGCGCTGGACGACATCCCGGCGCTGGCCGTCAGCCGGGCAGATGCGGCAAGGCTCCAGCGGGGCCAAGCCGTTTTGTTGCGCGGACGGGATGCCCCCATTTTCCGTGGGTTGGTCTATGTGACGACTTCGGGCGAGTTGATCGCTCTTTCCGAGGTGGACCGCGGCGAAATCATCCCCAAGCGCGTGTTCAACCTCGCCGGCCTGAAGGGCAGTGCCGGCAAACGACAAGGTCATTGACGATGTCGCTGAATGCCGGCCGCAAGGCCGAAATCATCAAGTCGTATGCCACCAACAAGGGCGACACTGGATCGCCCGAAGTGCAGGTCGCAATCCTCTCTGAGAGGATCAACACGCTGACCGACCACTTCAAGACCCACGTCAAGGACAATCATTCGCGGCGCGGCCTTCTCAAGATGGTCTCGCAGCGCCGCCAGCTGCTCGATTATCTCAAGCGCACCAACGAGGGGCGCTACAAGACCCTGATCGACAAGCTCGGCATTCGCCGCTGAAGCATTTCGCGCGCGGTTCGCCGCGCGCGTTGTAGGCGGGCTTTGGTCCCGCATTGTGGGCGGCAGGCCTGTGAATGGGCCGCCGCCGAGTAAGCCGGACGGAAACGTCTGTCCGTGCCAACCGACTGGAAGAGCAAAGCCATGGCAGGATCGCCGGACGCTGCTTCGATGCGTGCTGTCGCGCGCAGCGTCTCGCCGTCTTGCTCATGGCTTTCCGTCTTCCGGATAACCGATGAGAGAAGACTGAAATGTTCGATATCCATACCGTTGAGCTTGATTGGGGTGGACGGAAGCTGACACTCGAAACCGGCAAGGTCGCGCGCCAAGCCGACGGCGCCGTCGTCGCCACCTACGGAGAAAGCAAAGTCCTGGCGACCGTCGTCGCCGCCAAACAACCGCGCGAGGGCATCGATTTCATGCCCCTGACGGTCGACTACCAGGAGAAATTCTACGCCGCGGGCCGCATCCCGGGCGGCTACTTCAAGCGCGAAGGGCGCCCGACCGAGCGCGAGACGCTGATCTCACGCCTGATCGATCGCCCGATCCGCCCGCTGTTCGCCGACGGCTGGCGCAACGAGACGCAGGTGATCGTCACCACGCTCAGCCACGACCTCGAAAACGATCCCGACATCCTGGCGCTGGTCGCGTCCTCGGCGGCGCTTTGCCTGTCGGGTGCGCCGTTCAAGGGCCCGATCGGCGCGGCGCGCGTCGGCTTCTCCAACAACGAATACATCCTCAACCCGACGCTGGAAGAGATGGCTGAGAGCCAGCTGGACCTGGTCGTCGCCGGCACCAGCGACGCCGTGCTGATGGTCGAGTCGGAAGCGAAGGAGCTTCCCGAGGAGATCATGCTCGGCGCGGTGATGTTTGGCCACCGCCATTTCCAGCCCGTGATCGAAGCGATCATCGACCTCGCCGAGAAGGCTGCCAGGGAGCCGCGCGAGCTCACCGAGACCGACAACGCTGCGCTCGAGAAGGAAATGCTCGGCATCGTCGAGTCCGATCTGCGCTCGGCCTATGCGGTCGCCGACAAGATGGCGCGCCACAAGGCGGTCGATGCCGCCAAGGCCAAGGTGACCGCCCACTACTTCCCCGAAGGCGCTGAGCCGAAATACGACAAGCTTCGTATTGGCGGCGTGTTCAAGGAGCTGGAAGCCAAGGTTGTGCGCAACAACATCCTCGACACCGGCAAGCGCATCGACGGCCGCGACGTGAAAACCGTCCGCCCGATCGTGTCGGAAGCTGGCATCCTGCCGCGCGCGCACGGCTCGGCGCTGTTCACCCGCGGCGAGACGCAGGCGCTGGTGATCGCCACTCTCGGCACCGGCGAGGACGAGCAGTGGATCGACGCGCTAGCGGGAACCTACAAGGAGACGTTCCTGCTGCACTACAACTTCCCGCCCTTCTCGGTCGGCGAGACCGGCCGCATGGGCGGCCCGCGCCGCCGTGAGATCGGCCACGGCAAGCTTGCGTGGCGCGCGATCCATCCGGTGCTGCCGGACCACCACGAGTTCCCGTACACGATCCGTGTCGTCTCCGAGATCACCGAGTCGAACGGCTCGTCCTCGATGGCGACGGTGTGCGGCACCTCGCTCGCGCTGATGGATGCGGGCGTGCCGCTGAAGCGGCCGACCGCCGGCATCGCGATGGGCCTCATCCTCGAGGACAAGCGCTTCGCGGTGCTGTCCGACATCCTCGGCGACGAGGATCATCTCGGCGACATGGACTTCAAGGTGGCGGGCACCGAGGCCGGCATTACCTCGCTGCAGATGGACATCAAGATCGCCGGCATCACCGAAGAGATCATGAAGGTGGCGCTGAGCCAGGCGAAGGATGGCCGGCTGCACATCCTCGGCGAGATGGCGAAGGCCCTGACCGAGGCGCGCGCGCAGCTCGGCGAGCACGCTCCGCGCATCGAGCAGTTCAACATCCCGACCGACAAGATCCGCGAAGTGATCGGCTCCGGCGGCAAGGTGATCCGCGAGATCGTCGAGAAGACCGGCGCCAAGATCAACATCGAGGACGACGGCTCGGTGAAGGTCGCCTCGGCAAGCGCCGACTCGATCAAGGCCGCGATCGCCTGGATCAAGTCGATCGCGAGCGAGCCGGAGGTCGGCACCATCTACGAGGGCACGGTCGTCAAGGTGATGGACTTCGGCGCCTTCGTGAACTTCTTCGGCGCCAAGGACGGTCTGGTGCACATCTCGCAGCTTGCGCAGCGCCGGGTGAACAAGGTCACCGACGTCGTCAAGGAAGGCGACAAGGTGAAGGTGAAGCTCCTCGGCTTCGACGATCGCGGCAAGACGCGGCTTTCGATGAAGGTCGTCGATCAGGCGACCGGCGAGGACCTCGAGGCGAAGCAGAAGGCCGAGGAGAAAGCCGGCGAGCAGCCGCAGGCCGCGGCGGGGGAGTAGTTCGCTCCCCTCATCCTGAGGAGCGTTGCGCAGCAACGCGTCTCGAAGGATGGCCACAGACACCGAGCTTGCGGCCATCCTTCGAGGCTCGCTTCGCTCGCACCTCAGGATGAGGTCCAAATCAGAGGGCGGCCCTGCGGCCGCCCTCTCTTTTGAGTCGCTGCGGTTCGTCATTGCGAGGAGCGTTAGCGACGAAGCAATCCAGTTGTTCAGAAACGCTGGATTGCTTCGCGGAGCTTGTCATCGAGCCGCGTCGGCATGCGCTCCCTGTGACCCAAGGGCGTAGCCGAGGATCCCACTGGACAATGGCTGTCGTCCCCTCTGCTCCCTACAGTCCGCCGATGATCGCAGCAGCGCGAGCCCGTCGGATTCTCTCCGCAGTGCTCAAGCGATCTAACGGGGGGATTCCATGAAGCACTTCGCGCTTGCGGCTATGCTTGCCGTTGCAGCCTTACTCGCCGGTTCGCTTTCCGCACCGGCTCAGGCCCAGCGCGGAGGACCCTACTGGTATCCGGGCGGCGGGCCGACCACAGGCGGCATGTTTAGGAAATCGGACAAGAAGACGGCCAAGAAGTCGAACAAGAAGACGCACAAGAAGTCGCTCAAGTAGAATTCATCCGGAGCGCAAAGCCGCTCCGACGACGAGCGACGCCTATCGCTACCTGACAAAGCAAAATGTCCGTTTTCGCGGGCATGCGCGGCGTGTGGTTCAGGGCGGCCTGAGGGCCGCCCTTCTTCCATGGTCTACCGGCCTCAGGTGTAGATCTTCTTCAGCTCACTGTCCGCCCACTTCACCGCATCCTCGGGCGGCATGCCCTGAACGGCCTTCGCGTACATGTCGGTGATGATGTACTTCGACACGACTTCGGCCGCCTTGCGGCCCGAGGGACCCGGCCATCCGGGTGCCCGCGCCGTCAGGATCACGTCGCGGAATGGCGCCATCACGGGGTCCTCGTTCCACAGCGCGTGCTTTGACCATTCGCGTGTCGCCGGGATCGAGAAACCCTTTTGCGACATGAACCATTTCTCGAACACCTTTTGCGAATGCGCCCAGCGCAGGAAATCCTTCGCGGCCTTCTGGTTCTTCGAATAGCCCATCAGCATGTGGGTCTGCGGCGGATGCAGCGGCGCCGCGCCGCCCGGTCCCTTCGGATAGGGCGCATGCAGGATGTCGTCCTTCAGCGGCTTGCCCTTTTCGGTCAGGTACTGCTCGGGCTTGCGCAATGCCTCGATGTAGATCGAGGCCGCGTTGCTGGTCGCCGAGATGGTGCCGCCGAGAAACGCACGATTGTTGTTGCTGTCGTCCCAGGCGAGCCCGCCTTCGTCGTGGGCATCCTTCCAGAAGCCGGCCATGAATTTGACCGAGTCGAGCGTCGCCTTGCTGTTGAGCGCGACGGTCTTGCCGTCCGCTTCCAGCTCCTGTCCGCCGAACGACCACAGGTACGGATAGGTGAAGGCGGGCGCATCGTTATAGGCGTGCGCGAGCGTCTGCCCGATCGGGCGGCCCTTCGCTTTGAGCAGTTTGCCGGCGGCGCGATAGCTCTCCCAAGTGTCCGGGAATTTCGTGACGCCGATCTCGTCGAACCAGGACTTGCGGTAGCACAGCAGGATGCCGAGCGCGCACCACGGCACCGCGAGCCAGCCCCGCTCGCTTTTCGCAAGCGCCGGGAAGATGTCGTAGTAGCCGCCCTGATCCTTGGCGACCTCCTCGGCGACGTCGCTCACGTCCAC
The DNA here is from genome assembly GCA_049698215.1 of Xanthobacteraceae bacterium. Classification (GTDB taxonomy): domain Bacteria; phylum Pseudomonadota; class Alphaproteobacteria; order Rhizobiales; family Xanthobacteraceae; genus PALSA-894. Next base: position 317 of record JBAVXH010000005.1, on the reverse strand, counting down.
CAGGCTCTCGGCATAGAGCTGCGGCCAGTTGTGCATCGCATGGATGAGGTCGGCGCCGCTGCCGGACTGGATCGACGAGGTGATCCGCGCCTGCAGGTCGTTGCCGTTGATGGTCTCCATCGTGATCTTCAAGCCCAGCGCCTTTTCGGCTTCCGGCAAGAGTTCGCGGCGCAACAGCGTGTCGGAGGCGGGAACGAAATCGCCGAGCCGCAGCCAGTGCAGCGTCGTAGTCTGCGCGAAGGCCGGCGCACGGCCGCTCGCCAGAATGCCGGCAAGCCCGCCGCCGGACGATTGGAGAAACTTGCGACGATCAATGC
>JBAVXH010000004.1:0-20160 GCA_049698215.1 Xanthobacteraceae bacterium | reverse complement strand
CCGCTTGCTGCGTGCCTCGGCTGCAGGCGCGGCGAAGACGGAGCTGCGCGCCGGCGTCCCGCCCGATGCGGAGGGCGGCATCATCGCGTCCATTCCGGTCGGCCGCGGCGCGGTCGATCTCAAGCGCGGCGGCCCGCATATCCTGCTCACCGGCGTGAAGAAGCCGCTCGGCGCCTACGACAGCTTCCTGATGACGCTCACCTTCGAGCGCGCCGGCAAGGTCGAGGTCGAGGTGATGGTGGAAGAGGCCTCCGTCATCGAGCCGCCCAAGCACTGATCAATGTCGGAGAGGAGATCGACCATGATGCGCAAGGTTCTCGTCGCGTTCGGCCTGGCTTTGGCGGTGACGTTGTCGCCGCTCGGCGCGCTTGCCCACGAGGGGCACGACCACGGCACGAAGGCGAAGAAGGTCAAGAAGGCGAAGCCGAAGAAAGCTGACGCGCTAGGTCCTTACCGCGCGATTGCCCTGAGTCATGCGGAAGTAGATCGCGAGCAGTAGCGTGCAAAGCAGCAGGATATCGGCGTAGAGAAGCGTCGCCGTCAGTGCTCCGGTCCAATCGCGCAATAATCCCGCGAAGAAGATGAGGACCGGCATGCCGCCGAAGTACCAGAGGAAATAGACGCCGAAGCCGGGGCCGCGCACGCGCGGATCGAACACCTCTGCGGCGAGAGAGCCGACGACCGGCACTGCGATCGCAAATGCGAATCCCAACAGCGTGAAGAACACGGTCGGATAGGGCGCAAACGGAAGAGCCGCGCCAAGCGCGATGCTGACCGCGAGCCCGCCGATCATCGCGACGTTGGGAATGCGGTAGCGCGTCGCCAGATATCCGCCGAGCGGAATCGCCAAGATGGTCGCCCATGACATGAGGCTCACGACCGCACCTGCCTGCGCGATCTGCATGCCGCGCTGCTCCATGAGGTACGAGGGACCGAAACTGAGCATCACCAGATAGGCGCCATTCAGGAACATCCAGATAATGCCCGTGAGGCACGCAATCTTGATGTCCTGCGAGCCAAGCCGCTGTGGCCGTTCCGGTGTGTCGGGGGGCAGGCCGGGCGGACGATGGTAGAACGCCGCCATCAGCACCAGCGTGAGTGCGACCAGTACGGTGCTCAGCCGAAACACGAATTGCCAGGACGTCATCTCGGCGAGCCAGCTCTGTGTCGCCTGCCCAGCCGCGATGCCGGCCGGCCAGCCGACGATGAAGATGGCATTGCCGAGGAACAGCTCCTTGTCGGCGAACCAGTCGGCCAGCATCTTCGACATCAGCACGATCAGGATCGCACCGCCGACGCCGGCAAGCAGATGGCCGGCCAGGATGATCGAATACGAGGACGCGAGACTCGCGATGCCGCCGCCGAGGACCATCAGCGCCATTCCGGATGTCACGACCGACTTGTCGCCGAAGCGCCGCCCGAGGAACCCGCTCGGCAGCGAGATCGCGATCCCCGGCAAAATGAAACCGCCGACCAGAAGGCCGACCTGCGTGTAAGTGATGCCGAAGTCGCGGATCAGGAAGGGCGCGACGGAACCCGCCGACTGGAACTGATACCCAAGCGCGAACCGGGCCGCGAACAGCACGGCCAGAATGAACCAGCGGCTTTCAAGCATGCGGTCCCCTTGCCGGCGCGAATTGCAACTCGCCCGGTCGCCCTGTCAACGCAACGTCAGAGAGAAGAATTCAGCACCCGCGTCATGGTTAATGCGAGCTTGATGCTGGGGCAAGCGGAGAGCCACGTTTTCATTTACCGCATAGATAGATTGTTCATCCAAAGTCGCGGCGCGCTGGCGGAGCCGGCGCAGTTGTCCGGCCCTTCCGGGCCAAGCGTTGGTGGGACCCCGATGAGATCTGTGCGCATGCCCTCCGGCCTCGCCGAGAGTCCGGTCGCGGTCCCGCCCGATATCTACATCCCTTTGGTTGATTCGCTCTACAAGGACGGGCGCACGCTGTTCACCGGCACGCTCTTCGTGGTCGGCTCGATCCTCACCACATACTGGAAGACCGGGGAGCCGCTGTTCCTGCTCTGCGCGTTCGCCGTCGTGGCAGTCGCCGGCACGCGCGGCTTGATGATGCGCGCTTACGCGCACGTGCGCAGCACGGTGACGAGCAACGCCGAGGCGCGGCAATGGGAGCGCCGCTACGTGGCGGGCGCGGCCGCCTCCGTCGGCCTCCTCGGCATCTGGTGCTACATCGCGTTCTCCCGCACCAGCGACGCCTTCGCGCACCTGATCAGCTTTTCGATGACCATCGCCTACGTGGTGGGCATTTTCGGGCGCAACTTCGGCAACTCGCGCTCCGTCATCATCCAGATTCTCTGTGCCTGGGTGCCGATCACCGCCGCGCTGTTGCTGCACGGCGACGTCTACCACTGGATCTTCGCGGTCCTGCTCGGACCGTTCTTCCTCGCCGTCAAATTCATCGCCGAGCGGCTGCGCCTGACCCTGCTCGACGCCGTGGTCGCGACGCGCGACATGACCTTGCTGGCCCGGCGCTTCGACACCGCGCTCAACAACATGCCGCACGGCCTGTGCATGTTCGACGCCGAGCGGCGCATCGTCGTCGCCAACAAGCGGCTCAACGAGCACCTCGGCCTGCCCGCCGAGGCCGAGCTGAAAGGCTTCACGCCGGAGAAGCTGGTAACGGTCGGCGCCGACAACGGGCTGATTCCGGCCGGTGAGGCCGAGCGTCTGGTGCACGATTTCAATGCGCGCCTCGCCGGCGCCGAGAGCCACGCCTTCGTCATCGACCTGCACAACGGCCGCACGCTCGAGTTCACGGTGCAGCCGATGGAGAATGGCGGCATGGTGCTGGTCGGCGAGGACGTGACCGAGCGCAAGATCGCGCAGGCCAAGATCAACCATCTGGCGCGTTTCGACTCGCTCACCGGCCTGCCGAACCGCAGCATTCTGCGCAGCCGCATGGACAACGCGCTTGCCGCCTGCACGCCGGAGCAGATGTGCGCGGTGCACTTCATCGATCTCGACCAGTTCAAGCAGGTCAACGACACCCTCGGTCATTCGCGCGGCGACCTGTTGCTCGTCGCGGTCGCCGAGCGGCTGCGCAAGTTGGTGCGCGAAAACGACGTGATCGCGCGCTTCGGCGGCGACGAGTTCGTGGTGCTGCAGTATCCGGTCACCACGCTCGACCAGGCCTCGGTGCTCGCCAAGCGCATCGTCGAGGGTTTGAAGGGACACTACGAGATCGACGGGCACGAGGTCGCGGTCAGCGCGAGCGTCGGCATCGCGGTCGCAAGCGCGAAGGATACCGATGCCGACCAGCTCCTGAAGAACTCCGACATGGCGCTCTACCGCGCCAAGGCGGAGAACCGCGGCACCTGGCGCTGGTTCGAGGCCGAGATGGAAGCGCGCGCCCAGGCGCGCCGCACGCTCGAGCTCGACCTGCGCACCGCGCTCGAGGAGGAGGCGTTCGACCTCTACTATCAGCCGATCTTCGACATCCGCACGCGGCGCATCCTGTCCTGCGAGGCGCTGCTGCGCTGGCACCACCACGAGCGCGGCATGGTGTCGCCGGGCGAATTCATCTCGGTCGCCGAGGAGATGGGCATCATCGTGGAGATCGGCCAGCAGGTGCTGCGCAAGGCCTGCATCGAGTGCCGCCGCTGGCCGGGCGACACGCGCGTCGCCGTCAACCTCTCGCCGATCCAGTTCAGCCGCTCGAACGTGCCGGCGCTGATCCGCCAGACGCTCGCCGCAACCGGCCTGCCGGCCGAGCGGCTGCACATCGAGATCACCGAATCGATCCTGTTGCAGGACACGCGCAGATCGCGCGCCGCGCTGCGCCAGCTCGAGGCGCTGGGCGTGCAGGTCTCGCTCGACGATTTCGGGACCGGCTATTCGAGTCTGAGCTATCTGCACAGCTTCCCGCTGCACAAGGTCAAGATCGACCAGTCGTTCGTTCAGGACCTGAACAACGCGCGGCACATGACGCTGTTGCGCGGCGTGGCGCGGCTGAGTGCGGAACTCGGCCTGCGCGTCGCCGTGGAGGGCGTCGAGACCGAGGAGCAACTCGCCCTGATCGCGGGCGAAGCCAGCGTCGACGAGGTGCAGGGCTATCTGCTCGGGCGGCCGCTTCCGGCCGCCGACGTCCGCCGCCTGCTCGACGCGATGACGCCCGCCGCCGTGCCGGTCGGGAAGGTGGCGTAGCCACGTATTTTTGCACCGCAACGCGACGTTGCGTCAGCAACGCCCGGGCTTGCACGGATCGTTTCTCTCTCGCTCAGGTTGTTAAGTAGTAACTCGGATACCAAGCAATCTTTGATCGTGTGAGCCGCCCGCGCGCTGCCGGCAGTTCGTCGCGATGCTCTGGTTCGCGGCTCAAAAGTTCCCATCGCACCGCGACTTCCGGCAATGCTTTCCTCCGGTTCCCGCCGCTCACCGGCCGCCCGGATGAACTGACGACACGTCAAACAACCTGGTTTCTGTTGGCGAACCCGGCGCGCGCGTTAACCCTAACAAAGCGTTAAGGTTGCATCGCGGTTAACAAAGTGTTAATCTCATTTTTACGCTTGGGGCGGCGTGACATGGGGAGCTGGGGCATGGGTTCGGCTGCTGTTGCGTTGTCTCCTGCTGAAGCCCGTTCTGCCCGGCCTCCGCGCCTCGAACCTCAAAATCTCTTCGCCAACCGCGTCGCCGAGCTGCTGCACCGGCTCGACTGCCGCGTTGCCGAGACGCCGGAAGAGCGCGAGGCGATCTTCCGCCTGCGCTACGAGTGCTATCTGCGCGAAGGCGCGATTGCTCCCAATGCAGCGGAGACGTTCTCCGATCCTTATGACGACTCGCCGAATGCGCGCATCTTCGGGCTCTATCTCGACGGTGAGCTCGCAAGCTCGATCCGCATCCATGTGACCTCGCCCGAGCACGCCGACTTTCCGAGCCATCACGTGTTCGAGGACCTGCTCGATCCCGAGCTCGCCGCCGGCCGTGTGATTGTCGATCCGACGCGCTTCATCACCAACAAGGTGCTGTCGCAGCTCAACCCGGGCCTGCCCTACGCGACCTTGCGGCTGTGCTGGCTCGCCGCCGAGCACTTCCGCGCCGAGCATTTCCTGGTCGCGATCCGCACCGAACATCAGGCGTTCTACCGCCGCACCTTCCGCCATCGCCTGATCTGCGACGCGCGGCCCTATCCGCTGCTCGCCAAGCCGATCAGCCTGATGACCGTGAACGTCGCCGAGGTGGCCGAGCAGGTGTACCAGCGCTATCCGTTCTTCCGCTCGACCTTCTTCGAGCGCCGCATGCTGTTCGAGCGGGATCTGTGGATGCCGGCGATGCCGAAGGCCGCGACCATCGTGTCGATCAACGATTACCGGGCGGCATTGTAAGGGCGCGCGAGCCCCGGCGCGTCTTCCCTCTCCCGCCTGCGGGAGAGGGTGCCCGAGCGTAGCGAGGCGGGTGAGGGGCCCCGTGAGTGCTGTACCAAGTCCTCACCCGGCTCGGACCTGCAGTCCTCGCCACCTTTCGCGGCGGGGCTTGACGTACCTAGAACGCCCGGCGTCGTACTATGCAATGAGGGCAAACAGTCAGCTTTTGGCCCTTGCCGTTTTGTCGAGCGCTTCGCGAATGCCCTTGGCGAGTTTGATCGCGTCGTCGTTCGCCCAGAAGTGCATGAATATCAGCCGCGGCTGCTCGTCGAGCATGTGGCTGTGGATCGCGGTCACCTCGATGCCGTTCCCACGCAGCGCCTTCATCACGGCGTGAACTTCGTCGCCAGTGAGGACGAAGTCGCCCGTGATCGCCGCCTTGCCGCCGCCCGTGGGCTGGAAGTTGATCGCAGTCGCGACCCCCATCGGTCCCGGAGGAGCGATCTCTATGCCGCTTTCCTTGACTGGATCGCGACGCGGAACAGCGAACCCATAGACACCGCCATTGGTTTGGCCCTTTGTTCCGATGATCTGATCGAGCTGCGCTGTGTCGAGTTCGATAGCTGGTTGCGATGCGGGCGCCGCTGGCGGGGTCAGCGGCGTCTTGCTCGATTGAAGTGCCTGAAGGATCACGGTGGCCATCTTCTCGGGATCGCCGTGGCCGCCAACGTGCATGTAGAAGGTCGCCGGATTTGCACGCAGCACGTGATTGTGAATGGCCGTAACCTCAAGTCCGTTCTCAAGCAGCACTTTCATGACCGGATTGATCTCGGCCTCAAGCAGCACGAGGTCGCCCATGACCATGGCGCCGCCGTGAGCAGGCTTAAAGGCCAGCCATCCACCCAGCGCGAGCGACGGCTTGATGGTGACGCCGTCGAGCGTGACGGTGAGATCGCTGCGCGGGAAGCCGTAGCGGTGCACGTCGCCCGCGACGGTGGCCTTGCGGCCGAGCGCGGCATCTACCTTGTCCCAGTTGACCGCCTGTGCGGAAGCGCTGGTGGTTGCGAGCACGATTGCGCTCGTGGCGGCGAAGAGGAGTTTGCGCATGACGTTCTCCTTGCATGACCGGGCACATCGCCCGTGGATATCGCCCCCGCGTTCAGCCCTCCAGTTGCTTGAATAGGCGATCGGCATTTCCCCAACGGATCGCCTGCATGAAAGTTTCGACGTAGGTGTCGGCCTTGGCGCCGAAATCGATGTGGTAGGAGTGCTCGTACATGTCGAGCGCCAGGATCGGTGTCCCGCCTGCCAGCGTGTGGCAGTGATCCGAGGCCCATTGATTGACGAGCTTGCCGTCGCGTGGCGACCACGTCAGCAAGACCCAGCCCGATCCGCCGCGCAGCGCCTTCCCGGTGGCGAGAAATTCGCTGCGCCAACGCTCATAAGAGCCGAAGTCCCGCGCTAATGCGTCGCGAAGGCCGCCTGCGGGCTCGCTTGCATCGCCAAGACCGTCAAAGAAAAGTTCGTGCAGCACCATCGAGTTCATCGCAATCAATTGTTCGCGCTTGAGACCATTGACGACGAAGGCAGGCGCGGAGGCGAAATCGAGTCCGGCAAGCTGCTCATCAATCGCATTGAGGCGCTTTACCGTGCCGCCATAGTTATTTTCGTAGTGGCTGACGATCAGCCGTTCCGACATGCCCTTGATGCGGGCGGGGTCGCAGCCGAGCGGCTTCATGTTGTAGGGCATGGAATCCTCGTTACGGCAGAACTTGAATGTTGATTTGATCGAAGCGCGTGACGCTGTCCGACTTGGTCCAGAGCGCGACACGCCCCGCGCCCGTGAATGTGCGGTCATTCGTGGAATGCAGTGTCTTGCCGTTGAACGTTACCGTGAAGCGATCGTTCTCGGCCCTCAGGCCCAGTGTGTGCCACTGGTTGGAAGGCACCTTGGTATTCGCGCTCGCGAGCTGTTCGCGGCGGCCCTTCACAATCCGGTAGAAGCGGACATTGTCTTCCAGCGCGTTCGCGCGCACGAGATAGTAGTCATTCGGTGAGGTAACTCGCACCGCAATGCCGCCGGCCTGATCGACACGTCCGGCAACCGGCTTGAACCGCAACGTGACTTCGACATTCTTCGCAACGGTCGGCTGATAGATCGCCAGAGGAAAGCGGTAGTCGGTGCGATCGGTGCTGGATTGCTCGACCGCGCGCGACCCTGTCGCAGTCGCATCCTCGACCACGACCCATTGGGAAGGCCCACCCTGGCCGGTCCGCGCAAACTCAAAATCCGACGGCACCGCGCCGACAGTCATCTTGTCGATAGGAACCATGGTTGCTCCTGCCTGCGCGCGCGGGGCCGCTTGGGCGCAAACGAAAGCGACCATCGCGGCGACGGCGATCAACGTGATACGAATGATTGGAAGTGATTGGGTCTCTCTTCCGTCCATGCGCAAACGTCTCGACACGTCGAGTGTTGCGCAGAGCTTGGACGGTGGAGCCGCCTGGCGGGGAGTCTGCTGCGTCCCCGTAGCAAAGAAACTTTACGCGCCCGACCCGCACGCCGCAACCCCGCGGAATTCCTCTTCCAACCGCGGACCGCGGCCTTACGAGTTCGGCAGCAGATGGGACGCTCGCAACACCGCTGGAACGGCGAGCGAGAGCCCCGATCCAAACAGCAAGACAAGGACAACGCGGCGAAAGGCCACGTCGTCAAGCTTGCCGTAGAGCCAGATGCCGCAGCCGACGCCTGCGATGAGCGCAGGCAGCGCCAGCGCGTAGAGCTTCATCGTCTCGACCGTGTACGACCCGACGAACCCGAATGCGATCGCGCTCATCAGGAAGGTCGCGAACATCACCGGCTGGAAAATCGCGCGTTGTGCGTCCTTGTTGCCGCCACGCAACTGACTCCAGACCGTCATGGCGATGCCGCCAAGGCCGGTGAGACCGCCGATAACACCGTTCACGATGCCGACGCCGACCTCGACCGGCGTACCGGCTTCCGGCGCCGCGATCTTCGGCCGCGCGAGACTGTAGACGCTGAACATGATCAGAAGCACGCCGATCGTGAGCCGCACGCTGTTCTGATCGATCGTGGTCAGCAAGAGGGTTCCGATTGCCACACCCACCGCGCTCCCCGCGATGAACGGCAACACCGCCTTCCACCTGATCGCGTGGCGCACGCGCCAGATGCCGGAGCCTTGCGTGACCAGCCCGCAGAGCACGATGAGAAGCGCGTTCTGGCTTGGCGTGATGAGATGCAGCCAGATTCCGGAAACGACCAGCCCCATGGCGAAGCCGGACAATCCCGATGTCAGGCCGCCGAGAAACGCCGCGATGAGGAAAAACCCGAGCGATGTGAAATCCATCTTTATGTCTCACCCTTCGAAGCGGAGCGAAACAACGCTTGGCTGCGAGCAGCTGACCGGGCGGTTGTCGCAAGCCCGGAATGGGAGGGTGTCACTTCGACCTCAACCGATCGGCAACGCGGCACGCGATCTCTGCCGGCGCCTCATCGGGAATCGGGAACACCGAGCTGACGTTGATCTCGCCAAGCACATAGCTGTCGGTCCCATCGGCACCCGGCGGGCCGAGCATGAAGTCCGCGTCCCAGATCATCGGCAGGTCGCGCCGCGGTATGTGCAGCAAGGAGGTCAGCCGTGGCGTCCACTCGTCTTCCATCAAGGAGCGCAAGCGCTGGAAGCGCGGGTCGGCATTGGAGGCATAGAGCCTAGGCCCGGCCTCAGCGCGCGCGGCCGGCGCATCGACCAGGGCCTTGACCTTCTGGTGGCCGAAACCGGCGCAACGATCGCCTGCCATGTAGCAGCGCACCACACCTTCGCTCAGGCGCGCCTGGAACGGCTGATCGATCACGCTGCCGTCTGTGAAATACTCGGCGCACCGTTCGAGGAAATCGTCCAGTGCCAGCTCCTCCGACGCGTCCTTGGTGGCGTCGAGCACGCGGACCATCGGCCGGTTGCGCGGACTTGCCAGCGTCTCGACCTTCCAGACGCCCTGGCCGCCGTTGCCGCGGTTCCGCTTGATCACGCGCGGACCAGTGGCGAGCCGGGCCGGCAGTTCGGCGCGCATCGCCTCGGCGGTTCGATAGAGGGCCGTGTCGCAGCCCCAACTCATCGTGCGGGTACGATGGAGCACCTCCTTGGTGCCCATCTTGAGGATCACATCGGGATGAGCGCTCACCCAGACGCCGCGCGCCGCGGCCTCGCGCAGCAGCGCGTCGAGTTTGGCGCGGTTGCGCCCCTCGTGAATCGGGTTGACCCAGACGAGCACGCCATCGAGCTGGGCGAGCTGCGCGCGCACGGTGTCGAGGACATCGTCCTCGTACACCACTGGTTCCGCATCGACGCCGAGCTCGGCGAGCGCCGCGAAGACAGCCTTGAAACGGTTGGTCTCCGGCGTGGCGCTGCGGCGCGCCGTTGCATCGCCCCGCCACAGGATGGCGATGCGGCCGAGGCGAGCCATTGGTGCCTCTCGCGTCACGACAAGGCAGCCGGGTCGAAAGGCTTGACCGGTCCTTGCGCGGCCTTCCACCCGTAGTGCCCACCCGCCATGTAGCGGGCATCAAAGCCCGCTTTGCGCAGCGTTGCGGCCGTCTGGCATCCGATGTGAAATCCGTAGACGCAGAAGGTGACGACAGGTTTCTCCTTTGACAGTTCGCCGATCCAGTCATCGACGCGCTCCGGATCGCGCCAGACCGCACCCTCGACGATGTCCTGTGCTCGAGTGGTGTAATGCCTCGGGCGGGTGTCGATGACCTGGACCGGCTCGCCGGACCGAAGCATCGCCTTCACTTCGTCGATGGTGACGGAAGGCAGGTCGCCAAACTCTTTCTGAACCAACTGCCGAGGCGGCTTGACCGCAATCGCGTCCTCATAACGCCCCTGAACCGCGTTCCATTCGATGTTGCGCATGAACGTGGCGACATAGGCGGCAGCGTTGGTCCCGAAATCGATCTGGTACGCGTGCTCGTACATGTCGAGTGCGAGAATCGGGATTCCGCCAGCGACGCCCTGACTGGTATCGGACACACTCTGATTGATGAGCCTGCCGTCGCGCGGGACCCAGGTCAGCAATACCCAGCCTGCGTTGACTGCCAGTGCATTCGCCAAGGCGATGAACTCACGCCGCCAGCGGTCAACGGACCCGAAATCGCGCTCGATCGCGCTCGCCATCATTTCCGGAACCGCGCGGCCATCGCCGCCGAGGCTGGCAAAATACAGCTCATGCAGCAGCGTGGAATTGAGCGCCGCCATCTCTTCCTGCTTCAGCCGGCTGACGATGTGGGCAGGCGCTGTTTGCGGATCGAGCGCCGCAAGCTCTTCGGCGATCGCATTCAGACGAACGAATGCGCCACCGTAGTTGTTCTCATAGTGGCTTTCGATCATCTGGGGCGTCATCCCATTGATCGTCCACGGGCGGACAGAAAGAGGGGCAATCTGATATCGCATGTTGAGCTTCTCCGAACCCGTCACGGCAGACGACATTTCGCCAAACGCCATCGACCCGCGTGCGGGCAAACTGCAGTGCTTGGGCGAATGCCTTGGAGAAGCCGGGCGACTGCGTGAGCCCGACGTGTGTTCAGTAGGTCAGTTCACGAACTCTTTTTCTCATGACGGTCTCTCTTTCCTGGAACTTGGTTCTTGTCGAAAGTCGCCTCATTGCAGCGATAGCGTCTGACGGACGCCCCTAGAGCGGGCCAGCTCAAAGGCGTACGCCGCCGCCGCCACGTCCTGCAGGCCGACGCCTGAGCCGTCGAACAAGGTGATCTCGTGCGCTGCGGTTCGCCCCGGCTTGCGTCCGGCGACAAGCTCGCCAAGCTCCGCGTGCACATCGGCAGGTTGCATTGCGCCGGCGCGGAGCGCGTGATGCAGGTCTCCCATGGTGCTGCACTGTTCGGTCAGATCGGTGACCACCCGCGCCTTCGCCATGAGCGCTGGCTCGATCTCGCTCTTTTCTGGATTGTCCGCGCCTATCGCGGCGATGAAAGTGCCGGCGCGCACGTCGGCCACATCGAGGAACGGCGTGTGTGCGGACGTGCATGTGACGATCACATCGCTCGCACGCGCCGCGGATTTCGGTTTGACCGGCACATCGACATCGAGACCCTCGCCGGCAATCTCGGACGCGAAGGTCGCAGCGGCAGCCGCGTCCTTGTCGTGAAGAAACACCTGCCGGATATCGAGCTGATGCCGTAGCGCGGCAAGCTGGACGCGGCCTTGCGTGCCGCAGCCAAAGATCATCGCGACTTGCGACTCGGGTCGCGCCAGATAGCGCGCCGCGACCGCGGTCGCAGCCCCGGTGCGCTTGATGGTGATCTCGATCGAGTCGAGCAGCGCGACGGGCGAGCCCGTCGCGGTGTCGAACAAAAGAATTGCGCCCTGGATGGTCGGCAAGCCGCGCGCCGCGCGGTTGTTCGGGAAATTGCCGTTGACCTTGATGGCCGTATAGCCGGCGCCGATCGGAAGGCTGCCCGCCTTGACGTGGAATCCGCCACCCTCCGCGGGGATGTGCATCGGCTGGGGCGACACTGCTCGGCCCTCTGCGTGCAGCCGGAAGGCGTCGGCCACGGCGTCAACGTACGAACCAAACGGCATCAATGCCGTCAGATCTTGCTTCGACAACACGATGAGAGAGGGAGGAGCCTTCACGTCCATGCGCAATCCCTCGACGAGCGAGCGTTGCGCAGAGCTTGGACGGATGGCCGCCTGACGGGAGCCTGCGTACCCCTGTTCACAACATCTAGCCTTGGCCCAAGCGAACCGCAAGAGTGCGCGGCTAACCGTAGCAAGCACACACCATTTGCCGCCGGGCTTGAAGGCGGACACGTTGGCCCAGTTCGTTCAAGCCGCCGGCTTCGTGATCGGTCAGCACGGCGAGCGCACGGCGATTCCGCTCGGTTGAGCCTGCGCGGCGCCGGAGTGTTTCGGACGGATCGCGCCAGATAGGCTGAGCGATGGAATGGCGCACGTCGTCCCGCGTCAGCCCGATATCGGCCAGGAGGCGATCGTCCTGATCGGCCAAGGGTGCGATGTCGCGCCGATGCTTGATTGCCTTGTAAAACTGCATCGCCTGCAGCCAGAAAAAGCCCAAGAGGGCGTCGGCTTGATGCGCCAGCCGTTGGCCGGCTGTCATCGGCATGGGAGACTTCATGAGCATTTTTGCGGTCCAACTCAAATAGAGCGTTGCGGTAAGCTCGGATTGACCGCTAGATAGAGGCGCCGCGGGCCGATACGCAAAGCATCGTTTCTCGACCCGCCCCCAGCTTTTCTAATGAGCCTCGCATGCCACGCCGGCTGCCGACGCTGAATGCCCTCAAAGCCTTCGAGGCCGCCGCGAGGCATGAGAGCTTCACGCGGGCGGCCGAAGAGCTGTTTGTCACGCAAGGGGCGGTCAGCCATCAGGTCAAAGCGCTGGAGGCCGAACTCGGGATGAAGCTGTTCAATCGCGAGCGGCAGCGGCTCGTGATCACCGAGGCCGGCCGGGCGTATCTCCTGGTGGTGCGGGACGCCTTCGACCGCATCGCGGACGGCACCGAGCGGCTGTTGCAACGTCAGCGCGGCGGCGTGCTGGTGGTGAGCACCTCGCCGAACTTCGCGGCGAAATGGCTCGTCCATCGGCTCGGCCGCTTCGCCGAAGCGCATCCGGACATTGACCTCACCATCAATGCCTCACGTCAGCACGTCGACTTTGCGCGCGAGGATATCGATGTCGCGATCCGTCATGGCGATGCCGGTACATCCGGCTTGCACGTCATGCGGCTGTGCGCGGAAGAGATCTTTCCGGTTTGCAGCCCGAAGCTCCTCGGCGGCAGCAAGCCGTTGCGCAATCCTTCAGACCTTGCACGGTTTACACTGCTGCACGTCACCAACCGAAAGGGCTGGAGCGACTGGCTGGAGTTTGCCGGCGTGAAGGGCGTGGACCCCCCGCGCGGTCCTGTTCTCAACGAGGCGAGCATGGCGATCGACGCGGCGCTCGACGGTCAGGGCGTTGTGCTCGCGCGCAGCGCGCTTGCCGCCTGGGACCTGATCGGTAGCCGCCTCGTCCGGCCGTTCACAATCACGATGCCTGCACCGTTCGCCTATTGGATCGTGTGCCCGAAGGTGAACGCCAGGCTGCCGAAGATCGTCGCGTTCACCGAGTGGCTTCTGGCCCAAGCCGCCGAGGATACCCGGCAGCTCGCGAAGCTTGGCTCGGGAAGCAAGCGCTCCCGGTAGCGCCGTCCGGCTACGTTCTTCCGGCGAAATGGATCGGCCCAGAGCGCGTGACGCCGATATCGAATGCGTCGCGGATTGCTGCGTCGTGACTGACGCCGCTGGACCGTGAGCGCTGATAACGGCGGCTTGCCGTGAGGCTTTCCCGCAAGGCGCTGAAAGCGGCCGCCGGCGCGGTAACCGAGCGGAGCCAAAGGGCAGGCTTTAGGGCCGGGGCTTGGCCTAAGGATAAGGTTCGCAACATTTTTCATGCTCCTGGTTGGCGCGGACGCAACTGCGATCCGCCCGTGAGGCCTGAAAATGTGCGGTAGCAGGCCGATCCGCAAAGGATCGTTTCTCCGGCGAACCCTAGCTTTTCTCATGAAGTCGCAGAGCTTGGCCGGTCGACCGGCTGACGGGAGCCTGCGATCCCCGCACTTCTGCGGGCGAACGCTACGCGGCCGGACGGTGGTGGTGGTGCACCCACTCACGCGCATGCTCGATCGGCTTGCGCGGCGGCAGCGTCGCGTTGAACGCTACCACGCTCGGGAGCGCGTCCATGCGGTTGTCCCACGCCACGATGTTCGCGAATTGGACGGGAACCGTCTTGGGACGCCGGGAGCCTGCGATGTCCCGACGATTGATACATAAGATTCGGCGTCCGCTGTCGCCCCGAGCCCGTAGGGCGGATTAAGCGAAGCGCAATCCGCCGAAAACGGCCGAGCGGCGCAATGCGCTGGCGTTTATTGCGCCCTACCGCCGCCCCTCCGCGAACCTCGCAAGCCCCTCCGTCAGCGCCAGCAGTGCGCGGCGCGCGGACTGATCCTCGATCGCCGCGAACGCCTGCATCAGCCGCATAGGCTGCGCCTTCGCGATCAGCGTGAGCGGAGAAGCATCCGCGGTCTTCGCCGCCGCGCCCGGCACGCCGGCGAGCAGCGTCATCACCGGCACGCCGAGCGCGTTGGCGATGCGCACCAGCCGGCCGGAGCCGACCCGGTTCACGCCCTTTTCGTACTTCTGCACCTGCTGGAAGGTGAGGCCGATCGCGTCGGCAAGGCCCGTCTGCGACATCTTCCGCGCCAGCCGATGAACGCGGATGTTGCGGCCGACGATCGCGTCGTTCCCGTCAGCCCGGCGACCCGGCATGCCTCCTCGCCCTCCTGCGCACGACTCGTGCGATATGGTAGCGTTGTCGCGCGAAACGTCTGCGCAACGCTCGCGAGCGACAACCGATTCCTTGAACTTTGGATATACCCCAGTTAAGATCAATGCAAGCGAATCCTGCAGAGCAGCTGATCCGAATGCTCGTCGAGCGCATTCTTGCGGACGCCCTTCCGGGCGAAACCGGCGCCGCCCGCTTGCAGCAAGTCGGGTTGTTCACGCTGATCTTCATGCTCCAGAGCGACGACGAGCCCGTCACAGCATCGCGGCTCGCTGCCATGACCGGCCAATCAGTCAGTGAAGTCAGCCTCCAACTCAAGAAGCTGATCAAGGTCGAATTGATTCAGCGCAACAAGATTCTGAATCGGCAGAGACGGGGTTACGCTTTTCACCTCACGATCAAACACACGCCAAAGTCCAAACGGCTGATCGAGGCGATTAACGAGGCGGCGATCCAGAAAAAGAAAAGGTAGGGCGGGCAAAGCGTAGCGTGCCCGCCGCGGCGCAGAGGATCAGACAAGTTGAACTGCCAAATCCACGGGCACGGCGCTGCCTGCTTTGCCCGGCCTCCGCCGCTTTTGGACAGCAGAGGCGCAATTAGGGTCTCCTGGTGGGGCTGCGCGCTCGACACTTGCGCGAACAGACCCGTTATGCTACCTTGGGTTATCGCCGTACCGCGATAGCTATTTGAGGTAGCATATGAACTGGTTATTTCGATGCATGTGGACTACACTGATCGTTGGTTTGCTGTCCGTGCAAATGGCTTCGGCGGCCACGCCGATATCGATTAAGCCAAATATCCTGATCACTACGTGGCGTACAAACAGCGCGTTCAATGATGCGCTCTATTGCTCCCACGTATTTGTCAATTCTATCGGAAAGCCCGGCAAGGGTGAGATCACCATCGGCTTCGATTATACCTACGACGCCGGGACCCAACCGTTCCCTTGCTGGGAGTATTCGTCAGACGCCTTTCGAGGCACCGTCTTGTTCAAGGTGGCCGCCCTGCCGGAAAACTTTAAATCCGCAAGGCTCATAATGAAGGCCAATCACGTGGGGAAGAAACACAGTTCGCGGGTGCATCTGATTACGGGCATGTTTCATTCGAGTACAAATGTGGACGACGTACCTAATGCATTCATGACCGTGATCGACGGCGATCAGACAACAACCGGAACCCAGGAAAATATAGGGTTCAATCCGCCTGGCGGGGGCCTAATCTTTTCGTTCCCCGATTCTCACGTCAAATTCGAGAAGAAGTCGCGCGGCTACACAATCGACGTCACTGCTTTGGTTCGTCAATGGGCAAATAGCAACAAGACATTTCAGGGCTTCACGTTCGTCGGTCCAGATGAATCGCTCGCCCCGGAAAAGGATACGAGGTTTTTTGCCCGTTACAAGGTGACCTTGGTGATTAGCAACTGAACCCAGCGCATAGCCCGTAGAATGGCGTTGAGCGCGGCGAAACCCATCACAGTGCTCCGGGGGGCTTCGCTCAACCCACGCTACGATTCGCTGCTACAAGCGTTTGGTACTCGCTCATACCTCCACATACTCGGCGATGCTCGTCGGCCGCGGCACCGGCAAACCGTCCTCCTTCAGGCCGTCGATGTGAAAGCGAATGGCCGCGCGCATTTCCTGCTCCACCTCCGGCACGGTCGCGCCGGTCACGACGCAGCCAGGAAGGTCCGGCACATAGGCCGAGTAATTGCCTTCGGCCCTTTTCGATGACGATCGCGTAGCGCATCACATCTCACCGCCTCGGGTAGATTTCCAAACAACTCGCATCATCCTGCTCGAACGACGCGATGGCCTCTGCATGATCGCGCAGTAGGTTTTCGATAACCGCGCCTGGTTGGTTGCCGCAGCGGAGCCATATGACTTTGGGCGGTGCTCCATACAACGCGGCCATATCGGCGAAGTCGGCATCGAGCGAAACGATCGCGAAGCCACCCGCCTTGGCGCGTTCCCAGATCGCGCTGTCGTTCGCTTGCGCCAATCCAACCAAACGCACTTGACTGGAGTCTGGAAAAAGATCGGCGAGACGTGCGCAGAGTGCGGCGCTCAGGTTCTCATCGAACAGGAGCTTCATTTCGCCGCGGTGAGAACGCGCCGTTCGCGATCCGCCGCATAGGCGAGGCAGGCGCGGATGTCGTCCTCGGTCAATTCCGGATACTCGCCAAGAATGTCCGCGTGCGTCATCCCGGCCGCGAGCCAGCCGAGAACGTCACTCACCGCGATCCGCATGTGGCGGACGCAGGGACGTCCGCCGCGCTTCCCCGGTTCGATGGTGATGATGTCCTGATAGGTCATCGGACGCTCCGCTCAACGCGAAGATATCGCCTACGCCACACAAAGCGAAGCCCGTAGGGGCGGATTAAGCGAAGTGCAATCCCCCAGATCGCCGTCTGACGGCGCTTTCGCTTATTGCACCCTACAGTCCGAAAATAGTCCTTGCACATGTTCATGCTTTGTTCTATATTCCTACTACCTTGCTCACCCGAGGGGCGCACTCATGAGGCGTCGTGATGGCGGAGCAGGCCGGATAAGCGAGGCTGGAGATACGGTCTCGTCTTCCGGCAGCCGGCGCCCGGCAATTCCGGGCCTCGGACTGGGGCGGCGCCCGCGGGTGTGCTGAACGCACAGCACGTACTCGGGCGGCGTCGGGGCTCCGTCCGGGGACACAACGATCCCCTGCCAGGAGCTGGCTGACGGAGGCCGATCCGGCCTCTCAGGTTGCGGCGGATGTTCTGGCCCGAAAGGCAGAGCGGCGCGGACCTGAGGTCGCCGGAGCAAGCCACGAAAGCACGGCCCGACGCCGGAGTGAGAACGCCGCAGCAGAGCGCCGAAAGGCGCGCCGGGCCCGCGTCACGGGTTCGGCATCTCCGGCGATCCGGAGATAGGCCCGACCGCGAGGCGGGCCACGGGTGCGGCGATCCGCACCAGCGCCTTGTCGGCGCTCTGCTCCCCTCACTTTTTTCGGGGAGCGGAAACAGACGAAGGGGCACCCGCCCCCTCTCAACGGGCTTGCGGAGCGTTGGCTGTTTGACAAGAGAAGATGATGCGAAGGTGTAGGGCGGGCAAAGCGCGTAGCGCGTGCCCGCCGCAAACCGAAGATGGCGGGCACGCTCACCCGCTCCGCGGGCGAGCTTTGCCCGCCCTACGGTGTCAATGCGCAAGCGCCCTTCCAAAAATCTGCCAATCGTCCGGAAAAACTTAACCCCTTGTTAAGCTTTCCCAGTCATTACTGAAACCGTCCAGATTCTGGACGTCGAGTGGCTCCTGTCCACTCTGTTTGACGCCTCCCTGTTATCACCTTCGAGCCGCCGGCGACGGCGGCTCCTTTTTTTGGTCTTCGTGCGGCTTGGCGCCCGATTTTACCGCTGGGACGCGTGTTTTTGCCGTTGCGGCATTGCGGCGGAAACTATGTCGGCAAGTGTGGCGCGCCAGTCCTAGACGTCCGGCTGACCGCACGTTATCAAGCTAAGGGTGTGTGAGGCGTAGCGTATGTCCGAGCAGTCCGCTCACGGCGCGGGGCCAGTTCTGTTCAGCGAAAAGCTGGCGAATTCGCAAGCTTTTGCCGGCCTGTTCAAGGAAGGCATGGCGCTGGTCGAGGAAACCGCGAGCTATCTCGACGGTCCGGGCCGGCAGGAATCCAAGAAGCTCGATCGCTCCGCGGCGCTCGCCTACGCCACCGAGAGCATGCGGTTGACGACGCGGCTGATGCAGCTCGCCTCCTGGCTGTTGCTGCACCGCGCCGTGAAAGAGGGCGAGATGTCGCTTGCCCAGGCCAACAAGGAAAAGACCAAGGTGAAGCTCTCGCTCGGCGACCGCGCCGACCGCGACACCATGGACCTGCTGCCCGAGCCGCTGCGCGACCTGATCGACCGCTCGCTCGGCCTGCTCGACCGGGTGCGCCGGCTCGACGCCACGATGCATAGCCCGCTGCCCGAGCTTCCGATGAGTAACGCTGTGGAGCGTCAAATCGGGCTGCTGAAGGCGGCGTTCGAGCGCGAGGCAAGGTAACGCCCGACCAGGCTGGCAAACAAAAACCCCCGCCAGAGCGGGGGTTTTGGTCTTCGCCGATGCGGCGGAACTTACTTCTTGCCGAGCCCGCCGAACTTCTTCTGGAAGCGCGAAAGGCGGCCACCGCGGTCCATCAGGTGCTGCTGTCCGCCGGTCCAGGCCGGGTGCGACTTCGGATCGATGTCGAGCGCCAGCGTGTCGCCCTTCTTGCCCCAGGTGGTCCGGGTGGTGAATTCGGTGCCGTCGGTCATCTTGACCGTGACGGTGTGATAGTCGGGATGGATATCGGATTTCATCGCGCGATCCTGGCGCCCCAAGGGCAAATTGTGCCGAAAAGTTGCGGCTCTATAGCCCACCGACGGGCGGCAAACAAGCCGTGATTTGGCCCGGATTTGTCTTCGTTTTCAACCCGATGCAATGTCCCGCACGTGAACGATCAGACCAGACCTGAATTGGCGGCGCCTGCCGCCGTAGAAGCGGCAGCCGAACCCTCGCGCCGCATCCGCGTGCGGCCGCTGCTGGCGCTCTTGCCGTATGTGATGCGCTATCGCGCCCAAGCGATTGGGGCGCTGGTCGCACTGCTGGTCGCCGCCGCCGCGACACTCGCGGTTCCGCTCGCCGTGCGCCGCATGATCGATTTCGGCTTCTCGGCCGAGCGCATCTCGCTGATCGACCAGTATTTCGCCGTGATGATCGGGGTCGCGGCCGTACTCGCGATCGCGAGCGCGCTGCGTTACTACCTCGTCACCATCATCGGCGAGCGTGTCGTTGCGGACCTGCGCGCCGCCGTGTTCGCACACCTCACCGAGCTCTCGCCCGGCTTCTTCGACACCGCCAAGACCGGCGAGATCGTTTCGCGGCTCACCGCCGACACGACGCAGATCAAGAGCGCGGTCGGCTCTTCGGTGTCGGTCGCGCTGCGCAATCTCGTGCTGTTCTTTGGCTCATCGGCGATGATGGTGGTGACCAGCCCGCGGCTCTCCTTCTTCGTCATCGTGGCGATCCCGGTGATCGTGCTGCCGCTGGTCGCATTCGGCCGGCTGGTGCGGGCGCGCTCGCGCACCGCGCAGGACACGCTCGCCGACGCCTCGGCCTACGCGGCGGAGCTGATCGGCGCGATCCGCACCCTGCAGGCTTTCACCAGCGAGGCTGTCGCGCAGTCGCGCTTCGCGGCGTCAGTCGAGCGCGCTTTCGAGGCGGCGCGGCACTCGATCCGCGCGCGCGCAGTCCTGACTGCGATCATCATTTTCCTGGTGTTCGGCAGTGTTGTCGCGGTCCTCTGGGTCGGCGCACAGGATGTGCTCGCCAGCCGGACCACGCCCGGCACGCTCGGCCAGTTCATCCTCTACGCGGTGTTCGCCGCGAGCGGCTTGGGCCAACTCAGCGAAGTGTGGGGCGAGCTCTCGCAGGCCTCAGGCGCGGCGGAGCGCCTGACCGA
>JBAVXH010000003.1:0-19161 GCA_049698215.1 Xanthobacteraceae bacterium | reverse complement strand
CGCCTATGCTGCCGCGGCCGAGGCGCGCTTCGCGCAGGTCGAGCCACTCGAGGAAGCGACGCTCGCGCCGTTCATGACGGCGCGCGAGGCGCCGCGCGTGCCGTTCGCCGCCTTGATCGAACGCGGTATGATCAAGCCGGGCGAGAAGCTGTTCGACGCCAAGCGCAAGGTCTCGGCGCTGGTGCGGGCGGACGGGGCGCTGCAGATCGGGGGCCAGGTCGGCTCGATCCACCGCGCAGGCGCCTTGGCTCAGGGGCTCGAAGCCTGCAACGGCTGGGCCTACTGGCACGTCGAGCGCAGGAACAAGCTGACCTCGATCGACGAATTCCGCGCCGAGATCAGGGAAAGCCTCGCGCAGGCGGCGGAGTAGGT
Organism: Xanthobacteraceae bacterium; assembly: GCA_049698215.1. Lineage (GTDB taxonomy): Bacteria > Pseudomonadota > Alphaproteobacteria > Rhizobiales > Xanthobacteraceae > PALSA-894. The sequence goes on along the minus strand of JBAVXH010000003.1, from coordinate 18,789 downwards.
CACCCGCATGCCTGCCCTTGGCGGCCAGGGTATTTCCGGATAGTATTTCCGGAAATGGATGCTCAAACCAAGGCTCTCAAGTTCCACCGCAAGCGCTTGCGCACGCGCGGAATGAAGCGTGTCGAAGTGACCGTCCCAGTGCGGGACGCTGAACTTGTCCGACGAATTGCCTCTGTCCTGCGGGCCGATAACCCACCGATGCGGCTTGTTGCCGACAACATCCGGGAGGTCGTGAGCGGAAAGAAACAACTGAGCGCCGCCGAGGTAATCGATGCCGGTCCAGATATCTCCGGACCCGAGTTCGATACCGTGTTTGACGAAATCGAGCGGCTGCGTCGAGACCCGGTCCTGCAAAGGACACGCGAAGTCGACCTGTGAGATTCCTGCTGGACACGAATGTTCTATCCGAGATGCGCAAACGCGAGCGCAGGGCGACCGGTGTGCAAGCCTGGCTCGAAGCGGTCGGGTGGAATGTGTTGGCGACAAGTTGGGTGGTCATCGGCGAGATGAAGCACGGCGCCAATCTGGTCCGCCGCAGAGACAGCAAGCAGGCAAAGGCGCTGGACAGCTGGATCGATTATACGCTCACTCAGCTGGAAGGGCGTATCCATCCCGTGGACGGCCCTGTCGCTGAGACTTGGGCGAGGCTCGGCGTTCCGGACCCGCTGCCCACGAGCGACGGACTTATCGCCGCAACGGCGATCACTCATGCCCTGACTTTGGCCACGCGCAACGTTCGCGATTTCAGGATCGCGGGATTGAACATTGTCGACCCATGGGCCTATTCGGGCTGACGACTTCGGCGCCGGGTGATAGATAGTCAGCAACGGTTTGGGAAGGTCTCATGAAGCAATTCGACCGTGCGGCAGAAGACCTCGGCAATTCGGTCCACCTCGAGCACGTCAACGTGCAGGTGCCGGACCAGCGGCTTGCGCAACTGTTCTATGCGGCGGGCCTGGGGCTCACGCGCGATCCGTACCTGATGGTTGCCGACACCAACATGTGGATCAATGTCGGGCGCAGCCAGTTTCATCTGCCGGCCGGCAAGCCGCAGGTGGTGCGCGGCCACACCGGGCTCGTGATCGCGGGACGCGCCGCGCTGCTCGACCGCCTCACCCGCGTGAAGCCGAAGCTCGACGGCACCAAGTTCGGCTTTGCGGAGCACAACGACTACGTCGAGGCGACGTGCCCGTGGGGCAATCGCGTGCGCTGCTACGAGCCGGACGCGGAGCGCTTCGGCCGCATCGCGCTCGGCATTCCCTACGTCGAGTTCGACGTGCCGGTCGGCACCGCCAAGGCGATCGCGGCGTTCTACCCGGCGGTGTTCGGGACGCCCGCGCAGGTCGCGAACGGCGACGGCACGGTGGCGCGCACCCTGATGGGCAAGAACCAGTACCTGCAATTCCGCGAGACCGACGTGCCGCAGGTAGCGTTCGACGGCCATCATGTGCAGATGTACATCGCGAACTTCTCGGGGCCATACGAGAAACTGAAGGCGCGCAACCTCATCTCGGTGGAAGACAACCAGTATCAGTACCGCTTCCAGGACATCGTCGATCTCGAGAGCAACAAGGTGTTGTGGTCGGTCGAGCACGAGGTGCGCAGCGTCACGCACCCGATGTATCTGCGGCCATTGGTCAACCGCAATCCGGCGACCACCAACCAGAATTATGCGAATGGCTACGACGCCGCGCTCTGGGCAATGGACCCGGCCGAGTACGATCCGCGCGATATGCGGCCGCGCAACTAAGGTGCGCGCAAAGAGTGTGACTGCCAACACTGAACTCGAACCAGAAAACGGGAGGAAGCAATGAATATCGATCGCCGTCAGTTGGCTTTGCCGGCTCTTGCCATCGGGCTTCTCAGCGTCGCTCCGGCCCTTGCGGCCTCGGCGGAGGAAGAGGCCGTCGCAAAGAGCGTCGAGGCATTCCGCGCCGCTCAGGTCGCTGCCGACGCCAAGGCGTTCGATGCGCTCTGCGCGCCCGAGCTCAGCTACAGCCACTCCGACGGGCGAGTGGAAGACAAGGCGGCCTTCATCGCCAATGCGACGAACGGAAAATCGAAGTGGCTTTCGCTGAAGTACGAGGACCCGAAAATTCGCGTGGTCAACAATGCCGCAATCGTGCGCTTTCACTGGCTCGGCGAGCAGGAGTCCGTGGCCGACGGCAAGAAAAGCTCCACCAATCTCCACATCCTGATGAACTGGCAGAAACAGGGCGCGGACTGGAAGCTTCTCACCCGCGGGTCGACCAAGCTGTGATCGCAGACGCGCCGCGGAACTAGCCGCCCGGCGCCATCTTGCGCGCGACGGCCTCGGCGATCTCAAGATCGTCGCCGGCTGCGCGCGCGCTCAAGCCCTCGATCACGCCGAGCCGGTCCTGCGTCTCGCGGTTCTGGCTCATCTTGCACTTGCCTTCGAGACGCGTGATCTCGAAGCGAAAGCCCACGATCCCGCGCAGCATCACGTCGATGTAGCTGTCCGGTGCGTCCGAGACCTTCCACGGATGCGCCTCGCTGCGCTCCTGCTGGTCGGAAAGCTCCGCGACGTGGCGCTTGAGCCAGTCCTTGTCGTTCATGATCGCCGGGCACCCGTAGGCGTGCACGACGGCGTAATTCCAGGTCGGCACGGCTTTTCCGGTCGCCGCTTTGGTCGCGTACCAATTGGGCGTGATGTAGCCCTCCGGCCCTTGAAAGATCATCATCGCTTCCTCGCCTTTGGCGAGATCCTTCCAATGCGGATTGGCGCGTGCGAGATGGCATTCGATCGTGCCGAACGGACCTTCGTCCTTGAGCACGGTCGGCAGATGCGTGCCGTAGAGGCCGGATGATGCGGTCGACGAAACGAGCGCCGCGAACGGGCGTGCGCGCATCAGCGCGTGCATCTCGGCGACATCCTCGACGCGGAAGTGATCGGGCATGAACATGGGCGTATCCGTGAAAGCGAGCCTCGAGCGCCAAATCTAGCGCAGACGCGCGCCGCGCCCTAGCTGTGCAGCCCCGGGGCCTCATGCCCGGCAGACGCCACGTATTCAATGTAGCCGCCACCATACTGATGGATGCCCTCGGGGGTGAGCTCCAGCACCCGGTTCGACAGCGCGGCGAGGAAATGCCGGTCGTGCGAGACGAACAGCATCGTGCCTTCGAAGTCCGACAGCGCCGCGATCAGCATTTGCTTCGTCGCCATGTCGAGGTGGTTGGTCGGCTCGTCGAGCACCAGGAAGTTCGGCGGATCGAACAGCATTTTCGCCATCACCAGCCGCGCCTTCTCGCCGCCCGAGAGCACCCGGCATCGCTTCTCCACATCATCGCCCGAGAAACCGAAGCAGCCCGCGAGCGCGCGCAGCGAGCCCTGCGTCGCCTGCGGGAATGCATACTCCAGCTCCTCGAACACGGTGCGCTCGCCGTCGAGAAGATCCATCGCGTGCTGCGCGAAGTAGCCCATCTTGACGCTGCCGCCGATCGTCACCGTGCCGTCGTCCGGCTCGGTCGAGCCCGCCACCAGCTTGAGCAGCGTCGACTTGCCGGCGCCATTCACGCCCATCACGCACCAGCGCTCCTTGCGCCGCACCAGAAAATCGAAGCCGTCATAGATCACGCGGCTGCCGTAGCCTTTGTGCACGTTCTTCAGGCTCGCCACGTCCTCGCCGGAGCGCGGCGCCGCTGGAAAATCGAACGAGACCGTCTGCCGGCGTTTCGGCGGCTCCACGCGCTCGATCTTGTCGAGCTTCTTCACGCGGCTCTGCACCTGCGCGGCATGCGAGGCGCGTGCCTTGAAGCGCTCGATAAACTTGATCTCCTTGGCGAGCATCGCCTGCTGCCGCTCGAACTGCGCCTGCTGCTGCTTGTCGGAAAGCGCGCGCTGCTGCTCGTAGAACGCGTAGTTGCCCGAGTAGGCGGTCAGCGTTCCGCCGTCGATCTCCAGCACCTTGTTGACGATGCGGTTCATGAACTCGCGGTCGTGCGAGGTCATCATCAGCGCGCCCTCGTAGCCTTTGAGGAACTGCTCCAGCCAGATCAGGCTTTCGAGATCGAGATGGTTGCTCGGTTCGTCGAGCAGCATCACATCGGGCCGCATCAGCAGGATGCGCGCGAGCGCCACGCGCATCTTCCAGCCCCCCGAGAGCGCACCGACATCACCCTCCATCATCTCCTGGCTGAAGTTCAGGCCGGCCAGCACCTCGCGCGCGCGGCCTTCCAGCGCATAGCCGTCGAGTTCCTCGAAGCGGTGCTGCACCTCGCCGTAGCGTTCGAGAATCGCGTCCATCTCGCCGGCCTTGGCGGGATCCGTCATCTCGGCCTCGATCGCCTTCAGCTCGGCGGCGACGTCGGCCACCGGCCCCGCGCCGTCCATCACCTCGGCGACCGCGCTGCGGCCCGCCATCTCGCCGACATCCTGGCTGAAGTAGCCGATGGTCACGCCGCGATCGACCGCGACCTGCCCCTCGTCGGGCGCGTCCTCAGCCGTGATCAGCCGGAACAGCGTCGTCTTGCCGGAGCCGTTCGGCCCGACCAGGCCGACCTTTTCGCCCCTCTGGAGCGCCGCCGACGCCTCGATGAAGACGATCTGGTGGCCATTCTGTTTGCTGATGTTGTCGAGACGAATCATGTGCACAAGCGGGACCTTGCAGGGAAGCGGGGAGAGCTGCGGCAGGGCTTAGGACAGGAGGGGCAGGGAGGGAAGGGTGTCGGGGAATCCCCCGAGCGGGCGGCTCGCTGTTCAAACGATGAGCCGCAATGTCATTCAGGCCCGGCTTTTACTTTCCCGTGGGCAGAGTTGCGGTCGGAAAACTGATCGGCCGGTCGAGCTCGTCGTCCGAGAAGCCCTTGGCCTTTGATGAAGGCCTTGCACAGAATAGCGAAAAGCCCAGATCGCTGTAGGAGGTGAGACCTTTGCGGAGGCCGGAGAGGGACTTGGGCATTCGAATCTCGTTTGTCATGCTCGGCTTCATGCCGGGCATCCAGGTCTTCTTTTCTTTCATAAAGACGTGAATGGCCGGGAGAAGCCCGGCCATGACGGGATTTTTCGGCTCTCACCGCGCCATGCACGTGGCGCGCGGCCTGATCGAATATGCGAATATGAAATCAGCTACCGGAGAAGAAGCCTATTTTGCAGTCCTTGAAGCTGCAGATTGAAATTATTCTGCTGCGCTCGCCCGGATGCAACCGGTATCACGACCTTTTTGCCAGCTGGTGTCTCTTTTACCTGCAGCTTGGCTTTTGCAAACGACACCACCAGTTTGTGAGTATCCGTTCGGTCGCCACCCAGCAGATCTCCCGGCCCGACAAAGCGAACGAGCTCCCATTTGGGTCCGACGGTGGCGCCTTTCTTGATCACGAATTGGATGGATTGACCGAAGGCCTTCTCTTGAGCGAATGACACGGAATCGCTGCTGTCGAGTGAGTCCATCGCGATCAAGATCGTCTCCGTAATTCCAAGATCACCGGTGAGAGCGATTTGATTGCGCGGCGGCCGGCAGGCATTCGTCGATATGGACGAAACCTTGAAGTCGAGCGTTTCGTTGTAAATGCGCTGGCGCTCCCCTCGCAAAGTGCCGGCTACTCCGAGCGTGAATTTCGTGCCCTCGGTTACAAGTGGCGTGATGAAGCCCACGGCGGGGGTAAGTCCCGCGTTGTCGTCCACTTGGAGATAGAGTTCTGCAGCGCCGGTCCAATTGCCGTCTCGGAATCTCGCATGCTTCTTCGCCAGTGCGACCTCGCATTGTAGGCGATCAATGATGTCGGCAACTGTCACGGGCGGCTCCGGGACGCCCAATGGCGGTACGCCCGCACATCCCCCAAGCAAAACGCAAAGTGCAACGCTGTTGAATATCTGCCGCATGGCGCCCCCCCCCGGGAAATGAATGCAGCCCACAACGTTGCATTGAAACAACTTTGGCGATAGTGCGGTCTTGCCACACTCACGCGAAAAGCTGCCGGTGTGGCAAGTCCGCACCAAAGACCCCCGCCGCGATCGAGGTGCCCGAGGTTGTGCTGTTCGCCACCACGCCGATGTCAATGCCGACCGGCGAGCGCGGCAAGCTGTTGCAGCGCATCCACGTGCAGCTCGCCAAGCTCAACAACGCCGAACTCGCGCGCGCCGTGAAGATGCTCAAGGCGCTGGAGTAGGGCGTCGCTTCGCCACTCTGTCATGCCCGGCCCCCGTCTTCGCGGGGGCAGGCTCTTGTGCCGGGCGCCTTGTGCAATGCTCGGCGCTACGTTGGCTCACCGCACCGCGAACGGCGCGTTGTACGGCCGCCCGAACGGCACGCCGGCGACCACCGTCTGCGCGGGCTTGAGATAGGCCTTGCCGTCGCGCTTGTTGTTGCGTGTGTCGACGAACGAGACCGGCCCCTCGACCAGATCCAGGATCGCGACATCGCCCGGCGCGCCGACCTGCAGGGTGCCGAGCTTCGGCATCCGGTTGATGACCTTGGCGGGCGCGGTCGTCGCCATGCTGACGACCTGCTCCAGGGTGAAGCCCAGGCCCAGGAACTTGCTCATCACCCAGGTGAGATACGGCATGCCCGGCGTGTTGCCGGAGAACACGTGGATGTCCGACGAAATGGTGTCGGGGCCGGCGCCTTGCGCCATCGCGGCTTCGCAGACCGTGTAGTCGAAGCTGCCGCCGCCATGACCCACGTCGAAGATCACGCCGCGGCGCTTTGCCTCCAGCGCGGCCGGCAGCAGCTTGCCGTCCTGCACGATGTTGGTGGGCGCGTTGTTGTTGTTCAGCGCGCCCGAATAGGCGTGGGTGAGGATGTCGCCGGCGCGCAGCGTGTCGAGGATCTGCGACATCAGCGCGACCGTCTCGACGCCGCCGATGTGGCACATGATCTTCGCGCCGGTGCCCGCCTGCTCGCAGGCCGCGATCGCGCGCTTGAGCGGCTCGATCCCGTGCTTGTTGATGACGTTCTCCGACATGCGCACCTTGATCCCGAGCACCAGATCGGCGTTCTCCGCAACTGCACGCGCCGCATCGTCCGCGCGCGCATAGTCGATGTTGAAGAGCTCCGGAATCGGGAAGCCCGCGAGCCCGATGTTGGCGATGTGCACGAAGGCATAGAGGCGCGTGCGCGTCTGCCCGACCATGTGGCGGCGGAAGGCCGCGAAATTGTTGGCGCCGGCGTCGCCCGCCGAAACGCAGGTGGTCGTCCCCTGATGCGCCACCAGCTCGTCGGCCGGGATGCCGATTGCGGAGCCGTAAGGATAGACGTGGCTGTGCAGGTCGATCAGGCCGGGGGTCACCAGCTTGCCGTCGGCGCTGAGCACGCGGTTGGCGCGCGCCGCCGGAATGTCGGCCTCGAGTGCCTCGATCATCCCGAAGCGGATCCCGATATCGCGCTTGCCGCGCAGATTCTGGCTCGGATCGAGCACGTCGCCGCCCTTGATCACAAGATCGAACTTGTCGTTCGGTCCCATCGCGGCGAATGCGGGCGATGCCGCCAGTGCAAGCGATGCCGATGAAGCGAGAAACTCGCGGCGTGAGATAGACATGTCGCCCTCCCCTAGGATGCCGGTGTTGGCCCGGCTGGAGGCGACTCTAGCCTCGCGTTGTCGCGCCCGGCTTCACACTCGCTTGATCGCCGCAGCGTTCGCGGTGCTCGCCGCGGTGGGCAGCGCGTGGGCCGACGATCCGGAAAAGCCGATCCGGCTCTGCACCTCATCCTGGGGAGCGGTCCGCAGGACCGCGTCTCGAAGGATGGCCACATGCACCGCTGTCGCGTCGGGCCATCCTTCGAGACGCCTCGCCATAGCGCGTCGCAGACGCGCGTAAACGCGCTTATGGCTCGGCTCCTCAGGATGAGGCCCTACGAATTTCCACCCGCCTGAGCCTAGAGCGCGTAAAGCGCGCCGTACTTGCCGCGCAGATAATCGAGATAGGGCTGCATCGTCATCGCGGAGCCCGTCGCGCGCCGGAGCAATTCGTCCGGCGTGAACTTCGCGCCGTGGCGGTGGATGTTCTCCCTCAGCCAGCCGTGCAGCGTCGCGAACTCGCCGCGCGCGATCTCGCCGGGAATGCCCGGGTGCGCCTTGAGCGCCGCCGCATAGAACTGCGCGCCGAGAATATTGCCGATGGTGTAGCTCTGGAATGCACCGCCGATCCCGCCCGAGAACCAGTGCACGTCCTGCAGGCAGCCGTCGCGATCGTCCGGCGGCGTAATGCCGAGATTCTCCGTCATGGCGGCATTCCACGCCGCGGGCAGGTCCTTTACGCGCAGCTTGCCCTCGAGCATCTGGATTTCGAGCTCGAAGCGCAGCATCACATGCAGATTGTAGGTCACCTCGTCGGCGTCGGTGCGGATCAGCGAGCGCGAGACCTTGTTGATCGCGCGATGAAACGTCGCGAGCGGCACGCCGCCGAGCTGATCCGGGAAAACCTCCTGAAGCTGCGGATAGAAATGCCGCCAGAAGCCTTCGCTGCGCGCGACCACGTTCTCCCACAACCGCGACTGGCTCTCGTGCACGCCGGCTGACGCTCCGTGATGACCAACCGGCGTCCCTTCGAGCGCCGGGCTCGCGCCCTGCTCGTACATCGCGTGGCCCGCCTCGTGCAGCGTCGAGAACAGCGCATCGCCCAGATCGCGCTCGTTCACCCGCGTGGTGATGCGCACGTCGCCGAGCGCGAAGGTGGTGCAGAACGGATGATGCGTGAGATCAAGCCGCCCGCGCCGCGTGTCGTAGCCCATGCGCTCGGCGAGCTTGAGGCCGAAATCGAACTGCGCCTGCTTCGGGAATACCTGACGCAGGCAGCTGTCGTCCGCGGCGGGCTGATCGCAGATGCCGCGCACCAGCGGCACAAGCTCGCGCCGCAGTTCGTCGAACAGCGAGCGGACGGAGGCCGCCGTCATTCCCTCGTCCGCATGATCGATGTGCGGATCGGCAATGTGGCCGTACGGCGCGAAGAAACCCGAGTATTCGCGGCTCAACTCCAGCGTCTCTTCCAGATACGGCGCCATCGCGGCGAAATCGTTCGCCGGACGCGCACGCGTCCAGGCATCGTAAGAGGCAGCGCTATGCGCATTGGCACGCGCGACGTAATCCGCCGGCACCTTGATGGCCTTTTCGTAGCGGCGCCGCGCGACACGGATCAGGCACGCATCGTCATGATCGGGCGGCAAGCTCTCGCCGTAGCGCGTGAGCTGATCCAGCAGCTTGCCGATCTCGGGAGAGATCCATCGTTCATGCGCGAGGCGCGAGAGCAGCGCGGTTTGGCGCCCGCGCGCGGGCGCGCCGCCTTGCGGCATGTAGGTCGCCTGATCCCAATCGAGGACAGCCGCGGCCGCGCGCAGATCGGCGATCTCGCGCAGCCGCGCCTTGAGTTCGCTCAGCGGTTGCTCGCCGCCCATGCGGCTATTTCGCCGCCACCACCATGATCTCGACGTTGTAGCCGGGCGCGGCGAGCTTCGCCTCGACCGTTGCACGCGCCGGCGTGTTGCCGGGCGATACCCAGGCGTCCCACACGGCGTTCATCTCGGCGAACTTCGCCATATCGGTGATCCAGATGTTGGCCGAGAGGAGCTTCGACTTGTCGGTGCCGGCCTGCGCCAGGTAGCCGTCGATGCTCTTGAGCACATCCTGCGTCTGCTCGGTCATGCTCTTGCCGGACGCGTTGCGCGCCACCACGCCGGCCAGATAGACCGTGTTGCCGTGAACCACGACCTGGCTCATGCGCGGGCCGACTTCCTTGCGGTCGATGCTCATTTTCGTTTCGCTCCCGTTGTGTTTGAGCGTCCCATATACCCGGATCGTCATGCCCCGCGAAAGCGGGGCATCCAGTAATCGCAGAGTGACGATGGAGAGAGCTATGCGCGAAAGCGCGCCAGCAGGTCGGCGTCCGGCTCCGGTCCGAGGCCCGGCATGTCGGGAATGGCGACCCAGCCCTTCTCGATCGGCGCGCTCTTGCCGTAGGGCACGTGGTCGAGATCGCAGAAGAAGCGTTCCAGCGCGACCTCCTTCTCCTTGGTGGCAAGGATGTGCAGCGTGGCGAGATAGCCGGGGCCGAAATACGGCGAATGCGGCACGCAGATCGCGCCGTCAGCTTCCGCGCGCCGGCAGATGTCCCATTGCGCGGTCAGCCCGTTCTTCACCGCGCTCGGCTGCAGGTAATCGATGCCGGCAGCCGCGAGCCGCACGAATTCGAGCGCGCCGGTCGCGTTCTCGCCCGCCGCGAGCGGCACGCCGGTCGCCTTGCGCAATTTGCCGAGCGAGTCCACGTCTTCCGCCGGCCAGATCGGCTCTTCGACCCAGAGCGGATCATACGGCTTCATCGCCATTACGGCCTCATGCGCCGCATCGGGCAGCCATGCGCAATTCACGTCCACCATGATCGGGACGTTCGGCCCCGTGGTCTCGCGCGTCGCGGCCACAGCCTCGGTGGTCTTTTCGTGCAGCTTGATGTGGCGGTAGCCGCGCTCGAGTGCGCGCGCCACGTTGCGCTTCACATGCTCGATGTTGCCCCCATAGGCGATCAGCGAGGCATAGACCTCGACCCGCTCGCGCTTCTTGCCGCCAAGCAGCGCATGCACCGGCACTCCCTCGAGCTTGCCGCGCAGGTCCCACAGCGCGATGTCGAGCCCGGCGAGCGCATAGATGTAAGGGCCCGAGCGGCCAAAGTTGTGCAGCGAACGCTCGAAGCGCGCGAACATCTGCCTGTCGTTTACGTCCTGGCCGCGCGCGAGCGGCGCGACCCAATGCTCGACCGCGGCCTGCGTCGCCTGCCAGCCGCCCCAGAACGCCTCGCCCCAGCCGACAAGACCGTTGCTCGCCGTCACGCGAACGAGCAGGCAGTCCATCGTGTCGCGCGCGATGCCGCCGAAGGTCGGCTTCGGCGCCCAATGATCGTACGGGATGCGCAGCGCGATGGTTTCGACGCGTTCGATGGTGACCGCCATTTCGCTCGCTCAATTTGGCTTGATGTTTCCCGTTTCGATGATGCGCGACCACTTCGCGATATCCAACGCGATGCGGGCGCGGAATTCGTCCGGCGTCGAGCCGATCGGTACATAGCCGAGCTCTTCCAGGCGTCCGCGCAAGGGCTCAGTACGCACGCAGGTCGCCGCCACTTCGCTCAGTCGGCTGACGATGGCAGCGGGCGTCGCCGCCGGCACGACAAGTCCGAACATCAGCGCCGCATCAATGCCGGCAAGACCGGCTTGCGCCATGGTCGGCACCTCGGGAAGCAGCGGCGAACGCTCGCCCACCATCCCGAGCGCGCGGGCGCGGCCGGCGCGCACATGCTCGAGGATCGACGGCACCGTCGCGAACGTCATCTGCACCTGGCCGGCGATGAAATCCGCAATCGACGGCCCCGCGCCGCGATACGGCACCGTGACCACCTCGATGCCCGCGACCTGGCGCAGCTGTTCGGCGGCGAGATGCACCGGCGTGCCGAGGCCCGGCAATGCGAACGAGAGGCCGCCGGGCTTCTGCTTCGCCAGCGCGATCAGCTCCTGCGCGGTTTTCACCTCAACCGAGGGATGCGCCACCAGCACCAGCGGCGCGGTCGCGACCAGCGAGACCGCGGCAAAGTCCCTCAGCGTGTCGTAGGGAAGCTTGCCGGCGAACAGTCCGGGATTGATGGTGAAGGCCGAGTCGATCAGCCCGATGGTGGTGCCGTCAGGAGGCGCGGTCGCGATCGCCTGCGTGCCGACCTGGCTCGCGCCGCCGCCGCGATTGTCGATCACGAAGCTCTGCTTGAGCTCCTGCTCGAGCCGCGCATTAAGAAGACGGGCCAGAATGTCGGTCGCGCCACCCGCCGCATACGGGACGATGATGCGGACGGGCTTAGCCGGATAGTCCTGCGCCAATGCCCTCGGGGCCAACGCTGTCGCGGCGAGCGATCCCGACGCCGCGAGCACCGCGCGGCGTGTGATCATACAGACGCCGTTGCGCGCGTCAGCGCCGTGACGAACCGGTCGACATCGGCCTCGTCGTTGTAGACGTGCGGCGAGATGCGCATGCGTCCGAGCCGCGACGCGACGTAGATCTGCTCGCTCGCAAGCTTCGGGATCAGGTCGCCCGGCATGCCGCCGGGAAAACCAATGCTGAGGATGTGCGGCGCGCGCACCTTCTCATCAAGCACTTGCACCGCGTTCGTGCCGTCGAGCCCTTCGGCGATGCGCCGCGTCAGCGTGGACAGGCGCTGCGTGATCGCTTCCGCGCCCCACGACGCAACCATCTCCATCCCCATCGAGGCCATTTCCATTGAAATGAAATGGTCCCGCTCGCCCATGTCGAAACGGCGCGCGTCGGGCAGATAGCTTGTGTCGGCAAAGTAGACCGGATTCTCGGCCTTCACATTGCGGCGGCCGAACGAGGTTTGTTCGAGCGGCACGCCGTCCTGGTGGCGCTTCGCGACATACACGAACGCCCGGCCGTAGGGGCCGAGCACCCATTTGTAGGTCGGAAAGATCAGGAAATCCGGGTCGAGTGTTTTCACGTCGGTCGCGATCACGCCGACGCTGTGCGTGGCATCGAGCAGCAGAGCCGCGCCTTGCCGCCGCAGTGCGTCGCGGATCCTCGGCATGTCGAGCATGCCGCCGTCCGACCAATGGATCGACGAGATCGAGGCGAGGGACAGCGGCGCGGCGCCTGGCCGCTCGATCGCCGCGAGCACGGCGGCGGTCCAGTCGCCATCCGCAGGCTGCGCGATCGTCTCGACGATGAAGTCCTGCGCACGTGCGCGCGACATCCATTCGAGCACCGGCGAGGTGTGATCGTTTTCGAGCACCAGCACGCGGAAGCCGCGGTGGATCGTCAGCAGCTTGCCGGCCATCGCGACGCCGTAGCCGACCGACGAGATCAGCGCCACATCCGCCGCGTCGGCGCCGATCAGCGCCGCGGCCGCCTTGCGGGCGCGCTCGTGCTGCTCGTTGGAGAACTCAGGGGGAAGCTTCCACGGCTGGCCCTTGCGGGCGACAGCCTCGCGCGCCGCTTCCTGGGTGGCGCGCGGCAGCGGGCTCCAGCCCGCCGCGTTCAAGTAGGAGACTTCAGAGGGGATATCGAAGAGAGCGCGTTGTGAGGTGAGCATGACGCGCTCTACCGCCACCTACCCTCCCCCGCAAGCGGGGGAGGGATTGAAAGAATGCGAGCCAGCCATGAACGGAATTGATCAGCCGCCCGCGACGCCCTGGGTGTTCACATAAAGCGAATAAACCGAATGGCTCGCCGCCATGAACAGGCGGTTGCGATAGCGACCGCCGAACGCCACGTTCGCACAGCGCTCGGGCAGCGCGATGAAGCCGATCGGCTTGCCGGTCGGGTCGAACACCTTCACGCCGTCCTGCTGCGCGTTGCCCATGCCCCAGCCGCACCACAGGTTGCCGTCGGTATCGACACGGAAGCCGTCCGGCGTGCCGCCCGCTTCGGCGGTAATGAAGGTGCGCTTGTTGGCGAGCTTGGTGCCGTTGTCGGTCACGTCGTAGACGAAGATCTCGCGCGGGGTCGCCGACGCGTTGACCACATAGAGCTTCGACTCGTCGGGCGAGAAGGCAAGCCCGTTCGGCCGGTAGTCGCCGGGGGTGACAGGCGTCAACTGCTTGGTCCTCGGATCCAGGCGATAGAGGTGCGTCGGCAGTTCGGGCGTTGCCACGTGGCCCTCGTAATTGCCCAGGATGCCGAACGGCGGATCGGAGAACCAGATCGAGTCGTCCGACTTCACCACGATATCGTTCGGCGAATTCAGCGGTTTGTTGTCGAACTTGTCGGCCAGCACCGTGATCGAGCCGTCGATCTCGGTGCGCGTCACACGTCGCGTGTCGTGCTCGCAGGTGACGAGACGGCCCTGGCGGTCGCGGGTGTTGCCGTTCGCGTTGTTGGACGGCTTGCGATAGATCGTCGTGCGGCCGGTCTCCTCATCCCAGCGCAGGATGCGATTGTTCGGGATGTCGCTCCACAACAGGCAGCGCCAGTCGCCCATCCACACCGGGCCTTCGCTCCAGCGCGCACCAGTATAGAGCTGTTCGACGCTCGCGAGTCCGAGGCGATATTTGGCGAAGCTTGGATCGAGATGCTGGACGTAGGCGTCCGGATAGCGCGCGTTCGGCTGCCATTGCGCAAACGCCTTCGGCGACAGCGAAGCGAGCGCAACAGCCGCGCCTGCGGTCTTGAACATCTCTCTACGCGATTGAAGCATGACGTTTCCCCGTGCTTGCCGCCGCTTCATTGAGCTGCGGTCCGGCGGGAAGCGTAACACGCGCAACGTGGCACGCCACGGCCGCTCGCCAAGATTTTACACGCGCGAGTTTTTCAGGACGTGAGAAACGACCTTGCGCATCACGTTGGGCAGCGCTTCGCCGTGCAGGCCGGAGAGCGGTGTCCAGCGCATCCCGGCAGGCGCTGCGGTGCGCGGCGGCACGTTCGCCGTGTACACGGCAAGCTCGAGCGGAAAATGCGTGAAGGTGTGCGTGACCACGCCAAGCGTGCGGCGCCATTTTGCCTTGAGCGGCGCACGCCCAAGCGCCGTCGTGTCGTCGAAATCACACAGCCACTCGGTCGTCGGCACTTCGGTCATGCGGCCGAGTAGCCCCTTTTCGGGGCGCGTGCGCACGAGGAGAAAACCATCCGTGCGCACGGCGACGAACGCCGCGCCGCGCCGCAGCGCGCCGGTCTTTTTCTCCGCCTTGCGCGGGAAGCTCTGCTGATCGCCGCGCATCCGCGCGGCGCATGACGCCATCCAGGGACAGAGCGCGCAGGCCGGCTTCTTCGGCGTGCAGATCGTGGCGCCGAGATCCATCATGGCTTGCGCGAAATCGCCGGCGCGGCGTTGCGGCGTGAGACTTTCGGCGAACGCGCGGATGCGCGGCTTGGCGGCCGGCAATTCCTCCTCGACGGCGAACAGCCGCGCGATCACGCGCTCGATGTTCCCGTCCACCGGGCTCGCCGGCTGGTCGAACGCAATCGCCGCAATCGCCGCGGCCGTGTAGGCGCCGATGCCGGGCAACGCGCGCAGTCCCTCTTCGGTGTCAGGGAACTCGCCGCCATGCCGCTCGACCACGGCTTTCGCGCAGGCATGCAGATTGCGGGCGCGCGCGTAATAGCCGAGCCCGGCCCAGAGCTTGAGCACATCCTCGAGCGGGGCCGCGGCAAGCTCCGCCACAGTCGGGAAGCGCGCAAGGAAGCGCGCATAGTAAGGAGCGACCGCCTTCACGGTGGTCTGCTGCAGCATGATCTCGGAGAGCCAGACGCGATACGGGTCCGCGCGTTCGCCTTTTTTCGCGCGCCACGGCAGCACGCGGCGGTGGCGGTCATACCAGCGCAACAGATCGGCGGCATTCGGCGCGGCCTTCTGGGGCGGCGCTTTCGCTGCTAGGCTCATGGCTCCGATCTGACAGAGCCGCGAAACTTGAACAAGCCTCGCTCATACCCGAAGCCCTTGAGCCAGATCGTCGCGAAGACGATCGAGGAGGCGTTCGCCAGGCAGGGCTTCGCCTCGACCGGCATCGTGACGCACTGGCCGGAGATCGTCGGCGCGGAGATCGCGGATCACTGCGAGCCGATGCGCATGATCTGGCCGCGCCGGGTGCACGAGGACGATCCGGAACCCGCGACCCTGGTGCTGCGGGTCGAGGGGCCGGTGGCGCTCGAAATCCAGCACCTGTCGGGCATCATTGTCGAAAAGGTGAACCGCTTCTTCGGCTGGCGCGCGGTTGCGCGCATCCAGATCCGCCAGGCGCCGCTGAAACGGCAGACCAAGAAACGGGCCCCTTCGGGGCCGGACCCGGCGGAAGTCGCGCGTCTCGCCGAAGGCATGACCGATATCGGCGACGAAGGGCTGCGGGACGCGCTGGCGAGGCTGGGAGCCTCGGTCAAACGGAGCCTGTAGGGCGCAATAAGTGGAGCGCAGCGAAACGCATTGCGCCTTCAAGGCTGACGAGGAAGCCGGCCATCTGGAAGGACGGCGCAATGCGCTTCGCTTATTGCGCCCTACGCCTTGGTGAGCCCCCGGCGGCCTCGGTCAACCGAACGTGAGCGGAATTTCGGGCGGCCGGAACGCCACATTGCCATAATTCGCCGGTCAGGCTACCGAGACGGCCCGGATTAGGCCTTTGCCGAAGGGAACTCGCCGTGTTCTTCAATCGCCGCGAATTCGTTGTGTCCGCCACCGCGCTGATCGCCGCCGCCGCGCTGCTCAGCAGCACGCCGTTCGCCGCCGCGCAGGGGCCGAGCCAGGAAGAGCTGATGCGGCCGGGCCCCCTGCCCGACATCGTGCTGGGCAAGGCGGATGCGCCCGTCACCATCGTCGAATACGCCTCGATGACCTGCCCGCATTGCGCGACCTTCAGCAAGACCACGTTCCCGCAGCTCAAGGCGAAGTACATCGACACCGGCAAGGTGCGCTTCATCTTCCGCGAATTCCCGCTCGACGAACTGGCCGCCGCGGCCGCGATGCTGGCGCGCTGCATCGACAAGGACAACGGCGAGAAGGCCATCGCGGTGATCGAGGTGCTGTTCAACAGCCAGGACAAATGGGCGGTGCGCCAGCCGCTGCCCCAGCTCCAGCAGATCGCCAAGCAGGCCGGCCTGACCCAGCAGGCCTTCGAGGAGTGCCTGGCGAATCAAAAGCTCTACAACGACGTGTTGGCGATGCGGGAACGGGGCAGCAAGGAATACAAGGTGGAGTCGACGCCGACCTTGTTCATCAATGGCAAGCTGCAGAGAGGCGGCGCGACGATCGAGGAACTCGACAAGCTGATCGCGCCGCTGCTGCCGAAGAGCTAGAGGCTGACCGATCTCATCTCCGCTCGTCCCCGCGAAAGCGAACGCGGGCACCCAGCGCGTAGCGCGCAATAGCGAAGCGTATTGCGCCATCTTATCCTCATGCGGAATGGCGGATTACGCTTCGCCGTCAGTCACCGTTGCCCTTAGGCGGCGCGCGGGCTGACTTCGCGCTCGATGCGGCGGCGCAGTTTTCGATCGGCTGCGTCCAAATCGTAGCGAGCCTGGAGGTTGATCCAAAGGCCCGGCGTGGTGCCGAAATAGCCGCGTAGCTCGGATGGAGCGCAGCGCAATCCGGTTTTCTAATGCAGAGTTCATGGGTGTGGCAGCCAGTCGCCGCGACAATCCGATCACTTGCAATGACCAACACTTGGCTTGCACTATGGCGTACTGGTCATCGGCACTCCTTGGTCAGCGACTCTCACGTATTTCTCGACGCTTGCCGGGAGGATGCGATGCGACATCGTGCAGGAACTATCGCGTTGACGGGGGGATCGCTATTCCTCGCAGCGGTGTTGGGAGTGTCGATGTCGGGCCCGGCGCTTGCGCAACCGCTCGGGATTTGCGTTCAGAACAGCGCGAACCAGGTGACCCGAACGGTGGCCGCGCTCGCGGTGGGGTGCGACACCGAAGATGCCATCCGCGTATCGCGCGACGCATCGCGCAACGCCGTTGTCGATATGATCAGGCCTGTCTGCGTCAATCGTCTGCCCGCCGGGAGCGCGGCGGCGGTCTGCGCCTCGGTGGGAAGATTGGCTCGGCCGGACGCATCAACAAACGGTGGAATTCCGGCGGGAGAAAGTACCAGACGACTTGGAACCAATGGCCTCTGCGTCATCATGCAGAATCGCGCGGTCACCGTGACCGAGTTGAACGAAGCATGCTTTTGGGGTGGTGTGAAAAAGCGCGTGGCCGCGTCCGTCCGCGGGCGATGCGGCTATATCTGCCAGTAGCAGGCTGAACCGTCCATCCGCGGGTTTGATCCGCGCGGCGATCGGTGCGGCGCGCCAATGGCTTGTGCTTCACTCCTCCTTGGACCCGTAGGCCTGCGCGTAGCTAACTCTGGAACCTCGGCCCCCCACTCTCCACAACATTCCTCACGGGACATCCGAAATTCCCCTGTTGCGGCGAGGGCTTCGCCGATTCATTCTCCGGCACGATTCAGGGGGTGGCTGATTCGCCCGACAGGCGGGTGAGACACCTCGGCGAAGCGGGGCTTGCGGCAGCGCCCGCCCACAGGTGCGCGGAAACGCAATGAAACTCAACAAGTTACGTCTGCTCGGGTTCAAGTCTTTCGTCGAGCCGACCGACTTCCAGATCGAGCACGGGCTGACCGGCGTGGTCGGCCCGAACGGCTGCGGCAAGTCCAATCTGGTCGAAGCGCTGCGCTGGGTGATGGGCGAGACCTCGCACAAGTCGCTGCGCGCGGCCGGCATGGAAGACGTGATCTTCTCCGGCACCAACACGAGGCCCGCGCGCAACAGCGCCGAGGTGATGCTGTTCCTCGACAACTCGGACCGCTCCGCGCCCGCGCAGTTCAACGAGCACGAGACGCTCGAAGTGGCGCGCCGCATCGAGCGCGAGAAGGGCTCGCTCTACCGGCTCAACGGCCGCGAGGTGCGCGCGCGCGACGTGCAGCTCCTGTTCGCCGATGCCTCGACCGGCGCGCGTTCGCCGGCGCTGGTGCATCAGGGCCGCATCGGGGAGATCATCCAGGCCAAGCCCGAGCAGCGCCGCCGCGTGCTGGAAGAAGCCGCGGGCGTCGCCGGGCTGCATGCGCGGCGCCACGAGGCGGAACTGCGGTTGAAGGCGGCCGAGACCAATCTCAACCGGCTCGAGGATGTGATCGGGCAATTGGCGCAGCAGATCGATGCGCTGAAGCGCCAGGCGCGCCAGGCGGTCAAGTACAAGCAGGTGTCGGCCGACGTGCGCAAGGCCGAGGCGACGCTCGCCCATCTGCGCTGGGTTGCCGCTCATGCCGAAGTGGCGGACGCGGCGCACGCGAAGGACGTTGCGATCCGCGTCGTCGCCGAGGCGATGGGCGCGCAGGCCGAAGCCGCCACCCATCAGGCG
>JBAVXH010000002.1:0-3733 GCA_049698215.1 Xanthobacteraceae bacterium | reverse complement strand
CCCGCAAATCTTCAGACAAGGGCTTCGCCATGCATGCCGGCCTCCTCGTCCAGCACGCAGGGTGAATCAGAATTCGCACCTCATGGGAATCCCTACCGATTCAATTCGCTCGGATTTTGCTCTAGCTAGAAGCATTGGCAAGCCCGTCGAAATCCGGATCGATGGGCGAGTAATGAGCAAGCCGGTCATCCGCGAGCCCATCACCGGTGGAACCGGACAGATCATCGGATCTTTCACGGTCGATGAGGGTCGGATGCTCGCTGAGCGTTTGTCATCCGGCGCCGGAAAGCTTGAGTTAGAGGTCGTTGAATAGCCTCAGAGCGCATCAGTTGGCCGGGCACGCGCCCAGCAGCGCATCGTTTCGCCAGGTGTTGCCGAGCGCGAGGCTGCCGTCCGCGATCATCATCCGCCGCATCGCAAAGCGGCGGTTCTCCAGGATATCCTGACAGGAAGGCGCGGCGGTGATTACGAGCGCCGCGGCGTCCGGCGCCTCGATGTCGCGCTGATGGCTGCGTTCGATGCCTACAACGGTCAGCGCAAATAACGCCACAATGATGAGATCGGTCTTGGACAGCCGCATTGTTTCCGCGCTGGAGGCGGTGCTCCCTTGGATCAAGGCAATGGTCGGGATGCCCTGCGCCGGTGTCAAGTTGAGCCAACTGGTGCAGCCATGATTACTCCGAAAGCGCGCTTTGGATGTCGTGCAAAGGTTGCCGCGGGGGACTGCGGACTGCGCGGCAGAAAGCGCATCGCCGAGAAGCAGGAAGCCGGCGAGGGCGAGGCGGCGGAGTGATCGGCCGGCTGTCGGCGTGCTTTAGCGCGCGTTTTTCGCGCTCACGCTTTTTCACGTCGGTCGATACGGTCTGATTTGGTCCGCGAGCCTACGCGGCCGACGAGTGTGGCGATCAGGCCGTCCAATCTGTCCGGCAACGCATTGCCGCGCCAAGCGACGTGCTGATCGGTTCGGGCGATAATAAGTTTCGGAAGGTCCGGACTTCGCGCAAGATCAAGAGCGTCGGGATCGACGACGTCGATCGGAGCGCCGCACGCACGCAGCCCTGACACCAGCGGTTCGATCGCAACATCGGGGTCGAACCGTATCAGCGTATAGCCCGGCCCAAACCTGTCATAGATCGGTCGCCCATCGCGCAGTGACAGGTACGGCACGCGACAGCCCGGCACCGTCGAGGGCGTGAAGTCCGCCATCGTGTATGCAGGATGCGCCTCGCCGTCATAGGCGATGATCGGCGAGCGGTCGTAGAAGTAACCGAAATTGAGGCCGCCGCAGCAGTATTGCTGCACATTGAGATCGTACGCCTCACGGCCGACGCGCGCGCGGACTGCGTCACCCTCGGGGCCCGCCGATTCAATCTCCTCCGGTACGGCGCGCCGCTGACCCAACACCTTAATTGCCATGTCCA
Source organism: Xanthobacteraceae bacterium (assembly GCA_049698215.1). Classification (GTDB taxonomy): domain Bacteria; phylum Pseudomonadota; class Alphaproteobacteria; order Rhizobiales; family Xanthobacteraceae; genus PALSA-894. The sequence goes on along the minus strand of JBAVXH010000002.1, from coordinate 2,312 downwards.
TCGCGAAGCGGGAGACCTGATCCGTGATGGGAAGGCGTTCGGCCTCGTAGGCATCCAGAATTGCCGGATCGGCCCACCCCCGCAGATATGCCGCCAGCAACCATGCCAGATTGGCGGCATCCGCGATGCCGGCATTCATTCCATAGCCCGCGTAGGGCATCCACAGATGCGCGGCGTCGCCGCAGATGAAGGCGCGCTTCTTTCGAAATGCATTGGCGACCAGCCGCCTGCCGACCCAATCTTCCTTTGAAAGGATGTCGTATTCGAAGTCCGTTCCGACACCCAGGATCGCACGGATCGACCAATCGCGGTTGACGGATTCGAACGTCTCGTCCTCCCGGTTGAGATGATTATGGATAAGCCACGCCTCCCGCCCGTCGATGGCAACCACCGTTCCGCAGCGCCGGGGATTGAGCGATAGCGACATCCATGCTGGCGGACCCATCAGCGCGAGTAGGTTCGGAGCGCGGATATAGGTCGACTGCACGCGCTGGATCACGGGCGTCCCCGCCAGCGTCACGTCGATTGCCTTGCGCACCACGGAACGCGCGCCATCGCAGCCGACGAGGAAATCGGCACTGATCCGAGATGTCGAACTGGTATCGAGATTGCGGACCGTCGCGACAATTTCGTTGTCCTGATCTTCAAAGCTCTCGAACGCGGTGCGATTCAAGATCGTCACGTTCGGCATGGAAGCCGCGTGCGCGAATAGCAACGGCTCCATGTAGATCTGGTTGATACGGTGAGGCGGTTCGGCTGTTGGCCATGCGGTGTCGGGGCCATTCGTCGCGGTATAGCGATCGCGCCGGCAGGGAATGCGGATGCGCGAAAGCTCGATGCCCGTCGCCGTTGTCCGATAGGCGGCGTCGTTCGGAAAATCGGCAGGAAGGCCGGCGTTGCGGACCGTTTGCGCCAGCCCGAGTCGCCGGTAAACCTCCATCGACCGCGCGGAGACGTGATTGCATTTGACGCTTGGCGGCTCGCCGGCGCCGCGCAATTCAACCACGGTCACGCGAATGCCGCGGCTGGCGAGGTCCATCGCCAAAGTGAGACCGACAGGGCCCGCACCCACGATCAACACTTGCGTTGCTGCTGACTTGCTTGTCGCGGTCCCCTCGCCGTGCATAATTTGTTCTCACGAACGCTCTCGTCAGAAAGAGATTAGATGCTCAAGGTCACCCGGAAAAGCGGCCGATGGATAGTTGCTGCGTTGCTGCTGCTGTGTCAGTCCGGCGCAGCGTCCGCCTATCCGGATCAACCGATCAAGGTCATCGTGACCTTCCCGCCCGGCGGCAGCACCGATATCGTGATCCGGGCGCTTCAGCCGGTGGTCGCGGACGCGCTGCGCCAGCCGCTCGTGATCGAGAATCGGTCGGGTGCAGGCGGCAATATCGGCATCGCCGCCGTCGCCCAGTCGAAGCCGGACGGATACACGATCGGAGTTGCGGCCGCCGGTGTCCTCACGGTCAATCCGCACCTCAACGCTGCGATGCCGTTCGATCCGTTGAGGGATCTGACGCCCATCACGCTGCTAACCAGAATTCCCTTCGTGCTGGTCGCCTCGCAAAATACAAAATTCAATTCGCTTGCCGGATTGATTGCCGCGGCGAAAGACAAGCCGGGTGAGCTGTCGATCGGCCACGGCGGCAACGGCACGGCGATGCACCTGACATCGGCACTCCTTGCACAAAAAGCCGATATCAAAATTCAACTCGTCGCGTATCGCGGCAGCGGTCCGGTGGCGACCGATGCCCTCGCGGGCCACGTCCCGCTTGGGGTCCTCGATATCCCGTCCTCGCAGCAGCTGATCCGCGAGGGCAAACTGAAGGCGCTTGGGGTTTCGGCACTCCAGCGCAGTAGCTTCCTGCCGGAGGTCCCGACGCTCGCAGAAGCGGGTTTGAGCGATTTTGAATCCATAGGCTGGTTTGGTCTGGTCGCGCCCGCCGGTACGCCGCCGGACATTATTGAGAGACTCAACACTGCTTTCGTGCAAGCGCTCAAAGACCCGCTTGTTGCCGAAAAGATCCGCGTCCTCGGCGCCGATCCCTCGCCGACCTCGGCTACGGATTTTGCCTCATTGATCCGGCGCGAGAGCGCGAAGTGGGGCAAGCTCATCGCCGAGGCCGGAATCAAGGGCGAATAAGGCGGCAGTGCCATAGCTACAGAGCTAAGCCGCACGGAGCGCGGCTCCCATTCCCGGTCGTCTGGGCTGCCGCCACGCGTTGGTACTTTCCCTTGCGATTTTAACGCATTAAAGAGTGCCCCGATAACGACTGCGTTGACAGGAACATCGTGATGGCCAAGCCCCGCAC
>JBAVXH010000001.1:0-2873 GCA_049698215.1 Xanthobacteraceae bacterium | reverse complement strand
CCACGCGGCCGAGCGCGCGGCGGATCGCCTGGTTCACCGCAACGCCGCCCGCGACCACCAGCGCGGTCGGCCCGCCGAAGCGCTCGCGAAAGATGCGCAGGCCCACGCGCAGCCGATCGCTGACCACATCGACGACGGCCTGCTGAAACGCCGCACACAGGTCCGCGACATCCTGATCGCTCAGCGGTGCAACCTTCTCGGCCTCCATGCGCAGCGCCGTCTTCAATCCGGACAGCGAGAAGTCGGCCTCCGCGCGGCCGAGCATCGGCCTTGGCAGGATGAAGCGCTCGGCATCGCCGTGCTTCGCCTCGCCCTCGACCTCCGGCCCGCCCGGATAGCCGAGGCCCAGGAGCTTCGCGGTCTTGTCGAAGGCTTCGCCGATCGCATCGTCGAGCGTGGTGCCGAGCCGCACATATTTGCCGATATCGAGCACCGCGACGATCTGCGTGTGACCGCCCGAGGCGAGAAACAGGCAGTAGGGAAATTCCGTGTTGTCGGTGAGGCGCGCGGTCAGCGCATGCGCTTCCAGATGATTGACCGCGATCAGCGGCTTCTCGCGCACCAGCGCGATCGCCTTGGCGGTGGTGAGCCCGACGATCACGCCGCCGATCAGGCCGGGCCCGGCCGCCGCCGCGATGCCGTCGAGCGAATTGAACGAGAGGTTCGCGTCGATCATCGCACGCGTGATGATGGTGTCGAGCGCCTCGACGTGGGCGCGTGCGGCGATCTCCGGCACCACGCCGCCGTAGGTTTCGTGCTCGGTCTGCGACAGCACGACATTCGAGAGGATTTCGCCGCGCCCGTCCTCGTCGCGGCGCACCACCGCGGCCGCGGTCTCGTCGCAGGTCGTCTCGATGCCGAGAACGAGCATGAAGTCCTCAAACCTCATCCTGAGGCCCCCTGCGAAGCAGGGCCTCGAAGGATGGCCAAACAGAGGAACGAGCTTCGCTCGCGCCCCACAATGACGATATAAGCTCCCGCGACTTACCTTGAGAGGTCCCGTGGCGCAATCCATCCGCATCGGCACGCGCGGTTCGGCGCTAGCGCTGGCGCAGGCGCGCATGGTGCGCACGGCGCTCACGGCGCAAAACGCCGGCGCAATCGAGATCGTCGCCATCCGCACCTCGGGCGACCGCATCCAGGACCGGCCGCTGTCGGAAGCGGGCGGCAAGGGCCTCTTCACCAAGGAGATCGAGGAGGCGCTGCTGGCGGGCAGCATCGATCTCGCGGTGCATTCCGCAAAAGACATGCCGACGCTGCTGCCCGGCGGGCTGATGCTTGCCGCCTGCCTGCCGCGTGAGGATGTGCGCGACGCCTTCATCAGCCGCAAGGCGGGAAGCCTGCGCGATCTGCCGCAAGGCGCGGTGGTCGGCACCGCGTCGCTGCGCCGGCAGGCGATGGTGCAGCGGCTGCGGCCGGATGTGTCGGTGGTGCCGCTGCGCGGTAATGTCGAGACGCGGCTGAAAAAGCTCGAGGCCGGCGAGGTCGACGCCACCTTGCTGGCGCTGGCCGGGCTCAAGCGGCTGGGCCTCGCCGACCAGGCGACGGCGCTGCTCGACGCGCAGGAGTTTCTGCCGGCGGTCGGGCAGGGGGCGATCACCATCGAGGTGCGCACCGACGATGCGCACACGCGCGAACTGCTGGCCAAGATCGATCACGCCGACACCAGTGTGGCGCTTGCCTGCGAGCGCGCGTTTCTCGCCGTGCTCGACGGGTCATGCCGCACACCGATCGCCGGACATGCGGTGCTCGATGGCGACGCGTTCTCGTTTCGCGGCATGATCCTGCGGCCGGATGGCAGCGAAGCGTTCGAGACGAGCCGCGCCGGGAGCCGTCCCGAGGCAGAAGCGCTCGGCGCGGACGCGGGCGCCGAACTCAAGCGCCGCGCGCCGGCTGACTTCTTTTTTTCCTGATATGCGCCTGCTCGTCACACGGCCCGAGCCCGATGCCACGCGCACCGCCGCGGCCTTGCGCGCGCGCGGGCACGAGGTGCTGGTCGCGCCGCTGCTTGCGACGCAAACAATCGAAGCGGAATTTGATGAGCGGTATGATGCTGTACTGATGACCAGCGCCAATGCTGCTCGTGCGGCATCTCGGCAATCGCACTTTGCTCAACTGCGCAAGCTGCCCGTCGTGACGGTAGGACACCGAACCGCAGAGATCGCCCAAACGGCCGGCTTCACGCAGGCCGGATCCCCCGGCGGCTCCCTCGCGGATCTTGTCGCCTTCGTTCCTACAATCTTCGGCGCAGGAAGCCGACTTCTCTATCTCGCCGGCGAGGACCGCGCCGGTGACTTGGCGGGTGAGCTCGGGCGCCACGGGGTTATCGTCGATACCGTCGTTATCTATCGCGCGGTCGCGGCCGAAAAGCTTCCGCCGCATCTGACGCAGGCGTTGCAAGAGAACGCGCTGGACGCCGCGCTCCACTACTCGCGGCGCAGTGTCGCGACGCTGCTTAGGTTCGCCGGGCAGGCCGGCGCTGTGAACACCGTGACAAACCTTGCCCACTATTGCCTGTCCGCCGAGGTGGCGGCGCCGCTGCGCGAGGCAGGCGCAGGGCGCATCGCGGTCGCGGCGCGGCCCGATGAAGCGTCGCTGCTCGCGCTCATCCCAGAGTAAAGTTGCCGGACTGTTCCGGGCGCAGTAAGCCTTTGATGCTTCGGCCGGGGGTGGCGGGAGACGTGCCATGGCAGACGAGAAATCGGGGCCACCGAACAAGCGCCGGCGGCCGCCCACGACCATCGACTTGAAGGCGACCGAGGTCGCCTCGCAGGCGGCGGCGAAGGCAGAACCCGTTGATTCTGCTACCGAAAGTCCGCGAGCCGAGGCGGCTGCGGAGCCCAAGCCCCAACCCGCGCCGGAACCGGCCACAC